>JAGXGG010000104.1 GCA_024636855.1 Ignavibacteriota bacterium | reverse complement strand
CCCATATATACTGCACCGAAACATAAGTTTCGCCAATTAGTGAAGCAAACTTCTCCAGAAGGCATTATAGCTGTAGTGGGATTAAGAGAGTTGGATTTTCTACCTCATGAATCTTTTATAGCACTTGATGGAGTCTCAGACCCAGGTAATGTTGGTACTATAATTAGAACTGCTGATTGGTATGGGATAAAACAAGTATTTCTAGGTGCTGAAAGTGCCGATCAATTTGGACCAAAAGTAGTACGCTCATCTATGGGTTCAGTGTTTAGGTTAAAAGTATTATATAAAGATAATTTGGCAGAATTTTTGAAAGAGAATTTTAGTGATGTGGATATATTTGCCGCTGATAGCAATGCCAAAACGCCTGTTGAGAAACTAAAACACAATGGGAAATATGGAATTGTATTCGGTAGTGAATCTCATGGATTGAGTAAAGAATTGAATGAGTTAATAAAGGACAAATATGTCTTGGAAGGTATTGGTAGCTCTGAATCACTCAATGTGGCAGTTTCTGCTGGAATTTCTCTACATTATTTTGCAAAACACGGTAAATAATTATATATTGAAAAACACAAACAGTAGTAATTGTAATATATGAGTACAACACTAGCATTAATAATAATAGCGGCTTTGAGTTATCTAGTAGGTTCTATACCTATAGCGGTCATAGTTAGCAAAAAATTATATGGCTTTGACATTCGTGACAAGGGCAGTGGTAATATGGGAAGTACAAATGCTTTCCGAGTTATGGGTTGGAAAGTTGGAGTATTAGTACAGTTATTGGATATAGCAAAAGGTGTATTTGCAGTTGTCGTAATCGCAGGTGTGCTTGGATCAGAATTGACAATTCCTAATATGACTAGCTTCGAAGATTTCACCTTAATCAAGTTAATGGCTGGTATATTTGCTGTATTGGGTCATATATTCTCAGCTTTTGTTAATTTCCGAGGTGGTAAAGGTATAAATACAGCAGCAGGAATGCTTATTGGTATTGCTCCAATAGATGCTGGAGTTGCAGTATTATTCTTTCTAATAGCTGTAGCATTTTCGGGTTACATATCATTAGGATCTATACTTGCAGCATTTACCCTCCCCTCTTCTATGATATTTAGATACAATATATTACATGATTCGATACCAGGATATGGAACAATTGTGTATTTCTTATTGGGACTTTTCTTACTCATTGTTTATACGCATAGATCTAATATCAAGCGACTATTAGAAGGAACAGAAAACCGCTTCCCCAAATTACAAATATTCAAAAGATCTGGATAACTGAGTAATAGAAATTGACTATTCCTAACAATCGTAAACATATAGCAGTTATTGGTGCAGGTGGCTGGGGTACTGCTTTGGCTATGGTACTTAGTACTAATTTTGAGTCCGTTATTTTATGGACGAGAAATGAAGACCAAGCTAATGAAATAAACTCGAAAAGGACTAACAGTAAATATCTTTCTGTTTCAGAAATCCCCTCTAATATAGTTGCCACAACAGACCCAAATGATATAAAAGATATTGACATAATCGTTAATGCAGTACCTACTCAATATATCCGAGAATATTACAAGAAATACGATTTAAAAATACGTGCTAAATATATTATCAATTCTTCAAAAGGAGTTGAAAATAATTCTAATAAAACTATATCCGGTATATTCGAAGAAGTCTATGGTATAGATAAAAATCATTTCGCTGTTCTAACAGGTCCAAGTCATGCTGAAGAAGTCAGTCTGAAGATACCTACTACAGTAGTAGTTGCATCTAAGTCTGAAGAATTTGCAAAATATGTGCAAGAGATTTTTTTAACAGATTACTTCCGAATTTATACTTCAACTGATGTAATAGGATGTGAAATTGGTGGCTCTCTTAAAAATGTTATAGCTATTGCAGCAGGTATTATAGACGGTATGGGACTTGGAGACAATACAAAAGCGGCTTTACTTACTAGAGGTTTAGCAGAAATAGCTCGATTAGGTGAAGCTATGGGAGCAGAACACCAAACTTTCTCAGGTCTATCAGGTTTAGGTGATTTATTTGTGACTTGCGACAGTAAGCATAGTAGAAATCGTCGATTTGGTGAACGTATTGGAAAAGGTGAGAAAGCTGAGGATATTTTGTCTGATTCTAAAATGATTGCTGAGGGAGCATTTACTTCAAAGTCCGCTTACGAACTCAGTAAAAAGTACAACATAGAAATGCCAATTACTCGCAAAGTTTACAAAACTTTATTTCAGAATAAAGATCCTAAAGAAGCGATACAAGACTTAATGAAAAGAGATGCGAAAAATGAATGGTATAGCTAGTACACTAATATTTATTCTAATTTTTACATCCAGTTTGATTTCAAAAGCTCCTGTTTCGTGGGCAAAAACAGTAGTTGCTTATTCAAGTCAGGCTAGTGAAAAACAATTCTCAGCAAATCAAGCCCTAGGGTCTCCTAATTCATATACAAATGAAAAAGTACCCACTTCTTGGATGCCTACTATTACACATAATGAAATCTACGAAAGCATTATACTAGAATTCGATAGTCAATCTAATACCGAATACATTTTTATCAATATGCCTATAGGTAGTCAAGCACTTGAGAATGTAAATGTGATTAGTAACGACAGCAAAGAAACAAGTGTCTACTTTTTAGATAATATAATAAAAAGTGACAAAGGTCGATTCATAATAAAATTAAAAGAACCTACCCAAATACAAAACATAAAACTCTATTTTGACCTGAAAAATACTAAATCAGAAGTACTATTAGACGCAGTTGGAGTTGGAAATGATACAACTGACGTATGGTCTATAAATGAAGTAAATGAAAAACTTTTTTCATCCATTCCAGAGAATATGGGGACTAGAATAAACTCTCAATATTCTGAGCTATCACCTATTATATCTGCAGATGGTAAAAAACTATTTTTCACTCGTGATGAACATCCAGAGAATATTGGAATTGACAAAAATCAAGATGTATGGTTTAGTGAACTCGAATCAGATGACAGGTTTTCTCAAGCTGTGAATTTATATGAGCCAGTCAATAATAAAAACAACAATTTTGCATTTTCGACTAATTCCGATGGAACTATGTTATTAATGGGTAGAAGTAATAAATTTAGAGACTTAGCATCACTATCTTATGTAAAATATGAAGATAATACTTGGTCTGATTTTCAAAAATTTGATTTTACAAGAATTAATAATGAAACAAGTTTTGTAAACTTTTCTTTATCACAAAGTATGAATATAATGTTTATCTCTATGGAACGAGAAGATTCGTATGGAGGTTTAGATTTATACTATACAACTCTGTCAGACAGTGGATGGACAGAGATTAAGAATTTGGGTCCAACAATTAATACAGCAGCAGATGAAATAACACCTTACATTTCAAATGATAATAAAACACTCTACTATGCTACTAATGGTCGACCAGGATATGGTAGTATGGATTTATTTGTAACTAAGACTGAAAATAATTTCAAGAGTTGGAACGAACCAAAAAATTTAGGAAAAGATATAAATTCTGATGGATGGGAAGCTTATTTTACTATTTCATCAGTCAATGATTATGCTTATTTCGTATCCTCAAATAACTCACTCGGTAAGGAAGATATTTTTAGGATAAAACTTCCTACTGAGATAAGACCAGAAGAATCTCTGATTGTGAAAGGAATTATATCCGAAGATATCTCTAATAAACCAATTGGATCAAAGATAGAATTTAGAGAGTTAAGCACAAACAGTATAGTAGGAATTGCATATAGTGATAGTATTACTGGTTTTTACCAGATTGTACTACCATTGAATTCAAATTATGGATTGAATTCAGTTGCAGAAGGATATTATTCAATGAGTAAAACCCTATTATCTGATAGTTCGAAAAACGGCATTTTAGAATTAGATTTAACCTTGAAACCAATTAAAATCGGTGAGACTTACGAATTAACAAACGTTTTCTTCGAATTTGGTAAAAGTAATTTGAATGAAAAGTCCAATAGTGAATTACAAAGACTTGTTAAATTTTTGAATAAAAACGAAAGTTACGATATCCTAATATTAGGTTTTACAGATGAGATAGGAAGTGAGTTGAATAATAAGAAGTTATCAGAAGCAAGAGCCAAATCTGTTTATAATTATCTTATAAATAATGGAATAAATAAGAATAGATTAACTTACGAAGGCAAAGGTGAGTTAAAATCAAATAAAAATGGTATATTGGAAGAAAGTAGAAAAGTCGAATTCAAAATAATTAAAGGAAGTAAATGATACTAAACGTGAATATAGACCACGTAGCTACTCTTCGCAATGCTAGAGGTGGGACTGAACCGGATGTATTGGAAGCAGCATTAATTTCTGAAGCAGCTGGTGCTAAAGGAATAGTTTGTCATTTACGAGAAGACAGAAGGCACATAAAAGATGCCGATGTCTATAATCTAAAAAATAATATTTCTACTCGTCTAGATTTAGAAATGGCTATGTATGATGATATTATTGCGTTAGCACTCGATGTTGTTCCTGACTTAGTTACAATCGTACCTGAAGGCAGACAAGAGCTAACAACTGAAGGCGGCTTAGATGTCATAGCTATTCAACATGAGCTTATAACTCTTTGTAAGAAAATGCACGATAAAGGAATAGAAGTGAGTCTATTCATAGAGCCTGATAAAACGCAAGTAGAGATTGCAAAGAGTGTAGGAGCAGATATGGTTGAGCTTCATACTGGTACTTATGCAAATTTGACTGAAACTTCACGCCAAAATGGTGAACTAATCAGAATAAACGAAGCAACTCTTTTCGCTGATTCTATTGGACTAAAAGTAGCAGCTGGTCATGGATTGAACCTAGATAATACTGCTAATATAGCTAAGATAAAACAAATTCATGAGCTAAGTATAGGCCATTCAATAATCTCTAATTCTATTAAATATGGTTTAGAAGCCACTGTCAAGAAATTCATTTCTATTATAGAATCCAACTAAAGTAAATCAAGTTATTATATGTGCGGAATAGCAGGTGTTGTAGATTTCAGAACAAATAGTAATATCACTCCCAAATTACTGCAAGGTATGGGTGATGAAATCATTCACAGAGGTCCTGACGCTGGCTCCACTTGGATGTCTGAAAATAGAAGATGTGGATTCAGCCATAGAAGACTATCCATAATTGACTTATCTGACGCAGGTATTCAGCCCATGTCCACTTCCGATGGACGTTACACAATAGTATTCAACGGTGAGATATACAATTTCCAAGAAATCAAAGATGAACTAGAATCTAAAGGTATGAGATTTATATCAGGATCTGATACCGAAGTTCTAATAGAAGGGTACAAGTATTACGGTAAAGAAATAATTGATAAGCTCGTTGGTATGTGGGCTTTTGCTATTTGGGACAATGAAGAAAATGAAATGTTCGCCTGTAGAGATAGAATCGGAGTTAAGCCGTTTTATTATTACTATGAAAATGGTCTATTCATATTTGCTTCCGAAATAAAAGCTATACTAACTCACCCTGAAGTTAGCAGAGAACTCAACTATAAAGAGTTACCCAATTATTTAACCTATGCTATGTCTAGCAAGAAAGAAAGTCTATTCGCTGGTATAAAAAAACTAGAGTCTGGCTCATTCATTACTTTGAATAAAGGTGGAATGGATTGGAAGAAGTACTGGACTCCCCTAACCAAGATAAACAATGACATTAGTTTCGAAGACGCCGGTCAAGAGACCGTTAGATTACTCCGTGAAGCTGTCAAATCAAGAATGATATCAGATGTTCCCTTTGGTGTATTCCTAAGTGGCGGTATTGATTCTAGCCTGAACGTTGCATTAATGGCTGAGTTGATGGATAGGCCTATTGATACATATACGGTCGGATTCAAAGAATTAGAACAGTACAATGAGCTCAAATATGCTCGAAAAGTTGCAAATCAATTCGGCACAAACCACCGTGAAATCCTTATTGATGATAAGGATTGTCTAAGTATAATCGACGATATCGCATGGCACACAGATGAACCAAATGGTGACCCTGTATGTATGCCTCTATATTACCTTAGTAAACTTACACACGAGTCAGGCACAACTGTTATACAAGTTGGTGAAGGAAGCGACGAGCAATTCGTTGGTTATAGCTGGATGTTACAAGGCTATAATCTGCAAAATTCATATTGGAAGTACTACCAAATGCTTCCGAAATCCGTTAGAAAAGCTGGTTATCAGATTGCAACTATGTTCAACCCAATACTAAATCAGGATTTGGCTTTCGAATATTTGCGTCGTGCAAGTTATGACGAGGAATTTAGTTGGAGTGGCGTTCCTATGTTCGGTCAGTTCTCATTAGAGAAAATGAAAAATGATAATAGATTAGACCCTACTATCCCCTATCAATACGCTAAATCTTTGTACCATGAGATAGAAAACATAAAATCTGATGCGGAGTATTTCGAGAAGATAATCTATATAGAACAACAGCAACGACTAGCAGAAGTTTTACTAATGAGAGTAGATAAGATAGGTATGGCGCATCATCTCGAAGCTAGAGTGCCTTTCTTAGATCATAGACTAGTAGAGTTCACTACTTCGCTTCCTGACAGGATTAAAGTCCCTGACAAGAATGAGACAAAAACTTTATTGAAAAAGGCTATTTCTGGTATTTTAACCGATGATATTATCTACCGAGAGAAAATGGGATTTGCTGCACCAGTTCATGATTGGTTCCGTGGGCCATGGAAAAGCTTAGCACATTTTCATTTATTTGAATCCAAGTTTGCCAAGACTGGAATAATCAATGATGATTTCAAAAGAAATCTGATAAAAGTACACGAGTCTGGTAGAAAGCGCGGTTCTCATATTTACAATCTTGTCGCATTAAGCGCTTGGTACGAACGGTATTTCTAACCCTTACTTTGCGTAAAGATTCTTATAATAATCCTTAAACTCCTCTACTTTCCCTGCTTTTACCTTTACAATTGCATGTTTTTTATTTTGGTAAATAACATCTGTCAAGTCCTTATAATAACTAAGCATCCGATTATCGCAGAATATATAAGATTTTCTGTACAAATCAGATAATCCATATTTGTACTTCAAACTAAGTCCATGTTGCTCTATATACTCGTCTTCCCTATCGAAGTTTTTCTGAGTTACGAAAGTCAGCCCTGGGTATTTATAAGACTCATTATTAATAGTCATCTCCGAAGACTTTCCATCGAATATCACTGGACTACTTATATGATATTTGAGGTAATTAACACACTCTACGAAGCTAGAGTTAACTTCATTATAGTGATTTAATCTAGACCGACTGTGCAGATAACCAGAATTCAATCTATCCCAATAGACCTCAAACAAAGATGTTGACCGAGCATCACGTCTAAAATTCGTATTCGGGTCGATATTATCATAAGGGTAGAATAAGAAAAATGCTGTCTGAATTACTATAATAATATAAAGTAGCCTAAAGCCTTTTACATTTAAGAAATATATAATTCCAAACATTAGAATTATAGAAGCATAATTAAGGTAAACATAACCTTTAGAATAATGTCCAAATACGAAGAATAACAGTGCTGGGACTATCCAAATTAGATTAAAAACTATACTCTTATTCAACTTTATTTTCTCGAATTTCCGCTTAATTCCCAAGTAAATGAATAACCCAAAAATAGGCAGTAGGAATGTAATACCATAAGCCACAAAACCAGCCACATTCTTAACTGGGCCAATTGGTGGCATCGGGCTATGAGTGTCATATAACTTCAGATAAGCTGCAAATCCACCGACTGAATTAAGCAATGGCAATAGCCAAAATGCTGTAACTATTAGTCCAAATAGATTAGCCAAAGCTAGAACTTTTGACGATAATTTGCCTTCTTTTGCATAAACATAAGTTATATAAAAGTAGAGCGGAATTAGGAAAAACGCTGAACTCATTCGAATACCACCCATTATAGAGATAAGAGGTAGAAAATAAAAGTATGTACTTCGTTTATAGAAGAGTAATGCTATCAAGGATGAAAAGAAAAGATCATAGACATAGGATTCGGGTGTGCATTGATAAAACCATATCAATGGATTAGAGAACAGTAAAATTACCAACAAAAACGATTTTTCTTCGTTGAAATGGAATAAGAAAAGCTTGAATATAATCAATGCAGATAGTGATGAGAAAGTTAAAACTAGTACTTTCATCGAGATAAATGAATCTTTTGTAACTATATTCACAAAAGCAATAGTTTTGACTAGAACATAATATCCCGGTAAATGTGGTCGTGATTCCTCTATATTATAATCTTGAGCAGCTAGTGCAAAACCAGCATCATCATCGGAAAGAAATACATTATAGTCCAAAAAGAATGCAAATCGTGTAATAAAAACGATAATTATCAGTAATACTGGATAAAAGTATGGAATCTCTTTGTTCATTTATTCTCTTAATAGTTATATTTACCAAAATAGAAATCCAAATTAAAAAAAATAGGTTTAAATATGTACGGAAGTATCAAAGATTATCTAAAAACAGAAATAGAAACACTAAAAGAAGAAAAGCTCTACAAAACTGAAAGAAGGATTGATTCGGCCCAATCATCTGAAATAACAGTGAATGGCAAGCAAGTTCTAAACTTCTGTGCTAATAATTACCTTGGCTTATCTTCGCACCCTAGAATAGTAGAAGCAGCTCACAAAGAGATGGACTTAAGAGGATATGGATTATCATCTGTTCGATTTATCTGTGGTACACAAGATAGCCACTTAGCTCTAGAAGAGAAAGTTTCAAAGTTCTTAGGGACTGAGTCTACAATACTATTCAGCTCTTGTTTTGATGCTAATGGTGCTTTTTTCGAGCCCTTCTTTGGTCCTGAAGATGCTATAATCACAGATGCTCTTAATCATGCTTCTATAATAGATGGTATTAGATTAAGTAAAGCACAGAGATGGATATACAAGCACTCAGATATGGGTGATATTGAGCAGTTAGACCAAGCTACAGGTAAGAATGCTAAAGGATTGGAAAGATGTTTGCAAGAAGCTAAAGATTGCAGATTCAAAGTCATAGTGACTGACGGAGTATTTTCTATGGATGGTGATATAGCTAAATTGAAAGAAATATGCGATTTGGCAGATAAATATGACGCATTGGTTATGGTAGATGATAGCCACGCAACTGGATTTATGGGTAAAACAGGACGTGGTACACATGAACACTTTGATGTGATGGATAGAATTGATATTATAACTACAACTTTCGGTAAGGCATTAGGCGGCGCTTCTGGTGGATGTATCTCTGGGAAAAAAGAGATGATAGAATGGCT
The DNA here is from genome assembly GCA_024636855.1 of Ignavibacteriota bacterium. Classification (GTDB taxonomy): domain Bacteria; phylum Bacteroidota; class Ignavibacteria; order Kapaibacteriales; family UBA2268; genus PGYR01. The sequence continues at coordinate 41,687 of JAGXGG010000104.1, read as the reverse complement.
TAGAAACAAAGGCCGTCCATATCTATTCTCAAACTCTTTAGCTCCAGCAGTAGTCGGTGCTACATCGGAAGCAATAGATATGATAACAGAATCAACGGCATTGCTAGACCAAATTAGAAAGAACACTAAAAGATTTAGAAGTGATTTAAACGCAGCTGGATTCGACATAATAGAGAGCATACACCCTATCGTTCCAATTATGTTCCGAAACTTCGATGATAGTGCTAAGCTAGCAGTTAAGTTTGCAGATAGAATGTTGGAAGAAGGCATATACGTAATCGCATTCTCATTCCCAGTAGTTCCTAAGAAAATGGATAGAATCAGAGTACAACTCTCTGCTGGGCACTCTGACGAACAAGTAACAAAAGCCATAGCGGCATTTATAAAAGTCGGTAAAGAGCTGAATGTCATCAAATGATAAAAAGTTAACGGAAGGCCGCGATTACTATATAGATGATCGCGGCTATTTCGTATTTACAGAAGAGTATCACAAAAAACGTGGGTTTTGTTGCAAATCTGGCTGCAAGCACTGCCCTTATGGATATGAGAAAAAACAATAATGTATAAACTATTCAAAAACATATTAATCTACGGTTTCTGTATAGGCGGTTTAGCACTTGCTATATACTTCAAGGATTTGGGTAATAATCTACTAGCTCTGATATTCCTAATAATATCGGTTGGGTACTTAATGTCTGCTATATTCAGAAAAAGCCAGAATAAAGTGCTAAACTTCGTGATAGATCTAACAATTATAACTGGCTTTACTTGCTTGATTAGTTATATACTGATTGACTTGTTGAGGTAGATTTACTCAACAACCACTTTCACTGATTTCTCTTCTGTTCCGTGCTTTATATTGATTAAAGAGAAAAACCAAATTTGAAGCTAATAGGATAACTGGGAATATTCTCTTCAGAAAAAGTTGGACAAATAGCTCCACCTATGAACCAATCATCACCGATTGAATGCCGAAAGCCTAGCGTAAAACTTAAGGAGGTTGCGGTATTGAAATAATGAAAATCCTTATAGTTTTCATATACTATGGCTACACCTAAATCGAGCTTTTTATTTTGACCTGTAATATAATGAAATCCAGCCAAATAGCTTGGACTCCAAGAGAACCAAACTAAATTTAACACTGATATTCCTGCTCTAAACCTTAAACTACTCTCATTTAGAGTGTCATTAGAGTTTTCTAATAATTTAAATTCAATATTAGGTGCTAATGCTCCTTTCTGAGGTCCCAATACTTCATTATACAAAAATGTATTTTCATTACCATTGGCGAAACAAGAATAAGAAATCAGTAATATTAATATTAAATATCTCAAAAGCTATACCCAACACTTGCACTTACAATAAACTCAAAATTCCAATTCCCATTATTTCTTATCTTGTCAAAATCAGCAAAGGAAACAATACTAATTCTAAAAATACCATTATCACTGAAGTAATTTCTATAACCTCCATCTATTCTAATTAACCTATCAGAATCTTGGTCAATACGAACGGGGTCATTACGCCTATGATCATTAAAAAATACAGTAACTGTGTTATAGTGATTAAGATAGCTAAGTCCTAAATCAAACCCAGAATCATCTCCAAAATATTGTACTAAACCTACAACAGGAGTACTGTAACGAGCAGAAAGACCTTGAATCCCTAACATTGATGTACCAACTCTTGCAATTGTTGTTGATTCAACCCCAAACATATCAAAGCTTAGAAAATTATATTCTAAGTTTAATTCGAAAACACCAGGCGTACTGAATATTGAACCATAAACACTAACAGTTTTGTCATTTGAATATGTAGAATTGAATGTTATAAAGCACAATATAGTGATAATTATTTTCAAATAGTTTCTTTACTCTATTAGTTTCTGAAACTTAATGAATTATTACTATTTTTACAACTAAGTTGAAGATTTTTATTTGCAAAAAAAAGGCCACCCTCAGGCAGCCTTTCATTCAAATTCTTTTCAAGATCAATACTACATTTTTACAGGAACATGAAGTGGGAAACCACTTGTGAATTCGTGTACTTCATGCTTTATAGTATCTATTGCACTTTCATTATCTACGCTTGATATAGCTCTGTCTATGAAATCAGCTACAGTTCGCATATCATCTTCTTTCATACCACGAGTAGTTAGTGCTGGTGTACCGAGACGTATACCAGATGTCACCAAAGGTGATTGATCATCATCCGGTACAGAGTTCTTGTTACAAGTCATACCAGCTTCGTCTAGTGTATTCTCAGCTTTCTTACCTGTCAAACCCTTGTTACGCAAGTCAATAAGCATAAGGTGATTATCCGTACCGCCAGACATTATATTATAATCTTTTGCCGCAAGTGCAGTTGATAAAGCATGTGCATTTTTGATAACCTGTGCAGTATAATCAGTGAAATCATCAGTAAGAGATTCCTTAAATGCAGTAGCTTTTGCAGCTATTATATGCATAAGTGGACCACCTTGCATACCCGGCATAACTCGTGAGTTAACTATCTCACTCATATTCTTCACTCTACCTGATTTAGGAGCTACTATACCAAATGGATTTTCGAAATCTTTACCCATTAGTATAAGTCCACCACGAGGTCCACGAAGAGTCTTATGAGTGGTAGTAGCTACGATATGAGCATGTGGAATTGGCGAGTTCAAATGACCTTTTGCTATCAATCCAGCTGGGTGAGCTATATCCGCAAATAGGAAAGCACCAACAGAATCAGCAATCTCTCTGAATCGTTTATAATCTATGTTTCTAGAATATGCTGAAGCGCCGACAGTTATTAACTTCGGTCTTTCTTTTTTGGCAAGTTCTTCTACTTGGTTATAGTCTATTCTCCCCTCTTCATCTAAGAAATAAGGAACGAAGTTGAACCACATACCCGAGAAATTAACTTTAGAACCGTGAGTCAAGTGACCTCCGTGCTCTAAGCTAAGTCCCATAACCTTATCACCATGTTGGATGAACGAGAAGTAAACAGCCATATTTGCAGTACTACCACTATGAGGTTGTACGTTTGCATATTCAGCACCGAATAGTTTTTTTGCTCTTTCTATTGCTAGGTTTTCTGCCAAATCTACAAATTCGCATCCACCATAGTAGCGAGCATTTGGGTATCCTTCAGCATATTTATTAGTAAGTACAGATCCAGCTGCTTCTAGTACAGCATCTGAGACGAAATTCTCACTAGCTATTAATTCTAATTTTTGATGTTGTCTGCTGCTTTCTTCCGTTATAGCGTGGAATAACTCGGGATCATTTATTTTAATATTATCGTACATAATTTACCAGTTTTTATTTTTGTATTAATAATTTTTCAGTTTCAATTTTGTTTTTATACTCATACATTATTGTGTAAGCGCCGTTTGCAAGATTTGTAACGTCTATTTGAGTAATACTAGGATTAGATGATTGATGAACAATATTCCCAAATATATCGACAATTCTCATATTGTTAAATTTGCTTGTTCCGTTGTCTAATTTTATATTTATATAGTTATTGGCAGGATTTGGAGCAAATGAATTTGAAATAGATTCAACATATTTTACATTTGAAATAGTCTGACAATCAGTTTCACCCGTCAAAGCATCTGTATAACATACTAAATCTTCATTCTCACCAAAAGTATTTATCCAGTATGGATAATTCATCATATACATTGAGTTAGTAGTATTAACTGATAAAGCACTTGTTTGAGGCTCAGCAGTTGGATTTGCGTTAATGTAGTTCTGATATGTATTGTTCCCAGAAATATCGTCTACAAGTTCTTCAGAATCTATCCAATTATCAGTAATAGGTACAGATACAAATCCAGGAACTTCGAACCCACTTTGATTAGAAAGGTCCAGTGCTTGAAAAGCAACAAAAATCTTTATTACTCCTACTACTGCTGTTTCTTCTGTTTCTTCATCTAGTATTACATATACCCAAGCTTCTGACTTACCATTAGTTATGCTCATACCTGGCTTGACATTAATACCAGAAGATTCAACTTCTTGCTTCATAGTAGCGACTGCCACTAAAACAGGAGTTTGAAAATTCAAATCAGATTTCGTAAAGTTTACTGCTGTGGCTAATCCCTCTTTAGCTGTATACTTTGCAAGTAATTGGGCATCAGCATTTGAGTTGATTATAAATAAAAACACAGTTGCGATTAAAGTTATATACTTTTTCATATAGTTTTTTCCGTCATTTTAATAATTTATCAGCATAAGTTAAGAATAATTTTTATCATTGCATATTAGTTTTCACTGAATAACAGAATAGTAAAATTGAATTCATTTAAAAATAGACTTTATCACATAGTTTTCGAAGCTGACACAACTGCTGGTAAGTTATTTGATATAATACTTATAGTTGCTATCATCGCTAGTGTTATAGTAGTGATGTTGGATAGTGTGGCCGAACTAAGAAGTCAATACGGAAATCTTTTTACAAATTTAGAATTTGGGTTTACTGTTCTTTTCACATTAGAATATTTTGCTAGAATATATATATCAGAACATAAATTGAAATATATATTCAGTTTTTTTGGAATAGTAGATTTCCTATCCATATTTCCAACATATTTCGGACTATTCTTCAATACCAAATCCGCTGCACTAATAACTATTAGGACACTTCGTCTGCTTAGAGTATTCAGAGTGCTAAAGCTTATAGGTTTCATTACGGAGGCAGGTGAATTAAAGAGAGCTATGCAAGCCAGTAAGAAGAAAATTCTCGTGTTCTTATTAGCTGTTCTATCTATGGTTACTGTAATGGGTACACTCATGTATATGATAGAATCAGCAGAATCTGGGTTTACAAGTATTCCTAGAAGTATCTATTGGGCAATAGTTACGCTCACGACTGTAGGTTATGGTGATATAGCACCTTCTTCTAATCTTGGACAATTTATAGCATCAATCATTATGATAATGGGTTATGCTATAATTGCAGTACCAACTGGTATAGTATCTACAGAAATGAAAACTTTGAAAGAGAATGAACGCAATAAATCAGAATTAAAAATATGTGCTAATTGTCAGACTAAAACGTCAGAAATAAACGCAAAATTTTGCTTTAATTGAGGCTATAAACTATAACAGAATGAAAAAACTTAGATTAAAGAAAAAGACCAGTCTAACGACTAGAGAGTACTCAGTTGATTACAAAACTAGTTTGAATGAAGAGCAATACAAAGCTGTGATGCATAACAAAGGTGCTGCTCTTGTATTAGCTGGTGCAGGCTCTGGTAAGACCAGAACTCTTGTCTATAGAGTATCTAGGTTAATCGAAGATGGTATAGACCCACGAAGTATATTGCTACTTACTTTTACAAGAAAAGCTTCTGCCGAAATGCTATCTAGGATTACATCACTACTTGATACTCGTGCTGGTAAGATCACGACTGGGACTTTCCACTCATTTGCCTTGAAGATGCTAAAGCAATACTATAAGCAAATAGGATTCTCACAGGAATTTAGTATAATCGATCAACAAGACGCGGCAGATACTATTGACTTGATTAGAGGGCGACACCTCCCCCCTAGTATCAAAAAGCGATTCCCTAAGAAAAATACACTTCAAAAAATATTATCTCTTTCAACTAACAAGAGAGAAAGTACATTAGCAACATTAGAGGAATATTATCCCAAATATGTAGAGTACGAAGATCAGATTAATACTATTTTTATTGATTATCATAAGTATAAGAAAGTTGCTAATGTAATGGATTATGATGATTTGTTGCTATATCTTCTTGAATTATTAAAAGAAAACCCCGATGCTAGAAAGCAAATCACTAGTATGTACAAACACATAATGGTAGATGAATATCAAGACACTAATAGAATACAACACGAAATAATACTACTACTCGGTGGTGTGGATAATAATATAATGGCCGTTGGCGATGACGCACAGTCGATTTATTCATTCCGAGGTGCTGATCATCAGAATATATTCTTCTTTCCAGAAAGCTTTGAGAAATGTGAGATTTATAAGATAGAACAAAACTATAGAAGTACAGAACAGATACTTGATTTGTCAAATGAAGTAATAAATAAAGCTGCTTTCAAATATGAGAAGAAATTATTTAGTAGGGATAGAATAGGTGATAAACCATACCTAGTAGCAGCTAATAGAGAAAGACAACAATCCGAATTCGTAGTACAGCAGATACTAGAGCTACGAGAGCAGGGTATAGAGCTAGAGAATATAGCAGTGCTATTCCGCTCTAGTTATCACGCATTTGATTTGGAAATCGACCTTAATAAATCTAATATACCTTATGTAAAATTTGGTGGTATGAAATTCATAGAAACAGCTCATATCAAAGATTTGATTTCCTATATGAGATTACTTTTCAATCCCAAAGATGTGGTAGCATGGCAAAGAGTACTTATGCTAGTAGATGGCGTAGGTCCAGCTACCACAAGAAAGATAATAGACAATATATCAGATAATAGACTAAATATAAGTAATTACAAAGATGTACTTCCTACTTTGAACAAAAACGTAGGAATAACAAATCTATTCAAATTAGTAGCTAAGAATTTCGACCCCACTGATATTACTTACGCCGCATCAGAGTTAGCATTCTATTACAAAGAGTATATGGATGAGAAATATGATAATGTCAATAAACGTTGGCGTGATATTGAGACTTTCTTGCAGATAACTGATCAATATAATGATTTGCCAACTTTCTTAAACGATATGGCATTAGATCCACCAATTAATTCATTGGATGAATTGGAACCCGAATCTAAGGAAGATGAATACTTAACTATCTCCACTATCCACTCTGCCAAAGGATTAGAATGGAAAGTAGTATTTTTAATTTGGGCTACAGAAGGAAAATTCCCATCTGCAAAATCTACACATACAATAGATTCTGTTGAAGAAGAGAGAAGATTGTTTTATGTTGCAGTTACTCGAGCGAAAGATAATTTATATATTGTTTATCCTTTTGGTATTTTTGATAGGGAGAGTGGGATGGTTTTAAGTGAACCATCAAGATTTATAGCTGATATAAGTGATGAATTTCTGGAGAAATTCATATTAACAGAAGATGAAGAAGACGAAGAAATCGACGATTAGGAGATTGCAATGAAGAAACTGAATATACTTTTTTTATTACCGAGATACCCTTTTCCACTAATAGGTGGAGATAGAGTAAAACCTTATTATATTATAAAACATCTCGCAAAGGAACATAATGTAACTTTGGTTACTTTCTTTCAAGGGAAGAAATTTACAGAAAGTCTAAAAAACTCAGTTAAAAAACTGGGTGTTGACTTACACGTGATTCCATTGAAACCTTTCAATGCTGGTATTAGTTCACTACCTAAGCTGATGTCCAAAAAGCCACTTGAAATACTTTACTATGAACAAAAACAATATCACGAAGAAGTTGATAAACTACTAGATGAAAAGCACTTCGACATAGCTTTTTCCTTCTTTATGAGGACTGCCGAATATATAAAAAATGCACAAATTCCTAGTATTTTGATGGCTGAAGATTGCAGAACTGAATATCAAAAGCGATCATACAAAGGAACTAAGAATCTAAAGCAAAAGCTAATCCGTTATTGGGAATGGAAAAAACTTGGTACATATGAGCCCGAAATAGTCAACTATTTTGATGCTGTTACTTTCGTCACAGAAGATGATATAAAGCTAATGAGGAAACTAAATCCAAATGCTAACTATCGCTTATTGTCTAATGGAGTTGATGTTGAAAAGTTCGTACCAGATGCCAAGCAGGAACGTGAGAATTTACTTTTTACTGGGAAATTAGATGTTTGGGCTAATGAACTTATGATAAATAGGTTAGTAAATGAGATTATGCCTTTAGTAAAAAAAGAATTTCCCAAAATTAAATTAGTATTAGCAGGTGCAAATCCTTCGAAAGCTATTTCAAATTTGGAAGATGATGATGTAGAAATACATTCAAACGTTCCAGAAATAGTGTCATATTTGCAAAAAGCAGCTGTATATGTTCATCCACATTACGGAGGAACAGGAATACAGAATAAGCTACTTGAGGCTATGAGTGCTGGTTGTCCTATAGTCACTACTACTACTGGGAATCAAGGGATTTATGCGACAGACGGTGAGGAAATAATGATAGCTGAAAGCTCAGAAGAATTTGCAGCTAAAGTAATTCAATTGCTAAAAGACAAAGAATTATCAGAGAAAATTAGTAGAAATGCTCGTGAATATATCATCAGAACACATTCATGGGAAATAATCTATGACCAATGTGATGCCGTAATTAAGGAAGTTTGTGGTCTATATGAATAAGTGTTTTTTCTTTGATAGAGATGGGATAGTCAATACTAGAAAGATAGGTGGTTATGTGAAAAGCTACGATGAATTTGAGTTTATCCCTGAATTTCTAGAGTTATTTCAGAAGACTGAAGAATTAGGTTTTCTGAAAATAATAATCACAAATCAGCAAGGAATAGGAAAAGGTATAATGACTGAAGATGAGCTTTCTAAAGTTCATAATCTCATGCAATTTAATCTGTTTCAAAAATATGGTTATAGTTTTGATGATATATACTATTGTCCAGATCTTGCTAACAGTGGTTCAAAGACGAGAAAACCAGAACCAGGAATGCTTCTGGAAGCAATTGACAAATGGAAAATTGATAAAGATAATTCGTTTTTCTTGGGTGATAGTGAGTCCGATGCAATGGCTGGTGAAAGAGCAGGAATAAAAACAATCCTAATAGGTGATTTCTCAGAAAATAAAGCTAATTTTGTATTCTCAAATTACACAAAACTTTTAAATAGTTTTGAGAACATTGTCAGAGAGTAGATAGTAAAATAATTCGATTGTGAAAATCGTCTTAATAACAAAGATTTTAAGTTTAATAACAAAATATATAATCGGAGAACAGAATGTCTCAACCAATTCACTTAACAGATGCAAATTTTACAGAAGAAATAAAAAATTCAGATGTACCAGTAGTAGTAGATTTTTGGGCAGCATGGTGTGGTCCTTGTAGAATGATAGCACCTATCATAGATGAGTTAGCTACAGAATATGACGGAAAAGCAATGATTGCTAAAGTAGACGTAGATAATAATCAACAAGTTGCTATGCAATACGGAATACGTTCTATCCCTACTATCCTGATGTTCAAAGGTGGCGAACAAGTAGAAACTATCGTTGGTGCAGTTCCTAAAGAACAAATTCAAAGCAAATTAAACGCCCTAATGGGATAATATACAATGTCAAGACCAGAAATATTAGATGATGAGAGAGTAGATGACGAATTAGAAGATTTGGTCAACTGGAAAAAAGACGGAAAAGAGATTAAAAGAGAAATAGTAGCAGCCGATTTTGCATCAGCTATTGGATTCGTGAACTCGGTTGCTATTATATCAGAAAGTATGGATCACCATCCGAATATTGAAATATATGGGTGGAACAAAGTACGAATAAGCGTCAGTACCCACGACGCAGGCGGTCTAACTGAATTAGACTTCAAACTAGCCAAAAAAATAGATGCTATAAAATTAAATGCAAATGAGGAATAGAACATGAGTTCATTCATTTATGATATAATCGGGCGTCAAATAATCGATTCGCGCGGTAATCCTACGATAGAAGTAGATGTAATACTAGAAGATGGAACTTACGGTCGTGCAGCAGTGCCTTCTGGTGCTAGTACTGGAGAGAACGAGGCGCACGAGCTAAGAGATGGAGATAATTCTATTTACATGGGCAAGTCTGTTTACCAAGCTGTTGAAAATATTAACACCACTATTGCAGAGGCACTTGAAGGTTTTGATTGTTTAGAACAATCTCAGATAGATAATCTACTTATTGATTTGGATGGAACTGAAAACAAATCTAATTTGGGTGCAAATGCTATTCTAGGTGTTTCTCTTGCTGTGGCCAGAGCTGCTGCAAATCATCTGATGATTCCTCTTTATAGATATATTGGCGGTGTCTCAGCGAATACACTTCCTACACCTATGATGAACATTATTAATGGTGGTAAACACGCAGATAATAATGTAGATATTCAGGAGTTTATGATTCTTCCTGTTGGTGCTAGTACATTTTCAGATGCATTGAGAATGGGAATAGAAGTTTTCCATAATCTAAAAGCTGTATTAAAAGCAAAAGGATATAATACTTCAGTTGGTGATGAAGGTGGCTTTGCTCCTTCGCTAAAATCTAATGAAGAAGCATTTGATGTTATTTTAGAAGCAATTGAAAAAGCAGGTTATAAACCTGGTGAAGATTTCTTATTATCTATAGACGTAGCTGCTTCTGAAATGTATGAAGATGGAAAATATAAAATGTACAAGTCAACTGGTGAACTGAAAACTGGTGACGAAATGATAGAATGGTATGCTGCATTAGCTGAAAAGTACCCCCTTATTTCTATCGAAGATGGATTAGATGAAAATGATTGGGAAAATTGGAAAAAGCTAACAGATAGATTAGGTAATAAAGTCCAACTAGTTGGCGATGATTTATTCGTAACTAATCCTGAATTTTTAGCGCATGGTATTGAAACGAAAACTGCGAATTCTATTTTAGTTAAAGTAAACCAAATAGGAACACTGACTGAAACTATAGAGGCAGTGAATATGGCTCACAGAAACGGATATACAAGTATAATATCACACAGAAGTGGTGAGACAGAGGATACTTTCATAGCTGATTTGTCAGTAGCTCTTAACTCAGGACAGATAAAAACTGGTGCTCCGAGTAGAAGTGATAGAACTGCTAAGTACAATCAATTACTTAGAATAGAAGAAGAGCTTGATACTGATTCATACTATTCAGCTAGTTTCCCATTCAATAAATTTAAAAAGTAAGATAATATGATTAAATTTGGAACTGACGGCTGGAGAGGTATCATAGCCGATGATTTTACTTACGCAAACTTAAGATATGTAGCACTTGCAAGTGCTGACTATGTGAAAGAACTTTCTGGCGGACAAACTAACCCAAGTGCTGTTATAGGTTATGACGGAAGGTTTATGTCAAGAGAATTCGCCGAAGAAACAGCTAAGGTAATGGCTTCACAAGGAATAGTCGTTAACTTAAGTGACAATATATCATCTACTCCCCAAGTCTCATTTAACACTAGACAAAAGAAAGCTGAGTTAGGATTTGTAATCACTGCTTCTCATAACCCAGCTATTTATAATGGGTTCAAAGTTAAGGGTAGCTTTGGTGGTCCAGCCACTCCCCCCCAAATAGCACGATTAGAAGAAATACTTCATCAGCGAATAACTGAAGGTTTTGAATTTAAATTGGATTCTGTTGCTCACTACGAAGCTAAAGGGTTAATTAAATATTTCGATGCGAAGGATACGTATATCCGCCATATCAAAAAACGTTTGGATATGGAAGCAATTAGAAAAGCTGATTTCAAAGTAATATTCGATCCAATGCATGGCGCTGGGATGGGTATGTTAGAAGGTTTAATTGACAAGGTATTCGAGCTTCATAGCGAGTGGAATCCAGGATTCGGTAATATAGATCATCCAGAGCCGATAGAAAGTTGTATAGGTGATTTGATAACTACAATTAAGAGTGGTGAATTCGATTTTGGTTTAGCAACTGACGGTGATGCTGATAGATTGGGAGCTGTGGATGAGGAAGGAAACTTCGTAGATTCACACAAGATATTTATGATATTACTTCGCTATTTATATGAGAATAAAGGTAAAAGAGGCGACGTAGTTAAAACAGTATCGCTTACTTCTATGGTTGATATGTATTGCGAAGACAAAGGAATCACTCTACACGAGACTCCTGTAGGATTCAAATATACTGCCGAATTGATGATAGATAAAAACGTTCTAGTAGGTGGTGAGGAATCTGGTGGCTTAGGTACATCTCTTCATATTCCAGAACGTGACGGTATTTTCAACGGTCTGTTACTTTTAGAAGCTATGGCTGTAACTGGCAAATCTCTGAAAGAATTATGTGATGATTTGGATGAGCAATTCGGTCCACACAGATACCATAGAATAGATAAGAAAATGACTCAAGAAGAAAAAGACACTATTCTTAATGCTGCTTACAAGATACCAAGTAAAATAGGTAGATTCGAAGTAGAAAGGGTTGACACCAAAGATGGTATTAAGTTCTACTTCAATCACGCGTGGCTATTAATCAGAGCATCTGGAACGGAGCCATTGCTTAGATTCTACGCAGAAGCTGAATCTATGACAGTAGTTAATGAGCTATTGCACGAAGCAATGGATTTGAAATAGATACTTATTGAAAAGAATTTGTATGAAAGGCTGCCTGAGGGTAGCCTTTTTTTATATTCAATTAAATTCTAAAAATGACATTTTTTTTCTAAACAAATATTCGAATTACTCGTCTGTAAGCTAACAACAATGGAGTAATTCCAAAATGCAATTATCAAAACCGAGAGTGGTCATAGTTGGTGCAGGATTCGGGGGACTCTCCGCCGCTAAGGCCTTAAAAAACACAGACGTTGATGTAGTCGTTATAGACAAGAACAATCATCATTTATTTCAACCACTATTATATCAAGTGGCCACTGCCGCACTTTCCCCAGGTGATATAGCCCAACCAATAAGAACTGAGTTACGTGGATATAAGAACGTACAAGTAATTCTAGATGAAGTAATTTCAATCGATAAAGAAAATTCTACTTTAGAATTGACTAATGGATTTTTGGATTTTGACTATCTAATACTAGCTCCAGGTAATAGACATAGCTATTTTGGAAATGACGAATGGGAAAAATATGCACCTGGTTTGAAAGATTTGAACGATGCAATTATTATGCGTGAGAAAATCCTTAAATCATTTGAGAAAGCTGAACGCAACTACAAGAATAAAGAAGAATACAAACGAAATACCTCTTTCGTTATAGTTGGTGGTGGCCCAACTGGAGTTGAGTTAGCTGGAGCCATTGCAGAAATAGCTCGGAAGACAATACTAAAAGATTTCCCTTTAATCAAAGCAAAAGACATAACAGTGAAATTGGTCGATGGAGCTGATCGCTTACTTACTCAATATGACAAATCACTTTCCGAATATACAAAAACAACTCTTGAGAAAATGGGAGTAGAAGTTCTATTAGAGACAATGGTAAAATCTGTAGAAAAAGACTTAGTAATAACAGATAATGGAAAATTTGAAAGTTCAAATATTATTTGGGCTGCTGGGAATACAGCTTCTCCCCTACTTGAAACATTAGTTACAAAGCTAGACCGAGCTGGTAGGGCTTTAGTTAATCCCGACATGAGTATTGTTGGTTACGACAATATATTTGTAATAGGAGACGCTTCGTACCTAATAGATGCTAATGGTAAAACAGTACCCGGAATAGCTCCAGCAGCAATGCAACAAGCAAGATATGTCTCAGATTTGATAGTACAAAGAAAAAAACTAAACTCAAGGAAGCCATTCAAATACTTAGATAAAGGTAGTATGGCTACAATCGGGCGAGCAAAAGCAATAGCCCAAGTCAGAAAATTGAAATTTAAGGGATTTATAGCTTGGGTTATGTGGGGAGTCATCCACATTATGTTCCTAATAGATTTCCGTAACAGGCTGAAAGTGATGACTGAATGGCTTTGGTATTATATTACATTCAAACCAGGTGCGAGCTTGATATTCCACAATGAGACGAAAGAAAAAGAAAAAGTGAATTAGAATAGTTTAGATTCTGTAAAAAGGCTGCCAGAGGGTGGCTTTTTTTATGCTTAAATCAATGCAACTAATGCTACCATCAATAATAGAGATACAACTGCTGTTACTATTGCAATGTTCGATTTGCTCTTTGTAGAGTTTATCTCCACTTCGAGTGACTTGTTCTCCCCTCTTACTATAGAGATTTGTTTCTCATAATCGTGGATTATCTTTTGGTTTCTTTCTTTCTCGACTTCGAATTCTCTTCTGTATGAACGGATTGCCTTATCTAATTCTAGTATATCATCTAGGAATTCAATTTTCTTTATTTTTTCTTGCCTTTCTTCTATTATATCTATTTTTTCGAGTAAGTGGCTTTCAGTGTTTCTTAGATCGCTATTGAATGTACGGGACATAGATTCAGTTATGGATTTTATACTATCCATGAAACCTTCTAGTGAACGCATTTGTTTGAATATACGTGCGTTAGTCTCATCTTGCAATTTATTAGCTTCGTATATTCGCTTATCGTATTGCTCTAAGTGTCTATCTACTTTGCGAATTCTATCATATATACGACTTTCCAGAGTACGTGACTCTAACTCTATTTCTTTATCTACATAAGATTTGATAGTGCGCACTTCATCGGCAATTTTTTTCTCTACCTCAAATCTGAAATCTACAAATGCTTGTGTGAATTCATTCGACTCTTTTTCAAATTTTTCTATTAGTTTTTCAAATTCACTTTTGTGTTGTTGTATTTTCTCATAGTCTATTTCGAGTTGCTTTACTTGACTTATTTTTTCTTCTATAGACTGAATACTATTATCATATCTTATTTCTAAATCAATGATTTCATTATTAAACTTATCTTCATACTTATCAGATATTTCACGCAATTCATTGATATCACTATTAATAGCGTCACGCAAGCCTTCCAATTCATTGAAAAGAGATTTGTATCTTTCAGCTTGATTCCTAACTGTAAGAAGTAAGTTTTTTACATTTTCATCAATTGCTTTAGTTTCTATCATTTCTCATTTTTCTCGATGAAATTAGTCAATTCATTGCTAAGTGCTGTTAGATATTCATTATTGATTTCTTCTACTGGCTCGTGTGAATACTCTTGTTGTATTATCATAATATTTTCTCTGAACTCCATATCATTACAGTACTTATCATAAAAAAAGTCTTTAATATATTCATTTAGAAAACCATCCTTTGCCAATGTTTCAAAGTGGTTTATGGGCTTAACTAATGAATTAACTTTTTCTATATATTTTTCAGAGAATTTCATTTTTGTAAGATAAATTTATTTTAATAATTAATCGGTAATTTCTGTCAATATGTTTAGTTACAATATACAAAAACTATTAATTAAACTATAGATTGTAAATCTTAACAAATAAGTCTTGCAATTTTTATATTTTTGTGCTACTTACCATAACAGAATTAGAAAATGTTCAAATCGGCAATAAGAGATATTATACCAGATACAGATCTAGATAATCTAGAAAATAGTAAAGCAAAGGAAGAATTTGATTTATTATTAGCTGATTGTCAGAAATTTATAAAAAATGGTAATGAAGAATTGCTAAGAAAAGCATTTCTAATAGCTCTTGATGCGAATAAGGACCGACTAAGACTATCGGGAACCCCTTACTTTAGTCATGCTGTTGCAGTGGCTAGAATTGTAGCTACAGAAATAAAACTCGACGATGTATCTGTTATCGCTGCACTGATTTGTGATGTAATCAAAACAGAAAATGAATATGATTATAAGCTAATAAAAGCAGAATTTGGGACTACTATAGCTGATATAGTAACTGGTATAGAGAAAATCAATCATATAGAAGAAGAGTTAATCCAACCTGAAGTTGAGTTAGAAAATTATAGAAAATTACTAATGTCTATGTTCAAAGATGTTAGGATTATCTTTATCAAATTAGCAGAAAGATTAGAGAATTTAAGAACAATCGCCCCACTTGCTAAAGAAAAGCAACTTAAAGATGCTAAAGAATCTTTAGAAGTATTTGCACCATTTGCCAATAGATTTGGGTTTAGAAATATAAAATGGGAATTAGAAGACTTAGCTTTTAAGGTTATAAACAGAAAAGAATTTGATAAAATAAAATCAAAGCTTCTTGGTAAAAGAAAAGATAGAGAGAAATATGTAGAGGATTTTAAAGCACCATTACTTAATAAGATAAGTAATGATAAGTTCTTGGTAAAGAATAATGTTAAAGTAAAAATATACGGAAGAGCAAAGCATATATATTCAATATTCAATAAGACTATAGCAAGGAATAAACCAGTTGATGAGCTATTCGATCTCATAGCAATAAGAATAATTTTAGAATGCGATGATCCGAATTTATGTTTTTATGTTTACAGCTTGGCTGCATCTATATATCCACCAGTACCGGAAACATTTAAAGATTATATAAATGCTCCAAAACAAAATGGTTACCAATCTATACATTGTGCTGTTTTAGGTCCTCAAAGAAGACCTGTAGAGATACAACTAAGGACCAGAGCAATGCATGAAGTTGCAGAGAGAGGTGTCGCTGCTCACTTCAATTATAAGAAAGGATTTATACCAGCTCAGTCAGTATTTGATAATCCAAATGCTATTGAGTGGATGGATTCAGTTCGTGAGATGATAGAAAGCAATGATACAGAATCGCCAGAAGAGCTATTTAACTTCCTAAAGAAAAACACATTTCTTCAAGAAATTCATGTATTTACGCCTAAGAATGAGCTTCATACTTTTCCTGTAAATTCCACACCTTTAGATTTCGCGTTTCAAATACATAGTGAATTAGGTAGTCATTATATAGGTGCAAAAGTAAATGGCAAAATAGTACCAATTGACTATAAATTGCAGAGTGGTGATCAAGTTGAAATATTGACCTCTACTAAAAAATCAATTTCTGAAGATTGGCAAAGTATAATCACAACTAATAAAGCTAGATCTGTATTAAATAAGTATTTAAAAGAAATTCAAACTAAAAATTATCGTAAAGGTAGAAAGCTTTGGAAATCTGAAATAGTAAATAGTCAAGTAGCAATTCGACAATCAGTAATAGATAAAGTAGTAAAAGAGTTAGACTTAGTTTCAGAACGTGAAATGTATATCGAACTTGGTAAAGGTAATTTAGAAATATCTTACATAGCTGAGCTATTAAGAGAGTTAGCTAGAAAAGGGGCTAAAGTTAATTTACATAAACCACTGAAAAAACAAACTAGAACTTCTATCAAATCCTTAATTATTAGAGGAAAGGATAGACCGGGTATAGTAAAAGAAATCACAGAAAGTATTATATCAATTGAAAATGTCAGCCTCAACGGAATTTCATTTGATACTATTGAGAATGTATTCGAAGGGAAAGTAACTCTAAAGCTTAACAATGATATAGAGTTAAGTAGCATAATAGAGAAAGTAATGAGCATAACAGATATAGAATCTGTAGAACTCTATTGATTAATCTATACTTTTGTGGATAATCAATATCAGATTATTACTTGATAGAATTAAATAATTAACTTATTTTTGTTAAATTTGATTTTCTAAAACCAAAATTCTAAAACTTATGGCATTGACAACAATATTCTTTTTGATATTAAGTATAGTAGCTATTGGGACTGCATTTGGTACAGTAGCATCGAGACATCCCGTAGTATCAGCTATGAACTTGGTATTGCATTTTTTAATGCTAGCAGGTTTGTATTTGACTCTAAATGCTCAATTTATAGCAGTATTACAGATATTAGTTTACGCTGGTGCTATTATGGTATTAGTTGTTTTCGTTATCTTACTACTTAATTTGGGAAAAGAAGAAGACTTAGATACAAGATTTAATGCACGAAAGGGAGTTGCTATGACTTTCGGAGCTGCATTTGTAGTACAGGTATTAATACTATTTACAAGCGCCGGTACTTTTTCTCATGAGATAACAGCTGAATCTGTTAATACTGGTCTAGTTAAGAACTTAGGGTATAAATTATTTACAGAGTATTTATTTCCATTTGAATATATTGCTCTATTGCTTTTAGTAGCAGTAGTTGGTGCATTATTATTAGGTAAAAAGAAATTATTTTTAGAAAGAGACTTACCACAGAAGAGTTTAAAATGATTGAAGCAATTCCATTAGAATATTATTTGATATTATCGGGAACAATATTTGCAATAGGTTCCGTAGGTGTACTAACTAGAAGAAACGCTATTATCATATTTATGTGCATAGAGTTAATGCTCAACGCTGTGAATATTAGCTTAGTAGCATTCTCATCTTTTTTAGGTGATTCTTCTGGACAGATATTTGTATTCTTTGTTATGGCCGTAGCAGCAGCGGAAGCAGCAATCGGTTTAGCAATTGTACTTGCTTTATTTAGAAATAAACGAACTATTTACGTAGATGAGATAAATCTACTGAAGTGGTAAATTTATAATAACTTCTAGATTTAATCTAGAATTAAAAAATGTTGAAAATATTTTTTAGATTGAAAGCCTTATCTATCAAGGCTTTTGAGAGTTAAGAAAAATTTGTATGAAAATTTAATTTGCTTTTTAATGTAATCTCACTTACATTTGAATTGTTAAAATACGCAGCATAAAGGGATGATACACACCAAAATGTACTCCACTTTACTTAACACATAATAATATAAAGAGTTATACCATTGGAAGACGAGAAAGACACGAATGTCTCGGAATTCAAGGTTATTTCAAGTTGGAAACGATTTATCGTTCCAATGTTTCTGCTGATTGCTATCGCAGGTACGGTTTACTTAGTAAACTTATCTGATAGATGGTTTATGAGTGAAAAAATAACTGAATACGAGATAAACGGATTAAACTTGAATGATTCCGATAAGTTCTTTGAGCAAGCAAAGAAAATATCTTTTGGAAAGACTAAAGATAGTGTATTACTGATGAAGATTGAGGAAGTAATAGAAAAAGATGCCTACATCAAAAAATGTGTTGCGTCATTTGCTAGTCAATCAACAATCAGTCTAGATTTAGAAGAAAGATATCCATTTGCTTTTTATAATATTAAGGGGAATTTAAATTACATAGACCAAGACGGTACTATACTCCCCTACAAAGTATTGAAAGATTATTCAGATTTGGTAATTGTATCTGGTGTTGCAACTACAGATACGGCACTGATCATAGCAGCAATTAATATCATAGATGAACTAAATAAGAAACAGGAAGTTTTAGATTTTGTCAGTGAGATAAGATATATAGATGATGAGAAAGGATTTGAGTTAATCGGTCCATTCGAAAAGGCAAAGATATATTTGGGTTTGGATGATAATATAGAAAATAAATTTGACAAGTTAAGAATACTAATGAGCGACAGAGCAGCTCGAGTACTATTAACTTCAGTCAAAACAGTTGATTTGAGATGGCTTGACAGAATAGTAATTGAAGAAATTTAAAAAATCTAAGGTATTAATATGTCCTCTACATTAAATAATGGTTTACCTATTTCAGTAGGTTTAGATATCGGAACTTCTAAAGTTTGTGCATTGGTTACTTCACCAGATCCTAGTAACAACACTCTTAAGATATTAGGAATAGGTATAGCTGAAAGCGAAGGCCTTAATAGAGGTGTAGTTGTTAATATCGAAAAGACAATCAGAAGTATTAAAAAAGTTATAGAGCAGGCAGAAGAACAATCTGGTATTAAGATAAAAGAAGTAACTGTTGGTATAGCTGGGGACCACATTGAAGCAATTAAAACTCGCGGTATAATAGGCATATCTAATAGTGAACAAGAAATAACTCAAGCCGATGTTGATAGACTATTAAAAGATGCAAGTAAAATAGCAATTCCTTCTGAAAGAAAAATATTACATGTAATACCACAAGATTTCATAATAGATGGTCAAGATGGAATAACAGACCCTATTGGTATGTCTGGTATCCGAATGGAAGCCAATGTAAATATAATAACAGGATTGAAAACTGCTATTAATAATATTTATAGATGTGTAGAAAGACTAGATATAAAGGTAAAAGATGTAATACTTGAGCCTATAGCTAGTAGTAAATCAGTTTTATTAGATGCTGAAAAGGAAATGGGAGTAGCTATAGTTGATATTGGTGGTGGAACAACTGATGTTGCTATTTTTGAAGAAGGAATATACAGATTTACA
Source organism: Ignavibacteriota bacterium (assembly GCA_024636855.1). Classification (GTDB taxonomy): domain Bacteria; phylum Bacteroidota; class Ignavibacteria; order Kapaibacteriales; family UBA2268; genus PGYR01. Next base: position 21,868 of record JAGXGG010000104.1, on the reverse strand, counting down.
TCCGTATTTGCTTTAGCTGGCAAGCACGTAACAAATGATATAAGAAAAGTATTAGGAATAGTTACTAATCAAGCTGAAAAAATCAAAAGAGATTATGGCCATTGTCATGGCGATTCAATAATGAAAGATGAAGTATTCATGGTTCCTGGAATTGGTGGACGTAAACCAATGGAAATACAAAAATCACAACTGTGTGAGATTATCCAACCAAGAATGCAGGAACTCTTTGAATTTGCTTTGGCTGAAATCAACAGATCTGGTTACGCTCATAGCTTAGGTGCTGGTATAGTTATAACTGGCGGAACTGCTTTGCTAAATGGGACTGAAGAACTAGCTAAAGAAGTATTTGGTATGCCTATAAAGATTGGGATTCCAACAAATCTTTCATATAGTGGGTTAGCACCTGAAGTAAGTAGTCCAGTATATTCGACTGCCGTTGGATTAGCATTAAATGGCATAGGTGATATTAATTCATTTGAAATTGAAGATTTGACTATTGAAGCTGAAGAAGACGAAGAAATGAATGATGAAACAATAATTGTTGAAAAAGCAGAAAAAGTAAAGGAAAATTCAGTTAAAAATATCTTTACAAGAAAAACAGCAAAAAAGGAAGTACAAGAAAAAGCAGAGAAAAAAGGAAAAGCTGTAACAAACTCATTCAGCATGATAAAGAAGTTTATAGAAGAATTATAAAAGTAAATTAAATTTTAAATTTTTGGGGGCATCCAAATGATATCTTTAGATACACATTCACAAGAAAAGAACGCCAGAATCAAAGTCATCGGCGTAGGTGGTGGTGGTGGAAATGCAATAAACAACATGATTGAAAAAGGACTTCAAGGTGTTGACTTTATTGTAGCTAATACTGACAACCAAGCTCTAGACTATAACAGAGCTGATATTCGTATTCAGCTAGGTAAACAAAAGACAAAGGGTTTAGGTGCTGGTGCCGACCCTACAATAGGAAAAATTTCGGTAGAAGAGAGTGTAGAAGATATCAAAAAGATGCTTGACAAAGCTGACATGGTCTTTATTACTGCTGGTATGGGTGGTGGAACTGGTACAGGTGGTGCTCCAGAAATAGCAAAGATTGCTCGTTCTATGGGAGCACTAACAGTAGCCATAGTAACTACTCCTTTCCATTGGGAAGGCAAAAGAAGAATGGAAGTTGCTGAAAAATGGATTGCAGAACTAAGACAAAATGTAGATGCTTTGATCGTAATTCCAAATCAAAAATTATTAGAAATCATTGACAAAAAAACTAGTTTCAAAGAAGCATTTCTGACAGTGGATGAAATATTATATAATGCCACAAGAGGTATATCTGATATAATCTCTCAACATGGTGTAGTAAACGTTGATTTTGCAGATGTAAGAACTGTAATGAAAGATATGGGTGACGCACTAATGGGTATTGGCGTAGCTACTGGTGATAATAGAGCAATAGAAGCAACTGAAAAAGCAATTAAATCTCCATTATTAGATGGTATATCTATAGAAGGCTCTAAAGGAGTTCTAGTTAATATAACTGGAGGTAGTGATTTGACTATGTTCGAAGTTTCTGAAGCTGTTCAAATAGTAGAAGCTGCTGCTGGTGGCAACGCTAACATTATTCATGGTGTTGTATACAATGATGAAATGCAAGATGAGATAATGGTAACTGTTGTTGCTACTGGTTTCAACAAAGATAAAGAGAATAACACTAAAGAAGAAAACAACCAAGCAGAAAGAAGAATGAACCAAGAAAGCAAAACAAGCTTTCTAAGTGCAAAAACAATGGATAGCGGCCCAAAGGGGGTAACACAGCTGAAGAACTATGATGAACCTACTTTTCTAAGAAATAAAAGTGAAGTAAAAGAAGTAGTTAATAGTAAGCTTGGTACTGCTTTCGAATCAAAAAGAATGGAATTGCACAACGGAAATAAAGAAACAAAAACTGTAGAAGACAAGGTAATTGAAAAAATCAAAGAAGACAATTACTCTATGTACGAAAGACCTGCATTCATCAGAAAGATGATGATGGAATAAATATTTCTCACCTCGTAAAGCACTCGCTTGAATTATGACACACAGAACCTGGCTGCCAAGCCGGGTTTTTTTATAAATTAGAATTAAATAAAAACCCATCAAAAATCTAATTTTGATGGGTTTGAAATCTTTTCCTAATAATAGGATATTGTTGCAATTAAGATATTATTTAATATTATAATTCATTAATCCTTTTATCTTATTCTCTTCTACAAAATCATCTAAAATTATTATATCATCTATACTACCATGAAATAAACTCATATTGTCTCTTCTTTTACCAATATAGAGTTCATAGTTAGATTCTTGAGGAGAATTTGTTTTATTTTTCGTAACTAAATCACCATTTAAGTATATAGTCATCAAATCTAAGGTATCCCTTGTAATTATAATATTACTCCATTCATTATCGTTAAGAGTACCATTACTTTGAACCCATGTATTATCAAAAAGTCCATCATGATTATAAGTTCTACCTTCTATTCGTCCATTTTTTAATATACACAAGCTATATGAACTATTCTTTTGCCCTGTAGCAGACCATCTACCAATCAAATCAATATATCCAAGATTATCACCTTTACAAGCACTTAAATCAGGTTTAACCCATAAAGAAATAGTAAAAGCTGGAGAAAGATCTAGTACAGAATTATATAAAACATTTGTTCTTGGATAATCACTTTGCTTATTTAATAGAATAGATGAGTTAATATTACTGTCTCTATCTAGTGAGTAAGATATGTCCTCACCTAATAGTTCAATATTATTTGAACTATTATCAACTAAATCCCCATTAAAACCATACAATGCAACTACACTGTAATTTTCTAATTTAAATTCAGTATCTATTGTTGGTTGTAAGGTTGTTTTATCGTCGCTACAAGCACTTAATATCATAAGACTTATTAATATAATTAATACATTTTTCATAAATTTCCCTATTGTTTTTTATAGATTCCTCTTGCAAATATATTGACTTCTAATCAATAATTAAAATAATTATTATTGAATCTAACTCTTAGCTAGTATAGTACCCCTAAAATCACTTCCCCAATCTAGTATTTCAAATCCATTATTCTTTAAAAGGGGTATTAGTTCTTTATATGTTTCATTATTATCTACAAAATGAAGAGCTTCAATAAGTAAAGTTAAATCTTTTTGTTTTTTTAAAAACTCAATACTACTTTTTATAACTTCTAATTCAGCACCTTCAATATCCATTTTTAATAATACAGGATTAGAGATTGTATTCTGTTCAAAAAGTGATTCTAATTGCATTATATCAATAGTTACTTCTACACCGAAATCATTACCAATTAAACTATGTTCTCCAGCTCTGTTACTAGTGTAAAATGACATCTCGCCATCAGAAGACCATAACCCTTTTTTAACAATATTATAATATTTTACTCCATTAGCATCTAAATTCTGCTTTAAATCAACACAATTTTTTTCTTCTGGTTCAACTAAAATAAAATTACAACTATTATTCTTATTACTAGCATTAATTGTAAAAGCCCCAATATTAGCACCTGCATCAATTATAGTCCCAAACTTTGTGTAATCAATCTGATTAAAATGTGATCCTTTTACATAAACTTCTTCAATTAAATCGTATATAAAGAAAAATCTCTCATAATTAAGAATTTTACTGATTTTACTTTTATCTGAATAAGTAATCTTATTGCGCAAATTATTTGGTGGGTTTTCTTCGTAAGAAGTAAAGTAATACTTATCCCCGTTATTCAATTCTATATAGATTTGATTTTCTCTAATTATTTTGGCTTGTCTAATAACTTTATTTATTTCGTAAAGGTTATTATTCATAAATCTAAATATTAAATAATTCAATGGCTTAAATACCATTGAAGTAGAGTTTGTTATTACTTTTATAAAACTCATCTGTCTCCCCTTCCCTTATTCAATTTTTCCATAGCTATAAAATTCCAGTATTTGGTTGATGCCGTAGTCTTGGATTTCTTCGGCAGTTATATTTTTTTTGTTTCCGTGATCTCTTAAAAATTCGAGCATACCTTGCTGTTGCCATACATAGTCTTGAGATAGGTCTGCAAATCTTCTTGATAGTAATCCGTATGTATTAATCGATTTGGTTGACCAATACCACTCTAATAGCTTTGCTCTACTTTTGGTATCAGATAGACAAAGTGAAAGGGGCAATATACAATTTATTATTATTTCTACTCTTAGACCTTTGCCTTCATTGTGTATCTTCTGATTGACTATTTCAACGAGTTTTTTGAATATGTCTATATTTACGCCATCTATTATACTTTCTAAAAAAGCGTAAGACTTCGAATTATCAAACTCTTCTAAGAACTCTATTATACCATCATTGTTATAAATAGGTCTTCTCTTTTTACTCATATACCCTATTAGAAATTCCTTCAAGGTAATTAATATTCCTTTTTTCTGACCATATAGATTTATATTCTTTTGGGCTATTGTCGATTTTCTTAGCAATCTGAGTAAAGCAAAGTGCTGTATCTCTTCGTAAGATGAAATACCCTCGGTTTGCACCTCAGTCGCTACTTTTGTTATCTCATCTTTATCCAAAACCAATATATCTGGATGAATTAATTCCGAATTATCATTGAAAACTATATGAAGTATAACATTTCCATAGTTCTTATCTTGCGAATGGTTATGATTATTCCAATCAGAAGCATTAACGTGAAATTCAGCGTCGCCAACTATAACTTTCCCATTAATCATAATTGCAAAATCAAGAAAATCGGGACCTTCATTTACATTGATAATTCCAGGAGAAATAATCTGTATTATCTTGCCAGACTTAGTAGTGAAGCTAGTTAGAGGAATGCTAGATAGATAATTTCTAACAAGTTTTTGATATTCTATCTCTCTCAATACCTTGCTTCATTTAATTGGTTGCGTAATTCTAAAGCTGCTAGTCGGATATAATCTTCGTATTTTTCTTCATTACCACCTGCATAAATTATCCCTCTAGAAGAATTAATAATAGAAGGACCCGAGCTATTTGCATCCATCACATCATCTGGGCTTCCACCTTGTGCTCCTATACCTGGTATAAGGAAGTATCTATCTTTAGCTAAAGTTCTGATATTTCTTAACTCGTCGGGATGAGTAGCACCTACAACATATCCTAGATTGTCAGCACTGCCCCATTTCATAGATTTTTCCAATACAACTTCGTATAAGTACTTATCACCTATTTTCTCTTTTTCAAAATCAATAGAGCCAGAATTAGAAGTCAAACAAAGCAGAAATACCATTTTATTTGAATAGTCCAGAAATGGACTTACAGAGTCTTTCCCCATATAAGGGCTAATAGTTATCGAATCACATTTTAACTCTTCAAATACAGCCTTAGCGTAGGCAGCAGAGGTATTGCCTATATCTCCCCTCTTTGCATCTGCTATTATATGTATATCCGAAGGAATCATAGCTACTGTTTTCTCTAATAGCTCGTATCCTCTTCTTCCATATTGCTCATAAAAAGCAAAGTTAATCTTATAAGAAGATACTAAATCTGAAGTACTCTCAATGATTGCTTCGTTAAACTCGAGCATACCTTCAATACTTCTTTCTATTTGCCGAGGCATTTTATCATCAACTATATCCAACCCTACACAAAGTATTGAGTCGTTCTTTTTTTCAGCTTCTATTAATTTTTCTATCGAATTCATATTTCTATAGTGATTTTAGAAAGTCTTGGTATCTTGCTTTGAATAAATTATCGCCTTTAGTAGCACCAGTTGTATTTGACTCTTTTATTAGCTTATTAATTTGGTCTAATCTATCTTGAGGCATAGGGTGAGTTGAGAGTAATTCCTCAAAAATAGATGAGCTTTTATTTGTCATTACTTTTTCGAAAAAGAATTTAATACCGCCTGGATACCACTTAGTAGATTCTAAATAGTGGAATGAATCCTCATCAGCTTCTAATTCGTCACTTCTGCTATTTTTCAGCAATGCAAGACCAGTTAGTAAGTTAGCACCTAATTGTTCCAATTGTCCAGCATCGTTGCCTAAGACAATATTCGTAAGTACAGATGCACCATAAGCTTTAGTCATTCTCTGAGTTGAGTGTCTATTCTCAGCATGGGCTATTTCATGCCCTAAAACACCAGCTAAGGCTGCTTCATTGTCCAGTTTCTTGAGTAAGCCTGTATATACATAGATGTAACCACCGGGTGTACAGAATGCGTTTACAATCTTATCATCATTGATTATTTCTACTTTGTATGCAAACTCTTTTCTGTACTCGATTTTTGGGGACATAATGATTTGATTAATCATATTTTGCAAATAGCTACGAGCAGAAGTATTATTGAGTATTGGGTATTGCTTTGGGTCGTTTTGAATTTCTTGTTGAACTTGTTTACCCAACTGAATATCATCACTTACAGGAAATGCATTGAACGAACAAGCTACTAGAAAAACGAGTATGAAACTCTTTATAGATATAGAATTCAATTTTTGCTTCATATTAATTTCATTATTTGTTATTAGTAAAGCTAAAATTTAACGATTTTCTTGTGAAAAACCCCTCTGCTGGTGATAATTTCTATATAATATGTACCTCTTTGTAATTCTCGAAGATCAATTTTGTATATATCTAGCTCTATATTCAATACATAGTTCAGTTCCCTATAGCCTTTCACATCGAATATTTGAATAGATTCTACTTCTGTTTTTTCTAGGAATTCAATTGTGAAATAATCAGAAGTTGGGTTTGGGTAAACTATAACATTACTTGAAGAAAATGCTGTAGAGTCCTTAGGGTCATCTATAATTATGTCTGTACTATCATTGTCTACTGTATCTATGGAATTAAATCCTAAAGTATCAATAATCAATGAATCAGTTACTCCACTATTATTATACATAAAATACTTACCGTTAATACTTGTAGTTATTGCTTTATTATCTTTGATTTGAAAATAATCGAAAAGTGTTGTGTCTGTGACTTGGACTTTTTTCTCATTGAAAGAATCTTTACGAACCCTAGTATTTTCTACAATAACATTTGTTAAATAAGTTATTTGCCCCTTGCTATCAGGAATTACAAACATATTATCATTATATGATAATATCTGACTTGTGAAATTATTATTTTGATATATTATATCAAAGTTACCATCACCAAAATTATCACCATTTTGTGGTTTTAATCTATATCCATCAAATTTTAAAACCACATTTTTTATCATTACAAAAGCCTCAATAATATTGGCAGGAGGATTGCCATAATTACTTCGAATAGATGAGGTGTACCATAACCTTTCAAGTGTTTGAAAATATTTAGTTTTATACAACCCTTCATTCCAATAGTCAGTTCCATCACTAGACCTTTCAAACTCTCTATTTCCAGCACCATAAATTTGATTATCATATTTATTTAGAATATTTGGATACGTTTTGTACTGACCGGATTCCCCGTCTAATGATGTCTTTGCTATGCTATGCAAACCATCTACACTGTAATAAATATTTCGTGTCCCTTCTTGAGTAATGAAGTACTCAAAAGGAGTCTTTGATATGATAGTATTGAGAATAATTTCAGAGGATTTATCATATTGCATTATTAGCCAAGACTTACCATAATCAATAGACTTAATTATAGTACTTTTAGAACCGATTATTACAGCTTCGCCACTAACAGAATAAGCTAAAGCTTTCGGTGTAAAATCTATTTTAAAATCTGAAAGAGTCCAATCTTTGCCACCATTTGTTGTGTAGAATATTTCAGCAGATTCTGACACCATTATTCCTGAAAATTTATTGAAGAACTCAACTTCAACTATATTACTTTTCGTAGATAGTTCATATTTAATAAAATCATAATCCTCAGAATGTAGATTTAAATTTAAAAATAGAAGAATAAGCAATATAAATAAGCCTTTAATACTCATATACTTCTCCATCACTAGTCTCTATTTGTATAGTATAAACCTCATCAATTGGAGGGGGGATGCTATTTATTTCGCCCTTTGAAAAGATTATATATTCTTCATCAAACAGTAGTATATCATTTTTATCAAATACTCGGATGTGAACATTATTCAGGGTTTTTAAAGGTTTGAAATAGAACCTTTTATCATCTCTCAATCTAAATTTTTCAAATAGAGGTTTAGTGTAATCTAGGTTTATTTCACTTGATGATACAACATCAGCTTTGATTTCTTGTATAAATGTACCGTCCTCTCTTATTGCAGTTAGAGTAATTGAATATGTTCCTGTATCTTGAAATTTATATTTAACTTTATTACCTAGTACTGCAACCCCATCACCAAAATTCCATGAAAAACTCTTGAAATCATAAATTTCTGGAACTACAAACTTTACTACTAATGGATCTTTAGATACGTATTCTATTTTAAAATCTAATTCCTTCGTTACATCAATATCTAATTCTTCTACAAAAATATCTTTCACGATAGAATCAACTAATTCCTCGTTTTTAACTACTAATTTTATATAGTGATTACCTTTAGAATTAATTGAAATATCATATATTTGTTCTTCTGAAACTAATTCATCATCCAAATACCATTTTATTTCATCAGGTGAGCCCAAAGAAAGACTATAGAGAGTTAATACTTCACCCAAATAAATTGTATCTTTCAACTCCTTCATAGCAGCTTTTAGGTTCTCTAACTTTAAGAATTCAGGTGAATATTTGAACAACCTCCCATTTTTCGAAAAGTAGAAAGTTTTTCCGTCGTCAAAGACTATTTCTGTAGGAATATTAATAGACATTGTATCTTCGAAAATCACATCACCTTCAAATGATTGAATTGAGGTTTCATTCTGAAAACCTTGATTGTATACACGGGAAACCACAAAAAAATAATTATCATTTTTAGTAAATGAAATTGGAGTTTTATCACCATAGTTCAAAACTCTTGAATTATTTTTATTCATTCCGGATAGAGTTAATTTTCCTCCATAAGCATAAATTCGGTTTTTATTTGTTTTACCATTAACTATATTTGAAAAGGCGCCACTACCTTCTTTCGATATAAATGAATATACTTTTTCATCACTATCACTATAAAATAATAGTTGATTTAAATATTCAGAATAATCATCTCCTTCAGTCCAATAGTCAGATTCATAGTTTGTGAAAAAAGAATAGTTGCTAAATGGGTTCAATAAGGAATAACTATCTATTTTCCCTCCGTACAACTCAATTCTTTGTAAAGTATCACGATTTGAAGCCGAATAAATTCTTAGTTCAGACCTAGTAATATAATGATAAGGCGCTTTTGTATTATTATCAAGTGAATAAAATATTTTATTATTGTAGTAAAAGATATAAGAATTTAATACTACATAATCATGATAACCTGTAGGTATTGGTATTGAATCGACTAGATATACCTTTTTCGATATATAATCTTCCAACTTAACAATGAGAACGTGTTGATATGAAGTACTTGAATCATTTTTATCATCTTCAGTAAGTATATATACTTGACTCAAATCATCATTTGCAACTGCTGTAATATATCTAGGGTCCGTTTCTTCTATATCTATTCGCTTTATTATTTCGCCAGTGGTGAGGTCGTATTTGAGGACAAAGTCTTTATTTTCTACTATGATTGCATTTTCAGAAGGAAGGAATCTTTTCTGACCAGGTAAACTATCTTGTGAGATATAACCATTGCCTTCCTTTATCCAACCAGCTAAAAGAATGTGGGGCAAAATGATTATTATCATCAATAGTGTTTTCATAATTATAATGACACATTATATGTGAATTAAGTTACATAACAAGCTAAAACTTAACAATTTTCTTGTGAAAAACACCACTATTGGTAATTATTTCTATGAAGTAAATACCAGTAGATAAGTCATTTGTCTTCTGAACAATGCTGTTAGTATAAACTGACAAGTTATTACTTCGTACAATAGTTCCTGTTATATCAAATATATTGAGGGATTCCACTTGCATCATATTACTGAAATGTATGTTAAACACGTCAGTTATTGGGTTGGGGTATACCTCGATTTCTGGTGTTGTGGTATAAGTTTCGATTCCAGTTGTGAAATCTGTTATATAATACTTCCCGCTCTCACCTACTGCTATTCCTTTAGTTAGAGTTATTTGGTAGTAATCGTAAAGAGGTGAATCATCTAGCTTTATAGTTGTTGTTCTTGAGTTAAACCCGTTCCTATCATATACCATACTATCCATATAAACGAGATTTCCATCCATTATAGGAATTACTATCTGATTCAAAGATGAATAAAATTTATCAAAAGTAGAACTAGTCGAATATATCTCATAAGGAGGATAACTAGAATTTTTATAGAAATAATATAGTGTATTATTATTCATCGAATAAAGAATATTATTGCTGTCTAACTTTTCTAACTCCGTCATTACATCGTTTTTATCAGTCCTTATATCATAATATATCATAAACTTATAATTATCAAAGTTTGAGGTTTCCATCAGTGTTCTAAAATAAATATCTCTTGAATTAATTTTTTCGAGAAAAATTGAACCAGTTCCAACTATATATGAATGCTCATTAGCAACAATTGCTTTTAAAGCTTCTGTTGTAGTTTTAGATAGATATAATGAGGGGTTAAAAGTAGCTTTGAATTTATTTTCTGACTCAATTCCTAACTTTTTATTGATACTAAATATTTGATTGATATCTGTTAGCAATCTACAATCAAAAGGTGAAATACAATCGAAATCAATAATATTTCTGGTTGTATCAATATTAGTGTTTTCGACCCATGTCTTTCCAAAATCAAATGATTTTATTTGAGTACCTCTATCCCCTACTATAATGGCATCTCCATTAGATAGGAATCTTAATCTATTTGGTTTGAAATTCTTAGAGAAAACAGATTTTGTCCAGCTCATACCACCATCATTTGTTGTGAATATTTCACCACTTTTAGATACTATTATCCCTATCTTCTCATTGAAAAATTCAACATCAGTTAGGTTAGAAGTCGTAGGTAATTGCAATTGTGTAAATGTAGAGAAATCAAAATCTGGTAAATTTATTGGAGTTTCAATAGAAGTATTGAATTCCTTCAAAAGTATTTTTTGATCAAAGTTATCATATTTATCAAATACAGTCAGTGAAATATCATATATCCCTACATCATACTTATGTTCTAGATTTTCTTTGTCTGATAGTGTTCCATCTCCAAAATTCCAGATATACTCTATTGGATTCCCAGTACTAACATTGTTAAATTTAACTTCCAAGGGATTCTCAGAAAGAATTTCATAAGTAAATAGTGCTTCTAATCTTGGAACAATTTTGATATAGTTTTCTTTTTTAAGCGTGTCTTTAAGACCAAGATCATTCTCAACAATTAGTCTTACAGTATATTCGCCTGTTTCCGTATATACTTTTGTCGGGTTTTGTTCATTGCTAGTGGTACCATCTCCAAAGTCCCATTGCCATTTTGTGGGTAAACCTAAGGAATTATCATAGAAATTCACCAAATCTTCCACAAAAAAGGTATCTTTATCAGTGATAAAACGACTCTGAAGTTTATTTTTATCGAAGAATTGAGAGTATATTTTCAATATCCTTCCATCTGTTCCTCTACAATATATATATTCGCCTTTGTATTTTATAACATCTAATCTCTTTGAATAATCAATTTCAATAGTCTCTAATATTTTATTATCCTCAAAGTTAACTATATGAAAACTATTTTTACTATCTTTGAATTCATGGACAATAAGATAATCATCAAATTCTGAGAATTTTGCACCCATTCCAAGGTATTTTTTAGTTTCATGTTCAATCCTATCATCATTATCAAACGACTCTAGAAAATAGCCATTATCATAGAATACGATAAATTTATTACTATTATTAGGCAAAGCTATATTTTTTAAAATTAACTCATCTGAATTGAAATATGCTCTTAAAGAACCATCTAATTTATAGAAATTATAATAGCCAAAACTTTTATATGTATCCGGATTAAACGACCTAATGGAAGTAACGTCTACTAAAAACATAATTTCAGTACTTGAAAAGTAATCATAATAAGAGCTAAAAATACCATCAATTTTATCATAAGTTTTACTCTCCAAATTATAGATGAATGTTAGATCACTTTCTCTCTCTACATCCCAGTATTCAATCATCTCCATGCTGATTACTAGAAGAGAGTCATCTACTAATTTGTAATTTATACTAACGGCTCCTCTAAGTCCATGACCGTCATACTCATATCGAAGAGTATCTATAATAGTATCTACTATTTTATTATCTTCCTTTTTAAATATCTTAATTACTTGTATACCTTCCCCATTATGGATTCCTGGGTCTTTTAATTTAGTTAGTACTTGATATTGATATTTCAAATCATAAGTAGTAACAATTAGACTATCTTCTGGATTATCTATAACTTTTTGATCTATAATTTCACCTTCATCTAGGTCAAAAACCGACATAGATTTATTAGACTCTATAGTTAGTTTCTCAAAATCTGTATCATACTTGATTAACCCGAAAGTACTATCAGCCGACACAAATCCATAGTCAGTTTTCTGCCATTGTGCTTGGAGAGATAATGACAAAAAGAAAAAAAGTATTACTGTTTTGGTTGTTTTCATATTTATATAGACACATGAACTGGAAAAACGTCTCAAAGAATTACAAAATATATGAATTATTCTCATTTTCTTAGTTACTTTGTAGCAAAATAATTTAACCTTTTATCCATCTTTACATTTTTATCTTTCCCCGATTCCAAAGAATATGTCCAAAACAAAAAAGAAACAAAAAACAATCATTATTAAGAATGCGGCACTGCATAACTTAAAGAATATTGATATAGAAATACCACGCAACAAGCTAACAGTAATAACTGGGCTATCTGGCTCTGGGAAATCCTCACTAGCTTTCGATACACTATACGCTGAGGGACAACGAAGATTCGTGGAATCCTTATCTTCGTATGCACGTCAGTTTTTAGAAAGAATGACTAAACCTGATGTAGATTTGATTGACGGTCTGCCTCCTGCTATAGCTATAGAGCAACATAAGCCAAATAAGAACCCTCGTTCTACAGTAGGTACTTCGACAGAGATATATGATTATTTGCGTTTGCTTTACGGACGTATTGGTAAGACTTACGACCGAATAACTGGTAATTTGGTAAGAAAAGATACAGCAGAGACAGTATTTGAGAGTTTGAACAAGTTAGATGAAGGTGCTAAGTTATTATTATCAGCTGAATTTAATGATACGATAACTACGGATGATCTGTCAAAGTATATAGAAAATGGATATTACAGACTCCTCAACTCAGAAAATGAATTAGTAGATTTAGAATCAGATGGGATTCCAACTGACTTCGACGCTGAGAATTACTCGCTACTAGTTGATAGGTTGATTTATAGAACAGACGAAGAAAACAAGACTCGTCTTATAGATTCGATGGAGAAAGCCTTCTCCATAGGCGATGGTAGAATCAGATTAATTGAGTTAAACGACAAGAAAGTACATAGATTTAGCAATCACTATGAAGACCCAGAATCGGGCATAGAATATGGTGAACCAGACCCTAAGCTATTCTCTTTCAACAATCCACAAGGTGCATGTTATAAATGTCAGGGATTCGGTAGAACTATTGAAATAGATGAAAACCTTGTAATTCCAGATAGGTCATTATCTATTGAAAAGGGAGCAATAGCAGCATTCAAAGGTGATACACATAGTAGCCACCTAGACGATTTACTTGATATTGCTAATAAGTATGAAATAGACACTGCTGCCCCTGTAGCTATGCTTTCAGATGACAAGTATCAACTTTTATGGGATGGTGTAGGTAAGTATATTGGAATAGATGGGTTTTTCAAGAAAATAGAAGAAAAGCTATATAAAGTACAGAATAGAGTCATGTTGAGTAGATACAGAGGATACACTACTTGTAAGGCATGTGGCGGTTCTCGCTTAAGAACTAGTGCTAGACAGGTCTTTATAAATGGAAAGAATGTACCGGAATTGATAAACCTACCTTTGTGGAAATTGAGAGATTTTATCTCTGGCTTAGAATTAAATGATTATGAAAAGCAAGTAGTTGGTCAAGTTAATGAAGAGATAATCTGGAGATTACAACTATTAGTAGATATCGGTCTGGGTTATTTGACTTTAGCTAGATTATCACATACACTATCAGGTGGTGAGGCACAAAGAATAAGTCTATCGACTGCTCTGGGTTCATCGCTAGTCGGAACACTTTACGTATTAGACGAGCCATCAATTGGTTTACATTCTACAGATACTAAAAGATTAATAGATATACTCTATAAGTTACGAAATCTCGGTAACACTATAGTTGTAGTAGAGCACGATCCAGAAGTAATCGCAGCGGCCGACAATGTTATAGATATGGGTCCTGGTGCGGGTGAGAAAGGCGGTGAAGTTGTATTTCATGGAACAGTAAAAGAGCTCCTTTCAAAAGGTAATACACTGACTTCTGACTATATGAAAGGGCTAAAGAAAATAGAAATAAGTAAAGATAAAAGAGAAGGAAACGGTAAATCTGTAAAGATAATAAAACCAAAAGAGAACAATCTCAAGATGGACGAAGTAGAGTTCCCTCTTAATAAGTTAGTTCTAATTACTGGAGTATCTGGATCTGGAAAAAGTACACTAGTACATGATATACTTTATGCAGGTGTAAAAAGGTTTCGCGGTGGATATAAAGATAAGATTGGTAAATATCAGTCAATAATAGGAGTTGAGCATGTTGATAATATCGAATTAGTTGACCAATCAGCAATTGGTAAATCATCCCGTTCCACTCCTGCAACTTATACTAAGGTCTTTGACCATATCAGAGATTTATACTCTGGGTTGCAAGAAGCTAAGCAATTAGGTTGGAAACCCGGCTATTTCTCGTTCAATGTAGCTGGTGGTAGATGTGATACATGCGATGGACAAGGTTATATAATAGAGGATATGCAATTCCTTCCTGATGTCCGCTTAGAATGTGAAGCTTGCAATGGGACTAGATACAAACGTGAGATACGAAACTTAGAATATAATGGAAAATCAATAGTAGATGTACTTGATATGACTGTATCCGAAGCTAAAATTTTCTTCGGAGATCACAAACAAATAAAACCCAAATTACAGATACTAGAAGATGTAGGTCTTGACTATTTAAAATTGGGACAAGCTTCTACAGAACTATCTGGAGGTGAAGCACAGAGGATAAAACTAGCAGGTCATTTAGAGACTAAGTCCAATCTCAAAACTATGTTCATATTCGATGAGCCGACAACTGGATTACATTTGCATGATATATCAAGGTTATTAAATTGTTTTTCAAAATTACTTGATGAAGGTCATTCCGTTATAATAATAGAGCATAATACTGAATTAATAGCTGCGGCAGATCATATTATTGATTTAGGCCCTGGTGCTGGTTATCTTGGCGGTGAAGTAGTTGTAACGGGTACTCCAGAAGAAGTTGCTAAACATAAAGATTCACTAACAGCAAAGTCACTTAAGAAATATTTTGAGTTCTACTACAAGAATTAAAGAGTCATCTTTATTTCGACTCTACGATTTAGTGCTAAGCTATTCTCATCGTTTTGACTAGCAATTGGTTCTGATGCACCTTTGTTGAATATTTTTAATCTATCAGAACTAATACCTTTTTTCTTAACGTATTCTGCTACATTATTTGCTCTTGCTATTGCTCTTTTCAGGTTAGTTGCAGTATCTGCAGTATTATCCGAGTGGCCTGTTATTATTAGGAAGTAATCTTTATTATTTTGCATTTCCACTACTACATGATCAAGAAACTCTGTCAATCTAGGAGATAACTCAACTGTTTCGGCTTTTTCGAAAGAGAATTCGTAGTTGACATGAGGCATAACATAGATGAAATTGTCTTTCTGACTCTTACAAGACATAAGTATTAGTATAAAAAGTAAGGGTAACAGAGAATATATTCTTATATTTTGTAACTTATTCATAGTATTTTTGTTTTTAGTTGTATTAAATCAATACAAATTTATGATTCGAATTCTAATTATTATAATATTATACGTATTTGTTCCATATTTGGTTGAATCTCAACCAATGAATATGGTACAAAGAGAACTTAGATATCTTCCAGATTCACTGTTTAATGGCAATAATGGTGATGAATTAGATGTATTAAATCCAGCTTACGAAAGAAAAACTCATAATCAGACTATGGATTCTGATGATTCTAAGCTTTCTGATATAGGAGATTATGAAGTTGAATCTGAAGTACATGCTGTTATAAATCCAAACGATTCAAATAATATTATTATATCTCCAATATTTCAAAATGACAATTCTTCTAATCCTCAAATCTTCTGTAGTATATATTATACTACTAATGCAGGATTGAGTTGGAATTTGAGTTCCTATAGAACAAACCCGATTGGTTATAAAAATGTAAAGGTATTAGGTGGAGGTGATCCTGTACTAACTTTTGCTTATAATGGTCGAGCATATTTGACATGGTTAAGCATATTTCAAACTAGCGATGGTAAAGTTCATACTGGGCTATTATGGGCGTATTCTGATAATGGTGGTCGTACTTGGATAGAACCCGATGAACCATATATTACTCATTTCATTAATACAACAAATATAAACTTGTTAAAAATGGCTGATAAACAATGGGTTACAGTTAACAAGAATAATGATGTATTCGTCTCTTATACTTACATAGAAGGTAATACTAGTGGACAAAGTACTGCAATATATGTAGCCAAATTACCAACTGGTAAAAATAGATTTGATCCTCCTGTTAAGGTCAGTTCCCAGTTTTCTACATTTACACAATTTAGCACTATTACTGTTGATGAAAGACAAGACGTTCATTTAATGCATTTGGAGTTATTTAAAAATAACGAAATGCTCCTGATACATTCTAAATCAACTAATAACGGTGAATCATTTAATCGAGTTAGCTATGTAAGCAGTTTGACTATGCCTCAATCTATTTTAGATCAATCTGGCTCGAAAGATACAATAGCAGGAATTACAACCAGAAGACTATACCCTGCCCCATTAATAGTTGCAGATAATAGACCTAATAGTAAATACAAGAATAATCTATATGCTGTTTGGAATGCCAATGGTATAACTAGAAATGTTGGAAAGAAAATGGATATTTATTTCTCTCGTTCTAATGATGGTGGTAAGCGATGGGAAAAAGCTAAGATATTGAATAGAGAAAACAATAGTAGAGCAGTATCACAATACTACCCAAGTTTAGCAATAAACAAAAAAGGAGTAATAGCAGTTAGTTATTACGACCGGAACGATGATGTTAATTTTGATATACATACTGATTATGTAATCCAGTTTTCCTATGATGGTGGTCAATCATTTACTGAACCTAAAAAGATAACTTCAATACCAACTGACTTTAGAGATGTAGGCATTAATAATGGCTCTTTTGGGATTGGTGAATACAATATGTTAATTTTTCAAGATGAACAAGCTATACCAGTTTGGGCTGACGGAAGAGAAGGCGATGGTAAAGTAAGAATATACACTACTCGAACAAATCAAGATACTAGTGGCATCGAAGTACTTTATTCGTTAGAATCAACAAATAGAATAACTAATGCTTATTTTGAAAGTTTGTCTGTACTAATAGTTGAGAAACTCTTCACTCAAGAATCAAGCTATCACTATGAGCTCTACGATTTAGAAGGAAACCTAAAATTTGAAACTGATGTATCTGATGCAGATAAAGGTATGTCAACTGATAGAATTGATATAGACCATTTAGCTACTGGTGTTTATTTTGTTCGATTAAAAACAGATTATGGCTATTCAGTTGCCAAATTTATTAAGAATTAACAATCTCATCAGTTTTTATTCTTGCTATTTCATCTCTTAGATTAGCTGCTCTCTCGAAATCAAGATTTATTGCTGCTTTCTTCATTTCTACAAACATTTGTTCTAGTAAGTCTGTTTTCTGTTCTTCGGACATATAAGCAATAGTTGGTTCTGAGGCAATTTGTTTCAAATTCTCCTTTACAGCAATTCTTCCTTTTCTAGCTTTTTGAACATCTGCTACTGAAGTAGATTCCAGAATCTCTTGTAAAGATTTATAAATAGTTTTCGGATCAATACCATGCTTCTTATTGTAAGCTGATTGTATCTCTCTACGTCTATTTGTCTCATCTATTAATACTTTCATTGCTTTTGTAACTCTATCTGCGTAAAGTATAACTAGACCATTTACATTACGAGCTGTTCTACCAGCCGTTTGGAGTAATGCACTAGCAGATCGTAGGAATCCCTCCTTATCAGCATCTAGAATAGCTACAAGCGATACTTCAGGCATATCTAACCCTTCTCTTAATAAGTTTACACCTACTAATACATCGTATTCTCCTATACGGAAATCTCTAATTATCTCTACTCTCTCTAGTGAGTCAATGTCTGAGTGAATATAAGCTACTTTGATATCCAAATTGAATAAATAATCAGATAAATCCTCTGACATACGTTTAGTCAGAGTAGTTACGAGTACTCTCTCATTTTTCATTATTCTAATTCTAATCTCACCAACCAAATCATCAATTTGAGTAGCTATAGGTCTGACAGAAATAAGTGGGTCTAGCAAACCAGTTGGACGAATAATTTGCTCAACGAAGACACCCTCTGATTGCTCTAGCTCATAGTCAGATGGAGTAGCGCTTACATATATCGTTTGTTTCGTGGTATTTCTAAACTCATCGAATTGGAGTGGTCTATTTTCAAGAGCTGAAGGCAAACGGAAACCGTGTTCTACCAAAGTAGTTTTTCGCTTCTTATCACCACTGTACATCGCTTTTATCTGAGGTACAGATATATGGCTCTCATCAATTATCGTAATAAAATCATCGGGGAAATAGTCAATCAAACATGTAGGTTTATCTCCGAAAGTCCTACCAGCCATGTGCATAGAGTAATTCTCTATACCTGAACAGTACCCTACTTCTTTCATCATTTCCAAATCAAATAAAGTACGTTGCTCCAACCTTTGAGCCTCTACTAGTTTATCCTCAGCTCTTAATACTTTCAAACGTTCATAAAGCTCATCTTTAATATCTTTCATCGCTTTTATAAGCTGGTTTTCATTAGTCACGAATAATTTTGCTGGATAAATAGTAGTCAAATCCTCTTTTCCAGTTACTTTACCAGTGGTAGCATCTATGTAGAATATATTCTCTATTTCATCACCAAATAACTCTATTCTAATCCCTTCTTTAATTTGAGAAGCAGGAATTAAATCAATCACGTCACCTCTTACTCGAAAAGTACCACGCTTGAAATCGAAGTCATTTCTTTCAAAATATAACTCTTGTAACTTATAGAGTAATTCTTTTCTTGTTATTTTTTGACCTACTTTTATAGGGAAAAGTAAATCTTTGAAATCACTTTTTTGGCCAATACCATATATACAACTAACCGAAGCAACTACAATCACGTCTCGTCTCTCCTCAACAAGAGAACTAGTTGCACGCAGTCGAAGTCTGTCAATCTCATCATTTATAGAGAAGTCTTTTTCAATATATGTATCAGAAGAAGCAACATAAGCCTCTGGCTGGTAATAATCGTAATACGATATGAAATACTCAACAGAATTATTAGGGAAAAAACCCTTTAGCTCGCTATATAGCTGTGCGGCCAAAGTCTTGTTAGGCGAAATTACCAAAGTTGGCTTTTGTACTCTTTCTATAACATTAGATATTGTAAAGGTCTTTCCTGAACCAGTTATACCTAGTAAAACCTGGTCACGGTCTCCCCTTTCCAAACCTTCCGTAAGCTCGTTTATAGCTGTAGGTTGGTCACCTGCTGGTTTATAATTCGATACTAGTTGAAATTTTCCCATTTACGCTTTCTTGTGTATTTTTATAAGTGGATTATGACGATTGAATATTAGCTTTAGGGTATTAGTCCTTGCGTCCTAAAACTATAAAAACTATTTCCAGCTATTATCAGATGGTCAAGAATACGGATATCCATAATCTTCCCTGCTTCTATTAGCTGATTAGTAATTGCTATATCCTCTTTCGAGGGGGTATTATTACCACTCGGATGATTATGTACTAATATAATTGCATTGGCAGAAACACTAACCGCTGTTTTGAATACTTCCCTCGGGTGTACCAAACTAGCGTTCAATGTACCACTAGTTATTTGTTTCTCTTTTATTATTTTATTAGCTGTTGATAAATATACCGCATAGAATTTCTCGACGGTTTCAGAAGCAAGTTTATGCACGAAGTACTTACCAATTTTTTCTGGCGAAGTTATCTTATCTTGAATATTCAAATCAGCAATTTTTATTCTCTTGCCTAACTCAAAAGTGGCAGCCAATATAGTAGCCTTGGCATCACCAATACCATCTAGTACTTTAAAACTTTCTAGTTCGCACTTTGTTAACTCGAACAAATTTCCATCATGATTAGCTAGCAATTCACGAGCTAAATCAACTGCCGATTTATTCCGAGTTCCATTATTAATTAGAATAGCAATTAGCTCTGCATCCGTAAGTGTCTCTGGACCAAATGCTAATAACTTCTCTCGTGGTCTTTCGTCTTCATTTCTTTTGTTAATAGGTACGAACTCATTCATTTCTTCAGAACTCCTACTAACCAGTCATAGTATTTGCTATTAGAGGCAGGAACATCAACTTGAATTATCTCAGGAGTATCAAATGGATGAAGAGCTATTATAGAATCTTCTGCTTGTTCTCTATTTTTGCTCAATGTTTTTATTATCATCGTAACTTCTTCCCCTTCCTCTATAGCTCCCTCCCACTCGTAGATTGAGGTTACACCAGAGAATAAATTAACACAGCCGGCCAACTTTTCTTTTACAAGTTTGTGAGCTATTTGTTTTGCATTATCTATATTTGGAGTATTACAAATTAGAATGATGAAATTTTCTGTATTTTTCATTTTTAATTGTTGATTTTTTCAGACTTTAAAGTTAATCAAAATGATAGAAATAATAATATTTGAATTGCATTTATTAGGCGCTTTATTTGCTTTTACTAAAAGCTGGCAAGAAGGTGGATTGAAAGATGGACTGATGGCAGTTGCTATTGTGTTACTCTTCTTTACTATTGGCTGGGCTATAACAGGTACTCTAGCATCATTAATATATCCAGATAGTTGGAATACTATCTACTTCACACAAGATACGCTGTCACTTTTATTTCTTCTAATTCCTGAGGTACTATTCTTCAAGTACTATTTCTTGGGAAAGGATTAGGTTATCACTTCACCTTATTGAACTTAAACGTTTCAGACCATACATCCGATTTTAGATGCATAATATAGGAGCCGCTAGGTAAGTCAACAATTTCTATTTTTGAATTATCTTTTATTACTAAAGTGCTATTATAAACCTCTGCCCCAGTTTGATTTATTATTAAGATTTTAAATTCTCTCGAGGTATTATCAATAAGATCAATTGTTAAGTAGTCAGAAGCTGGATTAGGGTATATATCCACTCCTCCATAAGAATCAAACTCTACTAAACGCTTATCGTTCAAACAAACTTGACCTATTTCTATACTACCATTTGTAGTATCTATTATAACATAAGGATTATCAGTTGAAATACTATTGAAATATGTATTCTGTTTGAATGGAACTCCAAGTAATGTTTTACCAACTACTGTAGTGTCCCATTTTTTAGAAATACTAACCATATCATCGAAGACCACAGGTTCTTGTATATAGTATATACTTCTTGGTAAATTCAGTTCATACTTTAATCTTAAGCTAAGTGGTATATCAGAAGTAAAAGAAATTGGATACTCATAATCTTCATTT
>JAGXGG010000103.1 GCA_024636855.1 Ignavibacteriota bacterium | reverse complement strand
GGCTACGAGTTTCTGTTTTTATTCTGCTTGCATCTATACCCCAAGTTTTTACTAAGTAGTTCTTGACTTCATTAGCTCTGGCTTGTGATAGATTAGTATTGTCTTTTTCCTCTCCTGTGTTGGAGTTTGTACCAGTTAGCTTGATTGAAGAATTAGGGTTATCCTTTAATCGTTTACCAACTATGTTCAGCAAGTTGTAATATACTTCTAGGGTTTCATCATTTATCAGAGTATTTTCAGTGAAACTATTAATACTAGCTAGTTGTTTATACTTTGGTTGGAGATCACTACTATTATGTGAGAAGAAAATGTAAGGCAATAGCGGATGAATAACATCACTTATAAATTCCTCAACTTTCATTGTACCTACAGAAGTCAGATTTCCGTCATAGTCTACACCCCTAGCTATAATAGCTATATCTTCATTTCTCAGAGTAGATTTGTTAGCGTTGGAATTGTTTCCATTGTTTGCGTAGCTAGGGTCTAGCACTCGGTTCAGATATTTATTTTCGATAGTTGTAGTGATTATTTTTGTGTTTCCTTCTATCTTTTCAGTCTCATCTAATACTCTCGAGTTTATCATTTTTATAGATGGTTTATTCTCGGTTATGTATTCAGTAGTAGTATCTCTTACGATAATTGTATCTCGTATAATCTGCCATTCTTTGATACTCTGTGGGACATATTTGAGTGCTATTCCACCTTTTAGTTCGTTGATTGACCAATCGATACCGTTCACAACATTCGAGAACGCAAAATCAAAATTTACCTCTGGCATTAGTCGTATAGAATTGTCACTATTCAAAGGTAACTCATAACCGATACCTGTCGATAGAAATAGTCTCATACTGTTAAGTTCTGGAATATCAGCACTGAATTCGTTTCTAGTTCTACTACCAGTATCGAATCCTTTTTCGTCTATAAAAGTACCTTGGTCAGCAGGTATTGTAAGTGTTTCCACTTGCTCAAATGTAGCATTGATCACATTCCCGACACCAAACCCAGCGTAAAAGCTAAGATTAGGTATTATTCTGTACCCAGCAAGAATACGAGCTGTTACGGCTTGTATGCTAGAGTTGATAGTATGTGTGAACTCACCATCTTCGAATGCATTATTAATAATAACTGTAGTTTGGTCAATACGTTTGAGCTCACCACTAAGATCAGAATAACCTAATCGGCCGGCAAGAAATAAATGACTTGTCATATCCATCTCGAATAGAGCCCCCATTGACAATCCAAGCCCATCACCTTCTTGAAAGTTTGTACAACAATTCGGGATCCCAGGTAGTGCACGGAAGTCGGCTGTGTGCATGTTTAGCCCGTAATCAGCGTATAAACCATACTTTTTGGTTGAGCTATTTTGAGCATTTAGTTGATGTGAGATTATTATAATTAAAATAAGTGCAATGCGGCGCATAGTAAAATTCCTAAATTTCATATTCCATTAAGTTTAATAATAAGAAAAAAAGTGGAGAATTTCCAATGTTAAAATATTACTGATATCATAGTATCTATTATGTAAGTTGATTGGTAATCTCAGCTATGCTTGGAGGTCCCCATTCTTCTTGCTCTTGACTACTAGTCACTCCCCATATTTCTCCCTTTGTACCATTCGAAGATAATAAAGGTACGCTCGTTGGAGCAGAATTTTTATCCTCAAAAATAGTCTGATAAGTTGAATTACCATCCTTTTTATATTTTAATTTAAGACCATCCACTGAAGGATCCAGTGTAAAGTTAAGTGTATCACCTATCCATTGATAATTTGTTGGCGGCGGTGTATTTCCCATTATATAACTTCTCTTTTTGTTGAAAATCAATACCATTTTTTACAGTATTACGAATCTTGTTTGTATCTTCTACTACTTCACTAACCAGATCTGTAAGGTACTTTTTTTCACGAAATGATTTATCTAAAGCAATATAATTATTAATCTTAGTTAAGTTAGTTTTTAATCTTTTAGAGTCTAATTGATAGATAATCTCGAGATAATTATTATATGCAAACACCAATCTCTTGATATGTCTGCTATTTCTAATTCTAAAGAATACAAATCCAATAGTTAATAGCATAGATATAATTATTGAAATTGAAAGATACAGCGATAGTCTAGTATATTGCATCTCATTTTCGATTTCTGAAATATATCCATCTGATAGTATCTTAGTATTTATATCATTTTCTAATTGTTTAGAATAATATACTAGTTGCATTTCTGATAATCTGCTTTGTGAATAGTTAAGTTCATTTATAACACTATCGTTTGAATATTTTACAAAAGTACTCGTTATTTGCTTTGCTCTCATTATATCACCTAGGCTAACATATATTTTTACTGCATGATTCAGACATTCTAATGATTCTTCGGCGTTACCAAGCTTAGCTTCCAATAGTGATAATTTGTAATTTACATCAGCATAGTAGATCGAATTCTTATTATTACTTTCTAATCTTTCATATACTTTTAAACTATTCATTGTGGTTGATTCACCATTTAGCAGTAATATCAATTCATAATTTGAGATTATAAGTAGTGAATCGTGTATGTTAACATTCTCAGGGAAGTTGTTAATAGCCTGTAAAGAATAATTTTTTGCTTTGTCAAAATTAGATCTAGCGAAGTAGAGAAAAGATAAGTTATTAAGTATGTTATGCTTACTGATAATATTATCACTTGCACTCGATAGAGATTTCATTAGGTAGCTCTCAGCTGAATCTAGCATATCTATATTTAAGAAAGCAATCGATATATTGGTAAGGTTTTTTATCGAACTTTTTTTATTATCGTTAGCTGTATTAATATTATAAGCCTTTTTTAGATAATAAATTGCTTGATGATTCAAACCCATGCTTGAATATATAGTCCCTAACTCATTTAGAGATATTGCAGAATTCAATTCATTTTTTTCTTCTATGCTCAATGCAATTAATGTATTCTTTAAAGCTGAATCAATTATTCCTAGTTTTGTATAATTAGAAGATAAACCCCTGAAAACGTAGTCCATTTCTACTGGGTCAGCATCAGCAATTACTTGATCAAGACAAGAGTTAAGACTATTAATTGCTTTATTGTATTCTTGTTTATTATAGTGATTCCATGCTTCAACTAGACATTCCCTTGATAGAAGGTTCAATGGTAAGATAACAATTAGTAATATGAGTAATTTCATTTTTTCACCTGTTTTAATAACTTTCTGCCAACTCTATTTTCTGTATATTGTGAACCATTACCGTCTATAGTCCACTTTAAATTACACCCTGCATTCTCTACCTTAATTAATAATTCGTGGTCTATAACTTCATCATTAAAAAGTGAGTCCATTAGCTTTTTATCAAGTATGTCACGCTCTATTTTGAAGTTTTCTATTGATTTATAGTTATATTCAATCCATTCTATTATTCTTGATTTTTGTTGATCAACATCAAAACTGCTAGTAATTTCAAATGTATTTTCAAATTCCTCTGGTTGAAAATACATGTTACCTAAACCAGTATATAACCAATCAATACTATAACCTTTTTCGGAAAGTATTCTTGTAATCATTTTAATATCGCTTCTACCAGATATGTAATCATTCAACGAAGACTGACTAATACCAAGGATCTTTGCGAAATTATACTTCCTGAGACCTGTACTCATAAACATATTGTATAAACGCTTTGCTTCTTCTAACTTTCCCATAGCAAATAATATCTAAATTAGTTATAAGATTTATATTTTCATTACGGTCAGCCCGCAACCTCAAAATTTAATCATTAAAACTTGATTTTCATTACGGTCAGCCCGCAACTTCAGAAATTGTTCTTTTTAACTTCAGATTCTTTATATAATTTAAGCATTATGATTAAGAAAAATTCCAAACAGACGTTTTCCACCAACTTCCCATACAAGAGTATGGGCTGGTGGTTACGTTAAAAAAAGAAAACCTGCATAAATAAATTTATCAGGAACTTAATGTCGTTTCAGAAAGAGCAAGTACCTAGTTGATACTATTGGAAAGCATTAAGTGAGTTAAAGAAGAAAAATCAGAAGTTAAACATAGCGGTTTGAACTCGTGAATTTTTTTGACACTTCTTTAATAGGTATTGGGTTGAAAAGTAAATAAAACTCCGAGGTTCCAATGAATCGAGAGATAATAAAACATATACTAGAGAAAATAGAAGAAACGAATACTCTTCAATTAAAAGAAGAGTCAGAAATAAGATTTTGTAAAGTCTATGAAGGAATACTTTTTAATACAATTATTCCTCATAGAGGAAATTATGAAGGGCTGTACAAGCTCACGATACAAGGTAAATCAGTTCTAAACAGTGATAGAGATCAATAACTTTCAAGAGGAGGAGCTATGGATATAGGTTATTCGAATTCAACTTATATCAATTTCTATCACGGTTTGGACTATTTAAAAACTCCCCCACCCAATAATACTCTCTAAATTGCTAAAGTTAACCCTCAGTAACCAATGATTGAGTTTATGCAATTGATAGTTTACTATATCAATAGAGATAAATGAACCCAGTCCTAATAATGTAACTTAGTTCAATTAACTACAAAGCTAGAATATCTTAATAAAACAGTTAGCATTTTTAGTATATTGGAATAACACAAATGGCAACGAACTAATACTTATGAATTATATAGGAATGTGCGTTTATCATTATAGTCAAGTCTAAGATTAATTTAAAATGAAAACAACCAAATAATTAACATGAAAAAATATTGGATTCTTATAACGCTATTTATTGTTGGATTATTGATATCAGCAATTAATCCCCATGATTATTTCACTTGGTTTCTTGAAGTATTACCTGCTATCTTAGGATTATTTGTTCTTGTATTTACATTCAAAAGCTGCAAACTTTCGTATTTCACTTATATTATGATTCTAGTTCATTGTTATATCCTATTTATTGGAGGACATTACACTTATGCCGAAGTACCTCTGTTTGACTGGATAAAAGAGATACTTCATCAAAGTCGTAACAACTATGATAAGGTTGGACACTTCGCACAAGGGTTTGTACCTGCATTAATAGTTAGAGAAATGTTCATTAGAATGGAGATAGTTAAACCAGGGAACTGGCTCTCTTTTTTAACAATTTGTGTATGTCTAAGCGTAAGTGTTTTATATGAATTTTTGGAGTGGTTTGTAGCTATTGTCTCTGGACAATCAGCAGAGTTATTTCTTGGTACACAAGGATATGTTTGGGATACACAATCGGATATGTTATTCGCTTTGATTGGAGCAACCTGTATGATTGTTTTTGTCTCCAAATATCATGATAAACAAATCGCTAAACTAAAAACAGTTGCCTAATATTTAGTTTTAAATTTAATCAAGAAAAATGATTGAAACAGATATTCTGTGTAGTTGCTGTGTGGTAAAAAAATATAGAGACATCAGTTTTATCGTCAGATGTGCTACCAAAAGTGCTACCACAAAAAACCCCGCCTTTGATAGACAGGGTTTCTAGGGTATTTAATGTGGTCGAAGAGGGATTTGAACCCCCGACACAAGGATTTTCAGTCCTTTGCTCTACCAACTGAGCTATTCGACCAGTTATCTTTTTCAAGACTACAAAAATATTGCTTATTTGCTAAAAAACAAAATTTATTTACATATTTCTGCTAATTCTTGAACTATTTTGCTCCTTACATTTTCTTTCAGCCCCTTTAACTCATCTCTATCCATTGCCTTAACGTCTATTTCTGGCATTATAGATATTTTCACTTTACCGGGTTTTAGCATTAGCTTTCCTGCTGGGAGTAAATCATAAGTTCCACATACTGCTATAGGGATTATCGGTGTTTGTGCTTTTTCAGCTATTAGGAATCCTCCTCTTTTGAATTCTCCAACCTCTGTTCCAGCATCCCTAGTTCCCTCTGGGAATATGATAACAGATGCTCCGGCTTGTATTTTATCTATAGCTTCGTCCAAACTTTTCATTGCCTTACGAGGGTCTGAGCGGTCTATACTTATTAGATTAGATCGCTTTAACCCATAGCCAAATATAGGGATTTTCTCTAGCTCTCTTTTGTAGATTATTCGTACATCACCGGGTAAAGTCCCCAGTAATACAGGTATATCAAGCAAGCTACTGTGATTGCACACGAATATATAGTTATGATTTGCTTTGATATTCTCCATACCTTCTATTTCTATATCTATGCCTATAATTTTGTTCAAAGCACGGCTCCAACCCACATACATCCGAGTATCTATACGTGAGCTAAAAGTCAACATCCACAATTCTTTGATTGTGAAATACACTGTTGTGAGTGCTACTAATATTAATCTAATTATTGGCATCAATACCTATAAAGTGTTATTTTACTGCTTACACGCTTATTCAGATATGGAGAACGCATCAACATTCCCATAACTCCCCATCGGCTTTTATTCAAATCGAAAATTGTTTTCGAGTCAATCATTTCCATCCGAGTATCTAATTTACGGCAATCTTGCGTATTATTCAAAGACCAAGTGTAGCGACTATTCTCCCCGATACCTTTAATCACCGGATTAACCTTAACTTTAGTCCAACTACCTAGCGTTTCTAATATCATATTACCTGATTGGGTAGTATCAATCAATTTTTTCAAAAACCCTTTGACTTCTGATTCTGAGAAGTACATGAGCAGTCCCTCACAAATAACAACGCAGTTACCGTCAATCTCTATTCCTATCATCGGGTTCTCTGCTAGTATACTTATAGAGTGCATTTTATAACTTTCCGTTTCTTCTGCAAATGACTGCCTAATATCAATTACTTCGGGCATATCAATATCGTTCCATTGCTTCACTTTATCTCTGAAACGTATAAAACGAGTATCCAATCCACATCCGAAATTATAGACAACTGTATCTTTGTCTGCTACTTTATCTAAGTATTCATCTATTAATATAGTCCTATTAGCAATGGCCGTGAGCAAATAGTTCTTTATAAATCGACTCATCTGATTGAATCCATAAAGCGAGGTATCAATTTCATTTATTATGTCTACAGAAAGTTGGTCATTGATTAATCCACCACTCATCGACTCCTCTGCTCTCGCCCACAGAGGGATAAGCATAGTTTTCTCTATGCTATTGAGTGATTGTATTTTGTTTTTAATCTCTGACATTTGTACCTTGATAAATGAAGTATTCCCACACTCCAAAATATGCTTTTTTGATAGACAATTGTTCTGTTTTGAATTCACTTTCTAGTGAAGAAAGTAACTCTTCACCCATTTCTATTCCGTGCCAATTCATATATCGCTTATATAAATCTGAACCGTATCGATGAAAATCAAGGACGTATATTTTACCATTGGGTTTTAACAGTTGTTTAACTTTCTTGATATGCGCTTCTATTTGCAAGAAATCAAGAGTAAATACATAGCTGAGTAGTACGGCATCGTATTTCTCCTTTGAATTAAAATCTGCTAAATCAGTTTGATGTAAATTGATTTCAGGGGGTAATTTCCGCTTAGCTATTTCAAGCATATCTGGTGATAGGTCAATGCCTGTCATCTCACAGTCTGTATTTCTTGAGAGCGATTTGAGTATATGCCCCGTGCCACAACCTATTTCGAGTAGTTCACCCTTAACATTTGACTCGCTAATCCATCGAACTATTTCACTTCGTCCAAACAGAAAAATAGGCCGAGTAATATCATAGAAACGTGATTGCTTCTGATAGTATTTTATTATTGAATCTTTCTTTTCCAAGTACTCAAACTAATCAATAAAATTGAACTTATTAAATACCAAGATTCGAGGTTAGACTTTATTTCGTTTTTTAATAGTACTATATATAGACATCAAATTATTTGATATCAGGGCAAGAACTATCAAATCAAGCCCTATGAAAAAACGTTCTTCATTTATAGGGAAGATGAGTGCTTTTACTATCATCAAACCTACTATCATATATAAAAGTCGTTCTTCATTTGACCATCGTATTTTTGAAATGAAGTTTGAGATTAATTGAATAGCTAACCCAACAAGTATTAACAAATAAGAATATAAGTCTAGTCTTAACTTTGACAAAGTACTTAAATACATATCAAAATCTATATATTTGGGAGCGCTAATCGGATAAATAATTCTTTCTATAAAGGCATGATAATACAAAGTTGACCAGCCGGAATGATTAAATAATTGCCCAGAAATAACATAAATTAGTAATAAAATTACATCAACTACCAACAACTCCTTCCAATTGCTTCTTTGGATTAAAAACAGATAAGCACTTATCATAAATACGAATAGTATATTGTCAGGTCTGATAAGTATAGAAACTCCTAATAGAATATGAATTAAATTCAAAGATTTACCCTTCTGAATTAAGAAAACTATTAGTAAGATAACTAAAGTCGATAGTGCATCAGGGGTTGAATATCTAGCTAATTGTATGACTTGTTCAGACATCATAACCCCAATTGTTAAGGCCGATGAAATTATATTGTTCAGATATATTGACAGAAACAGATAGAGTGTAATCCCTATTAGGAAGTAACATATATAGTTTATCACAATTGTTGCCGTTGATAGTTCAAACCCAACTTTGTAGAAAATATAATTTATGTAATTATAAATTGCTTTTGAGTCATAGTATGCTAACTGTTCTTTCAGGGCCTCGGGGTTGTCGTGAATTGACTGCCTATACTCACTCCCAGAAACTAACTCCTGGAAATAATCTGAGCCAACTTTACTTTCCAATTCTGTATATATATCCTTAGAAATAACATGAAAGTCATTATTCTCGATACTTTTCACAGAAGCCATATATGGGATTATATCCCAATTATATAAGGGGCCTTTCTTTAACACTAATACACTAAGTATAGATAATAGAATGACAAAAAGTATATCAACAATCTTTTTCTTCTTTATTTTACTATTCATTTGAGAGTGATTCTATTTTTATTACTTAATCCTAAAGATTACAAAGATAATTTATTTCCAAGTATTCAAACTAAAGAAAATAAATGGGAGATTAGAAACTGAAAATAAATTAGCATATTACAACTATTCCAAATTAATTGCGTACATTAGGTAAATACTTTAAATCGAGTGCTATATGAAATACTCCATCTACATAATCACAGCATTTCTATTAAGTGCGACTTCACTATTCTCACTTGTCGAATTAGAAGAGGTATTACAGATTTATCCCGACGGTGGAAGCGCCGATTACTCAAAAGTATATCTGAATGGTGACACAATACTGGTTAATACAGAGTTATCAACTCAGAATAATAATTACGACCTCATACTATCCACCGACAGAGGTAATAGTTGGCGTGATATTACAGAAAAAATAAAACCAATAACAAGGGACTTTTATCATAAATACTATAGTGAATTAGGCTCTTATTTCGTTCTTCATAATTATAAGGACACAACAATTGATTATTATAATTTGGACGGTATCTTACAAAAAAAAGCTAAACCGAATCGAACATCTCTAGTGAATGTAGAAGTCATACTGAATCCACTTAATGAATATTTTGTTGCAACATTCTATAACTATACTGACATACATCACGGTATCCATTATCAAGAGTTTAAAACATCTATTGATAGGGGGGAGAATTGGAATAATGTTAGTCCAACTTCTAAATTAGAACCCAATGGGAACCAGAATTATTCTGGCTCATTGACAATAGATTATAAATTAAGTATAGGTAATAAAAATCGTATATTTTTTAAATATTCTTGGGGAGATTTATTCAATTATTTTGGAACAGCTTATTTCATTTATGATGCGAATAGCAAAGAGATAGAATTAACTCCTAAATTTATAGATAACAACTATTGCGTTGAATGTACTGGTGATTACAAAGTAGTCTACAAAAAAGAAGGACCCGACAATTATATATCAAGTGATATTTTTACTAATCAAGAAGAACCTTATAGTTTTATTAATAATTCAATTGGTTGGGATGCAGACTCAATCGCTCAAAATAAAGAAAAAGATGAGCGATTAATTGTATCTGGAAGAACTACAAATCTTCGAAGTCCAAATCATCAAATTATAGAACTCACCCACTATATGAATGATATCAATATCGAACCCAAAGTCTACGATTTCGTACATCAATATTATTTCCAAACATTTGATTTCGGTGATTCATGGGAGTTAATCTATAAAAATACTGATAAGAATGAGTTAGTTCAAAGTTTCAAAATCAATCCAAGTGATAAAGTGTTATGGGTTATAAAAGGTGTACAAGTCAGCCCTGATTATCATTCAGATACTAAAAAGCCAATCCTATACAAATCAAAAGAACCTTTAACATCTATTAAAGAATCTACTACAAATCAAGATTTGAAAGTAAGTCTGAGTGATTCTAAATTATCTATTAAAAGCAATGATTATAAAAGCAGTTCTTCAATTAGAATATTCAACTTAGAGGGTAAGGAATTGCAGTCAATAAATCTTAGCTTAAACAAAGGTTTAAATGAAATCATTATCAATAAGACGAATGAAAAGCTATTGTTCATCTCAATAGAGATGGAAGGGAACAGTAACCAAATCTATAAGTTGTTAAATAACAACTAAAGAAAAATATTTTCAATTTTCCCATAACTTTTTATAATAGGTATTCGTAATTGAGATTAGTTTCAACTAAACTATTTGACTAATAAATGAAATATAAATTACTTCTTTTATTTTGGCTCCTACCTTTGTCTTTATTCTCTGAGGAGAAATACTCTTTATCGGGTATTGTGAATGACGACACTAGCAAAGAAGCTTTAATTTCAGCCACTGTAGCACTTTATACTGACTCTATTATCAACAAAGATAATTTTGTAAAAGGTGCGTATAGTAATAAGTTCGGATTCTACTCATTACCCAATATTCCAAATGGTACTTACTATCTTGCAGTCTCTTCAGTTGGGTACAAGCTACTACTCACGAAAATCACAATGTCGAATGACGATATGAGGCAGAATATACAATTGGAATCTATCTCAGTGATGACCCAAGAGCTAACAGTAACTGCAGATAGAGAGTCCAGCCCTACTAGTTCTATTAGTTCAATTTCAATTAGTCCATCTTTTGTTTCTAAAATGCCTGCATTTGGTGGTGAGGTCGATATATTCAGAACTCTTCAACTACTACCAGGTATAGCCGCAGGCTCAGAGCTTTCGAGTGGTCTATATGTTCGAGGTGGCTCACCTGACCAGAATTTGATACTTCTTGATGGTGTTACAGTGTATAATCCATCGCATCTCGCAGGTTTCATCAGCTCATTCAATAATGACGCAATCAAAGACATTCGAATGATAAAGGGAGCATTTCCTGCCGAATATGGAGGTCGTCTATCGAGCGTTCTTGATTTGACTATGAAGGAAGGAAGGAAAGATAAACTTGGTGGTAAAGCTGGAATATCACTCATTAGCTCCAAGCTAACATTGGAAGGACCGATAAATGAAAATTCATCTTTTATGATTTCTGGTCGTCGCTTCTATTTTGATTTACTACTTGGCTTGATTACTAATGATGCACCTACTTACTATTTCTATGATTTCAATGCAAAAGCAAATTACAAACTATCCGAAAATGATGTGTTATATGTCAGTGGTTATTTCGCTCGTGATGTTTTCGGAATTGACGAAAACGGAAGTGATGATATTAGTGTGAATTGGGGTAATAGCACAGCTAATATGAGATGGATGCATATAGTTAGTCCGGAGTTATTTACTAATTTCTCCCTAGTTTATACTGACTATATATTTGATTCGAATATTGGTGAAGATGATGTCGTGTTCAATACTGGCTCTCGTATCAGAGACATCGTACTAAAAGGTGATGCTCAATACCTAGCTTATGATAATCATGTTATCAAAACAGGTGCAGACATTACTTGGCACAATTTCAATGCAAAGGCTAATTTCAATGAATTGGACCTTGAAGCTAATACTGATTTTCTTGGTGAAGGTAATATCAATACATTTGATATAGCAATATATGCTCAAGACGAATGGAAAGCAACTGATAGATTAGATATTAATTATGGTTTGCGTGGCTATTACTTCCAACAAGGGAGCTATTTGGACATAGAGCCAAGGATATCTGCTACATATCTCACTGACCAAGGAATAAGGCTAAAAGGAGCATTCGCAGTAGCTAATCAATATATCCACTTAGTAGTAAGAAACAATATTAGTTTGCCAACTGACCTTTGGTTTCCTTCTACTGATAATATACTACCAAGCCGTTCATATCAAGGAGTGCTAGGTGCCGAAATGAATATAATAGATGATACATATCTAATCTCATTAGAAGGGTACTATAAAAAGATGAATAACTTACTTGAGTATCGCGATGATGCAGAGTTTACATTAGGTATTCCTCTTGAAGAACAATTCACCAGAGGTGATGGTAGGGCTTATGGTATTGAGTTATTTCTTAACAAAAAAATTGGAAATTTCACTGGATGGATTGGTTATACTCTAGCTTGGACTAAAAGACAATTCGATGATTTGAATAATGGTAAAGAATTCTATCCTCGTTATGATAGACGACACGACATATCGCTAACATTAAATTATGAATTCAACGAAACATGGGAGTTAGGGTTAGCTTGGGTTTATGGTACAGGACAAGCATTCACAATGCCGACATCTACTTACTATTGGCGAGAAGATTATAATTATTACAATGAGAAATATCAGTTCTCTGATAGAAATGGGGTACGACTACCTGCATACCACAGAATGGATTTGAACTTTATGTATAAATTTGAAGCATACAAATTACCTTGGATACTTTCTATTAACATCTATAACGTTTATGACAGACGTAACCCATTCGCATGGTATATAAACAAAGATTATGACCCACAGACAGGGAAATATGTCAAAAACCTAAAACAAATAACTCTTTTCCCAATCATTCCTACTCTAGGATTAAGTTTCGAGTTTTAATATGAAAAATCAAATTATAATATTACTGATAATACTAACTGCTTTGCTCTCATCTTGTGATGATTTGGAGCAGACTGTTGACTACAATTTACCTTATATTGAGAAGCTAATAATCCAAGGACAGTTTGGTATTAATAGCAAAAATCTATCCGTATCTGTTACTAAATCGCTACCTCCTATCGAAGAGCCAACTTTAGAAAAAGTAACCATCAAAGATGCAGACTGCAAAGTTTACTACAAAGATAAAGTAATGAATCTCAACTACCAGGGGGAGTCTATCTATGTCAGTGAGGATACGCTGACGATAGAGGAAGGAGTAGAATACAGATTAGAAGTGAAGTGGAAAGATAAATTGGCTACCGCTAAAACGACAGTTCCCAAGAATCCAGAAGTAATTTCAATCGTGAAGAAGCCTTATAAAGATCAAGGTCAAACTAATTACATCTATGAATTTAACTTGATATCAAAAGATAAAGGTATGATAGGATTCGGTTTTTCTGGTGAATTGAGTTACTATAGTGAATTTAGTCTATTAAATAATGAAAATACTAACTACAAAATATCCACAGAAAGAATAATTAGATTACAAGATAACAGTGAGGTATTCACTTATGGTTTTTTTGATAAACAATTCTACCCTTATTATCAAACACGATTCGAAGGCGATTCTGATGGAGGTATATTTAGTAATGGTGGACTAAATATAGAAGGGAATGTAAAAGGGGATAATGTATTTGGAGTTTGGTTTGGATACAATACATTTGGTGGTATAATAGAAGACTATTTAGAGGAATGAGATACAGTGGATTGATTCATTTGGAAGCTCACTCTTTCCAAAACGTACCGACATTCTCAGTCCTAGCTAATGAGCACTTTACAATTTGCATTGCCGTTTTTAACATGCTAATATACTTTAGTTTAGGATAATTGATACTCAGACTTTCTGGGAAGTTATATAATTCTGAATTTATATAATCTGCCAGTTCTAACAGCTTAGCATCTGTCCTAACTATACCACATTGATCCCACATCATAGTTCGGAGAGTTTCAACCTCAGTGTCGTAATTACCTTCTTTCTCGATTGTATATCTATTTTTTATTTGCTGATTTGTTTTTTCCCAATCAGATTTGAGCAAATCTAGTGTCAGCAAATATGGGACTGTTATCGCTTCTGTTAGTGAATTGGAAGCCAACCTATTAGCTCCATGCAATCCAGTATTAGCCGTTTCACCTATTGCGTAGAGATTATCAATGTTTGTTTTACCTTTGACGTCGGTTGTTATACCCCCACACATATAGTGAGCAACAGGTTTTATGGGTATCCGAGTAGTACTAATATCTATACCGAAAGAAACCAAACTACTTCTAACAAAGCTAAATCTGTTAAGGACTTCTTCAGGAATTTCTGTGCAATCGAGGTAATATTTCTCCCCTTTTTTCATTCCGCAATAGAGTATTCTCGATAGCTTATCTCTTGTCAGTAGCTCAACTCCATCTAATCTATTTCCGTTACTATCTTTTATATATGCTCCTTCACCTCTCAGCGCTTCGGATATAAGTATAGTTTTGCCTTCACCTATATAAGCAGTTGGATGGAATTGGATGAATTCCATATTAGTAACCTCTGCTCCTATCTCTTTGGCTAGAGCAACACCACTCCCAATTGACTGAGATGAATTACTTGTGTTCGAATATAATGCTCCGGCTCCACCTGTTGCAAGTATTGTTTTAGCTGCATAAATAGTCCCTACGGTGTTTTCCAGAGTGTTATATACTTCTATCCCAATGCAGGTATTCCCTTTCTTTAGGAGCTTAAAGCAAAAGCTATTTGGAATTACTTTTACCCGTTTGTTCGCATTTACTTTTTTAATTAAAAAATCGGATATTTGTTTACCTGATGTATCAGAGTGATAGAGTATTCGCCTTTCTGAGTGCCCACTTTCTCTTCGTTTTAATAGATTGCCACCATAATCTTGCTCAAAGCTTAATCCAGAATTGATAATATTACGAATAGAATTCTCTGCTTCGTTGAGGATTGTTGTTGTATTAGTTTGATTGTTGATTATTCCACAAGTAATAGTATCGGCTATGTGTTTTTTCTTATTGGTGGCGTTGCCAAATTCTATGGCTATACCGCCTTGCGCTAGATATGAGTTAGTTCGTGTGGTTGGCTCTTCCGATAGGACTACTATATCTTTGTCAATCCCTAGTTCTGTCAGGTGATAGACTAAAGAGAGAGCGGCAATACCATTGCCAATTATTAAAATGTCGAAGTGCATCCTAATTCATATTTATCATGTTTTGCAAAGGAATGAGTGCTTTTCTAGCTAGTTCTGGCTCGACAATTATCTCATGTTTTTCCTCTACTATAGAAGTGTAGAGGTTTTCGAGAGTGATAGTTTTCATAAAAGCACACTCGCTACATGCACAAGTATTGTTTTCATTAATCGGTGCTGGGATAAATGTTTTATTTGGAGCCATCAGCTTCATTTTATCTAATATACCAACTTCCGTAGCTATTATATACTTGTCAGATTTGTCGTTAACTACGAAATTCAATAGTGCTGAAGTAGAGCCAATAAAATCTGCAATATCCAATACAACTGGGTCAGATTCTGGATGTGCTATTATCTTAGCATCCATATTTGCTAATTTCAAGTTCGTCATTTTCTCCATTGAAAATGCTTCGTGTACGGTACATACTCCGTCCCAAAGTAGCATATTTCTATTGGTGATTTTGTTCAAATAGTGACCTAGATTTTTGTCAGGAGCAAAAATTATTGGTTGATTTTTTGGTATGTTTTCTATGACTTTCAAGGCATTGCTAGATGTACATATATAATCACTCATAGCTTTTATCTCTGAGCTAGTATTCACGTAACTGACTACCAGACAATCTGGGTTCTGTCCTTTGAATTTGGCAAATTCGTCAGGTGGACATGAGTCAGCTAGCGAACATCCGGCTTCCAAGTTAGGGAGTAATACTTTCCTATCCGGATTGAGTATTTTGGCAGTTTCTGCCATAAATTTAACACCAGCGAATACAATTATATCGTGTTTAGTCTGCTGCGCTTTTCTTGCTAACTCCAAACTATCGCCCAAGAAATGTGCTATTTCTTGGATTTCCTTTCGTTGATAGTAGTGAGCCAG
This sequence comes from Ignavibacteriota bacterium, assembly GCA_024636855.1. GTDB lineage: Bacteria > Bacteroidota > Ignavibacteria > Kapaibacteriales > UBA2268 > PGYR01. The sequence continues at coordinate 6,209 of JAGXGG010000103.1, read as the reverse complement.
TAGAATAGCATTTTTTTTCTCTAAAGTGTGTCTTATTCTATTTTGAAGTATTTGCATTCTCTACTTGTCTATAATTGTATTGCTGATGTATAAAATTAATTAACCCTGTTCTTCTTCCATTTTGATAGATTTAGGGAACAAAATATTGTTTTCTAAATGTATGTGTTGTTCCAAATCATCATTGAATTCTCTTAATTTGTAATACGTAAGTTTGTAAGTATTACAAGCATCTGCCGGAGGTGTATAGTCATTAGTCAACTCCCGAATTCTAGTGAATCTATCTCCCTCTTGTGTGTGCTCTGATTCCATCATTTCTATTGGATATTTTACAGAGGCTTTTGGATCTAGTTCTTTGATATTACCTGCTTCCAATGCTTTGATTAATGGGAATAATATATTTTCTTCTTTCTTCATGTGAGAAATTAGTTCGTTTACAGAAGCATAGAATAATTCTCCTATTTCATTTAATTCTGGATGTTTATCACCGTGCACTCTTATTACTTTGTCTAAAAGAGGATCTATGAACTCCGCACTTTCTTTAACATAAGTATGATGTTTGTGAGTAATATAATCAGCTAATTCTGTTAAGCACATTTTGCCGAATTTATCTTCGATGGGGTCTTTACCTGCTAAATGAGCATCTATCTCAGCCATAACTACAGCTGGGTCTAAACCTTTTTTCTCACAAGCTCTCTCTAAACTAATACCACCACCACAACAAAAATCAATGTTCAATTTTTTTAAAACTTCAGCTGCTCGGATATCTCCAGCAACGATTTCGCCTACTTTTGGATACGTCATTTTTATTAATTCTCCATATTTTTTTACTTTTCGGAAATGCAATTTAGCAAATCTACAAGATTTAAGACTACTTTATCTCATAATATTGTAAACTTTTTTTACTTTTTTTTCTTTTCATTATTACCTATCTTTGAATTGACTCCAATCAAAGGAATTCATGGAAGAAAATAAAACCCCCAAACGCGGTTTACTGCCTACATTAGGACTATATACTACATTAGCAATAGTAGTGGGAGCAGTAATAGGTTCAGGAATTTTCAAAAAACCAGCTATTATGGCTGAAGTAACTGGCTCACCAGAGCTGATGCTCTTCGTGTGGGTATTAGCTGGTGTATTAACACTATTCGGTGCACTATCGAACGCTGAAGTAGCATCGATGATACCAGAGACAGGCGGGCAGTATGTTTACTTCGATAAGATGTACGGCAAATTCGTAGCATTCATGTACGGATGGGCATTGCTAGCAGTTATACAAACTGGCTCTATCGCCTCCATCGCTTATGTATTTGCAGAATATTCCCAAGAGTTTTCAGCCCTCATACTCCCTCGGTTTTCGACTGATTTAGAACAGAGTTTTACATTTACAATCCCATTTATAGGCAAATTCTATCCCCTCGCTGATATAGGGGTGAAAGCCATAACCATTGGCGTTATACTATTCCTCAGCTTTGTGAACTACCTAGGTGTTCGTTTCGGTGGACGGATATCAGTCGTTTTCACAGTCGCGAAAGTATTAGCTATCTTGGTCTTAGTAGGCTTCGGGTTTGCTTATAGCGATGGCTCAATAGTTAACCTAACGACTGATGCTGTGACTTTTAGCTCGGATAGTAAGATAATGTTCGCTGGAATAATAGGAGCTCTCTCGGCAGCTTTTTGGTCCTATGATGGCTGGAACAACATTACTTACATTGCCGGTGAAGTCAAGAAACCAATGATAAATATACCCAAAGCATTGATAATAGGTACTCTTATAATCATTGCTGTTTATTTACTAATTAACGTGGCCTTCCTATACGTTATTCCTATCGAGCAAATGGCTGGTAGCAACAGAATAGCTGCTGACGTTGCCAATATAGCAATGGGACCTATTGGTGCTATGTTCGTAGCTGCAGCAGTTATGGCATCTACTTTCGGTACTACCAATGGAACTATAATGGTAAGCTCAAGAGTTTATTATGCTATGTCTCAGAAAGGTCTATTCTTCAAGAAAATTGGCAAAAGCCACGATAAGTTTTTCACTCCAGGTAATGCATTGATACTACAGGCAGTTTGGTCGTGTGTACTAGTTATGTCTGGTACATTCGATCAGCTTACAGATATGCTCATATTCGTGAGTTGGATATTCTATGCTGGTGGAGCCTATGGAGTATTCGTCTTACGTAAAAAAATGCCTGATACGCCAAGACCATATAAGGTCTGGGGTTACCCCTATGTGCCAGCAATTTTTGTGATAGTAGCTACAATATATGTTATAGCTACCCTTTATACAGATATAGAAAGTTATATAAATGGTGATTCGGAAATTATTAGATCAGTATTTGGATTATTTTTGCTATCTTTAGGCATTCCGTTTTATTTATATTTCAATAAGAAAAATTATTCTAACAACTAATTTGGAGGTCAAATGCCGAACGAAATTTTGAACATACACTCAGAAACGCCAGAGATGAGAAAAGTGAAGATGGCAGCAGATGCTTTGAAAGATGGTGCGGTTATTCTTTATCCAACAGATAGTGGATTCAGTTTAGGCTGCGACCTATCAAACAAAGATGCAATAGACAAGATTAGATTAATAAGAAGATTAGACAAAGACCACCAACTTACATTTCTTTGCAGAGATTTGGCCAACATATCTGAGTTTGCGCAAGTAAACAACGTAGCATACAGGACTATCAAATCGCTAATACCTGGTCCATTTACGTTCATACTACCAGCTTCGAAGAAAGTACCTCACTTTGCTTACAACCCAAAAAGAAGTACAGCTGGTATCAGAGTACCTAGCAACCAATTAGTTCAACTATTACTCAAAGATGTAGGCAATCCAATTTTGGCTATTTCTGCTAAGTTAGAGGGTAATTTAGCACCTACTCCAGAGGAGATTATTGACTTTTTCGGTAAGCAAGTTGATTTAACAGTTACATCTGACAACTACAATTTCGAAGGAGATTCATCTGTTATTGATATGACAAAAACAGACTTTGAGATAATCAGACGTGGCGCTGGTGCTGAAAAGCTAGAAGGGATGTTATTTACTGAATAGACATACAATTAAGATTTACATTTTTATAAGAAAGCTGCTTAAACTATTAAGTGGCTTTTTTTATATTGTAGAGACGTATTGCTTGTGCTGAGTGGCGTGGAAGTAAATACGTCTCTATGCTACACTATACAAGATGGTCATACTGATACGCCGCAGGCGTTAGAAGTATCCAGGAGAACTGCGGAGCAGTTCAATATTAGTAGCTACAAATGACGATAATACACAAACCAACTCCGCTAGGAGTTGAATAAATATGGGACTAAAGTCCTATGTGGATTGGTGATATACAAATTATCCGTCGGTTAAAACCGACGGCAATACATCGAACTGTACTCCATTGCTTGTGTCACCTCTGCTAATCTTCGTCTCTGGGTCAAAAAAAACTCCCCAGCCGAAATTGGGGAGTCTGATTCACACATTTAAGCAATAGCTACACAACTTGCTAAATCAATTGGATACTATTTTTTCAATGCTATTATACCCTTATGGATATTCTTTTCAATATCTTTCTGAGTACTTGAATTTGGTTCTATTATTATCCCATCAGATTGAAATATAAGTGTAGGATTTATCTCTAATAATAAAGTATTCAGATTATCACTTGTTAAATTGATACTCTCAGGGAAATTAATACTTAGATTCTCAGTTTGATCACTAGTAAAATGGAATTCTGTCGCTTCCCCATTTATATAATAGTAACCACTAATTATAATTGTATTCTTCTCTGTAGTTGCAAAATCTCCGAATAAAGTATCTCCAATGTAAGCCTCTCTTTCAGACTCTGAGAATTTATGGATTTCGAACTTTATTTTGTCGTAATCGCCTTCTGGTACTGTCGCCTTAGAAACCATATATAAATTACCAGTCGAATCTGATTTTATTACATAAGGATTTGTTTTTAAAGATTCTTCTTTAGTTCCATTACCCAATTTCAAACTAGAGATTAGAACTCGGAAATCAGTTAATACTAATGAATCGATATTCTCATTTGTAAAACCAGAAGGTTGTAATTTCACAACTAATCTATTCTGGAACTTAGAATTTAATTGTACGTCAGCCATACCATTTGGATCTGTAGTATCATCACTACAAGACGCAAATAGAATTATCAAGCATAATAAACATATTTTGTACATACTAGCACTTCTATAATTTAATGTAAAAGACAAAGATACGCATTTAATACGACATTTCCATTATTTTTCTCACTCCACCCCAACACCACCTTTTCATTCCCCTCCTTTTTCAGTTGTGTCATTGCGATGACCGAAGGGAGGTGGCAATCTCTAATCCTCATCCCCCTCCCTTTCATTACCCTCCTCTGGTGGGGTGCCGAACGGAGTGAGGCGGGGTGGTTGGAGTGGTAGAAGAACTCGACTCATCCAACAACCACCTACAAACCTCTTTCAGATTGGCAATCACACCATCCATATTATTCTTAACGTCTCTATCCTGATAACGAATAACAATTAACCCCAATCCCTCTAAAAAAGCTTTTCTTATCATCAATCTCTCTTAGGTACTTGTTTAATACTGATTTTTGGAATAATGCCATATTAGTTCGGTGTTTTGTTCTACTGCTGAATTTACTAATTTAAGCAATTCCCCGAACTTTCCTATACCTCAAAGTGAGTATAATAGCACAAGTGCACGACATATTTATATGTATCGCCACACGTTTTTTCCCACGAAAATCAGACATCATTCGTTATTAGCTGAAACCAATTAAAAACGCTAAAAATTTGAAAAAAGAAGTTTTCTTAGAATTTGACCACGTTTCCAAACAGTATAAGGACTTCCTTGCTGTCAACGATTTATCATTCAAAGTGTACGAAGGTGATATATTCGGCTTTTTAGGTCCCAATGGAGCTGGTAAAAGCACATCTATCCGAATGACCCTTTCATTGATCAAACCTACTTTAGGTAATATTACCCTACTCGGCAAAAATATAGTTAACGAGAGGGAAGAGACACTAGCTCAAGTAGGAGCGCTGATTGAAAAGCCAGATTTCTACCCTTATCTAACAGCCCAGAAAAACCTAGAAATACTCGGTAAAATCTCAGGCGTGAGTAATCTTTCATCTAAGATAGTTGAAGTGCTCGATTTAGTCGGACTAACTTCGAGAAGGGAGAGCAAAGTAAAGACTTACTCACAAGGGATGAAGCAAAGATTAGGTATAGCGCAAACCCTACTCCACGACCCTAAGCTAATAATACTAGACGAGCCAGCTAATGGGCTTGACCCACAAGGTCAGGTTGATATGCGTGAGCTAATAGTCCGTATTAATAAAGAGCGTGGGATAACTGTGATTATCTCTAGCCACATACTTAATGAAGTAGAACAAATTTGCAACCGAATGGTAATCATCAACAAAGGCCAATCTATGGTCGAGGGCAATGTATCTGAGCTACTCACGGGTAGTAGAATGAAAGTCAGCTACGTCACTGATGATAATGAGAGAACTCTTGGGTTACTTGCTAATTCTAACTTCAAAGAGAATGTGGGTAGTATCGAAAAAGAAAAGCTCACTCTACTCATAGAGCACGAAAACATACCCGAATTGAACAATTTCCTATCTAACGAAGGAGTGAAAGTATATTCTATAGAGCCGATTAGGTCTTTGGAAGAATACTTCATTAGCATGACAAAATGATAAAACTAATACAGATAGAATTATATAAAATATTCAGAAAACCTAGAACATACATTGGTTTCGTAGCTATAGCATTTATAGTAGTTGTTGTTAATCTCGGATTCCTATTCGAGGGAGAACAGTTGCTAGGGTTTCTAATCGATAGTTTGAAAGATAAATTCTTGCTAAGTGGGAATTTGATAAATGCCTATACTATGGCTTTCGTTATACTCAATAGTCTATGGATTCACTTGCCTATACTTATATCCATAACTGCAGGAGATATGATATCAGGAGAAGCTAATAATGGAACGTTCAGATTATTACTAACCCGCCCTATTAGTAGAAGCAAACTATTGGCGGCGAAGTTCATCTCGGCATGGATATATACTATTTTGCTATTGCTTTTTATGATTTCATTTAGCTTAGTACTAGGTTACTTGATGTTTGGGGTGGGAGACCTAATAGTTATTAAAAGTACTATTAGCATACTAGCTGCTGATGATACACTTTGG
>JAGXGG010000102.1 GCA_024636855.1 Ignavibacteriota bacterium | reverse complement strand
TATATACAAACGATGATTTTCTTCTCATAAGTACAAGCTTTGGTAATATTTTGAGGTCGGAAGACAATGGTAAAACTTGGTCTTCATTTAATATTGGAGCTACTGTTTTCGATTATTTTGATGATGGAGATAGAATCTTAGCCAGTTCAAATTTACTTGGAATCATTGGGTCTATTGACAAAGGAAAATCTTGGCAGATTATAAAACAAGTGCCTATTCAATCAAAAGTGTATAAAAAAGAGGATAAATATTTTTTCTTGGGCTTTGGGAATCTTGTTTATGAAACAAGTTCAACATTCGAGGAAATTAATCGAACAAATCTTATTTTCCCAAACTCCAAGGTTGATTATGTTTACTCTAATAACGATACTTTGTTATCGGTTGGTAGTTTTAGTAGAGGCGTACAATATTCAACTGATTTAGGCGAAAATTGGAATTCATATTATCCTTATTTAGAGCAAGAGCAGGTTGCAGTTAGTTATTTTAGAAAGAAAGATAATCAAGTTTATTGCAAAGTTCCTTATAACGTGTATGTGTCAACTAATTATGGGAGCACATTTGATTTATTTCCTATATTTGGTATTTATAGTGATTTATTAATATTGGATGATAAGGTATTAATTTATGGAAATTCTGGTCGTTTGATAAGTAAAGATTATTGCAAAACTACTGAATTGATGGATACTACTGTATTAAAATCAAATTTTAAGATTTCAAAAATTGCACAAGCTATGAATGGAGATTTATTCGCATTTTCTACATTCAATGGAGTATTCAAGTCATCTGATAACGCAGATTCTTGGACAAAATTAGTTGATTCATTACCAACTGACACTACTTTTGCATCAATACATTATTTCTATGAGTTCGGTGGAAATTATTATGCAGTTAATTCAATTCCGTCTAGAATAATAAAATCAACGGATAAAGGCACTACATGGCAACAAATTGAAATTGAATTATTTAACGAAATTCAATTTTCATCTTTAGAAATGATTAATGAGAATAATATAATTATATCAAGTAATGGTAATAGTTTAAAAGGATTTAGATTGTCAACTGACCAAGGAAAGAATTGGAAACAAATTGATAATGATTTTACCCCAAACCCAGAAGATTTACTTCCTATTAGAATAAACGGTATATTTGGTAAATATATATTTGCAGATGGAGGCTATGCAAAATTTAAAGGGCAAGGTAGTTTATTCAGAACCTCAAAAGAAAAACTTGGTATAACAACAAATGTCGAATCAGAAATAGAACGCAATTATCTATACACATATCCACCGTATCCGAACCCTGCAAAGTCAGAGGTTAAGGTGCTGTTCTATTGGGATATAAATATACCAATGATCACAGATGATATTAGTATATATGATATTACTGGAAAGAAAATAGATGCGGTTGATAATATCAGCTTAGTTAAACAAGAGAGCCATTATGGTAATTTAATTTGGGACTGCTCCTCAGCTCAGCCAGGTATATACCTGATAAACATAAAACACGGCACAGAAGAGAAGGCAGTGAAAGTGGTGGTGGAGTAAAAAATAGAATTTAATCAAAAGGAGCCGAAGCTCCTTTTTTCTATTTATAGCCCCCATACAATAACTAACTTAATAACAAGTTTATACACCAATCATTATTTGTTTGCAATTACATCTTTTTGATAGTAATTTTGCAACTACCTAAAAAGATAATATTCGGAGATTAATATGCCATTCGTTCCAGCATCGGACAAAGATAGAGAATATATGCTAAGTAAAATTGGCGTACAAAATTTTGAACAGTTAATAGAAAACATCCCATCTGAAGTACGTTACAGAGGTGGTATGGATTTCCCTGATCAGCTTTCGGAGTACGAAGTAACTCGGCTTATGCTCTCTTATTCTAATATGAATAATTCAGCTTCTTCGCATATCTGCTTTATGGGTGGTGGTGCGTATGAGAGATATATCCCTTCTATAGTAGGTGATACTATCAACAGAGCTGAGTTCCGTACAGCATATACGCCTTATCAAGCAGAAGTATCGCAAGGAACTTTGCAAGCTATGTATGAGTTCCAAACAATGATTTGTGAACTATATGGTATGGACGTAGCTAATGCTTCACTTTATGATGGTGGTACTGCTTTATCAGAAGCTGTACTTATGGCTTCGGCTATCAACCGCAAAACAGAGTTTGTTTACGTAGGTACTATCAATCCTAATTACAAAGATGTAGTAAAAACAGTAACTCAAGGTAGAAAATTTACTTACCTTGATGCAATTGCTGCTGATGGAACTACTGATTTCGAAAAGTTGAAATCGCTACTTAGTGATAAGACTTCAGCTGTCGTTGTTCAACAACCTAATTTCTTAGGTACTGTTGAAGAAGTACATGAAATAGAAAAACTAGCTCATGCAAATGGTAGTTTATTTATTGTAGCTGCCGATCCTTTCTCAGTTGGTGTATTAGAAGCACCAGGTAACTACAATGCTGATATAGTAATTGCTGAGGGGCAACCTTTAGGAATTCCTCTTAGTTTTGGGGGTCCTTATTTAGGTATTTTTGCTTGTAAACAAGAATTTGTTCGTAAAATTCCTGGTCGTCTAGCTGGTGTAACTAAAGATTTAGATGGTAAGCGTGGATTTGTATTAACATTACAAACTCGTGAACAGCAAATCAAAAGGGAGAAAGCCACTTCTAATATTTGTACTAACCAAGGTCTTTTCATGTTAGCTGCCACTGTCTATTTAGAAACAATGGGTAAAGCGGGTTTGAAGGAAGTTGCAGAGCAATCATTCCACAAATCACATTATTTAGCAGACAGAATTGTTGAATTAGATGGCTACGAATTATTCAATGATAAGCCATTTGTATTCGAATTTGCAGTAAATGTTCCGGGTAATATTGTTGAAATATTAGACCAAGCAAATGATGCAGGTTTCTTAGCAGGTATAAATGTTTCTAAACATGTAAATAGTCCTAACACACTACTTATTACAGTTACAGAAACTAGAACTAAAAAAGAAATGGATGATTTCGTTGATTTCTTGAAGCAATTCAAATAAACATAACGAATTAAATGACTGAAGATAGCAAACAAAAATTACACGAAAACCCCGTCAAAAGACATCTTGTCGTAGGCGGGGTTATTTTATTTGTAATACTTATCTTCTATCTTTTCACAGACTATGGAGCTATTAATAAATACTCCTACATTACTAAAGAAAGTGACTTATCTGAAAAAGCAGAAAAACTTCGTTCAGAAATAGATTCTCTGAAAAAGTTAGAAATTCAGATGAAAAAAGATACTTTGGAAATAGAGCGACTAGCTCGAGAAAAATATGGTATGATAAAACCCGGTGAGAAAGTAATATTTATCAAGAAAAAGAAGAATGATGAAGAATCTGGGGATTGACATAGGTGGTTCATTTATCAAATTTGGTGTAATTGAAAATGAAAAAATAATCCATAATCTTGAAATTAGAAATGAAGCTAAAAGTATAGCTGAATTTGAAACTCTAGTGAAGCCAGTTTTAGAAGACTTAACTCATAGATTTTCTCCCGAATCATCCGGAATAGGTTTCCCCGGAACAATTAATCCATCAGGTATAGTAATATCTGCTCCTAATATAAAATATTGGGAATCTGAAAACATTTTAGATGTTTTTAACCGATTAATAAATTTACCGGTTTATTATCAGAATGATGCCTACCTTGCTGGTTTTGCAGAAGCTAAGTTAAATAAGTTAAGTGAATATTACTTTGTTACTCTCGGGACAGGGATTGGTAGTGTCTTAATCAGAGATAGAGCAATAGTTACCTCATCAAACGGTAGTTCAGGAGAATTGGGACATACTATCATAAATTTCCATGAAAAAGGTGATGCCTACCGAACTGGTATATTTGAAAGCTATTTTAATGCGAATGTATTTGTAGAAAGAGCAAAGTCAGATTTGAAGAATTTCCCAAATTCAATGCTCAACTCGTTAGATTCATTTTCAGTTAGAGAAATATCAGATGCTGCGAATATAGGTGATGATTTGGCAATCATAAATCTGATGGAAATGGGAAAGTTATTAGGAATTGGGCTTAGCTCTGCTGCTAATTTAACTGGAATTCCTATATTTGTGATTGGTGGCGGTATTAGTCATGTAAATAATCTTCTGTTCGATACTGCAAAGAGCGAAATGAAGAAACGAGTAATACCAGAACTCAAGGATAAAATATGTATAATAAAATCAAAATTGCAAAATGAAGCTGGTATCTTAGGTGCAGCTTTGTATGCTAAGGAAAATACGAAATGACAAAAGAAATAATAGAAACTCCACATGCTCCAGCACCAGTAGGTCCTTATTCACAAGCTGTGAAAGCTTCAGGATCTATGTTGTTTATTTCTGGGCAGATACCATTTGATACCAAAGGTAATTTGATAGGTGATACTGTAGAAGAGCAAACACAAAAAGTAATAGAAAATATAAAAGCAATTCTTGCTTCGCAGGGACTTAGTTTGAATAATGTAGTTAAAACTACTGTTCTAATGACTGACTTGAGTAAATTTGGTGAGATGAATGAGACATATAATACATATTTCCATGAATCAAAACCAGCTAGAGCTACATTCGAAGTTAGTCGTCTGCCAAAAGATGTACAAATTGAAATTGAAGCTATTGCAGTATGTTAAAACCGCTAATCATATTGATTGCTTTTTTATCGATGACTAATATAGATTATGCTCAAGATAGTACAACAGTTACTCAACCTGAAATTAAGACTGTTAAGATGTCTGATAACAACTATATGAGCAAATCCCCAAGTGAGGCGCTCTGGAAGTCTGTTATTCCTGGATGGGGACAGTATTATAATGAAGAGTATTGGAAAGCACCTATTTTATTTGGTGCGGCCGTTGGATTGGGTAGTCTTATTTATTATTATAATAGTGAATTCAATAGCTACCGAGACCAATTAGATAATGCTACTAGAACGGGAACCAAAATCCCTATTGAGAATCCTGATAATCTAGGTGATACTTACTATCCAATTAGCAAAAGTATACTAACAGATTTGGAGATAAGACAGTTAAAAGCCAACAAAGAATTTAATAGAGATAATAGAGATATGATGGCTTTCTATTTGTTAGGTGTATATGTTATATCAGCTGTAGATGCTTATGTTGGAGCCCATCTTTATGATTTCAATGTAGATGATGAGTTGTCTTATAACATGAACATGAACAAGTTCGGCTATCCCGAGTTTGCTCTTAGCTATTCCTTTTAACTACAACTATTGTCATATCATCAAATTGTTCCATTTCTCCTGTGAAACTCTGTACTCTTCGGAGTATGTTATTCTTGATATCATCTGCTGAATGGCTACTATAGATACTTAGCATTCTTATTATTTCTTTTTCATCAAATTCATTACCGCTACTATCCCTAGTCTCCAATATACCATCTGTAATGAATAATAGTACATCGCCTGGATTAAAATCTATTACAATTTCTTCTAATATATCAGCGAACTTAGCGCCGTTACCAAACCCTAGCATTATACCATTTGGCTTTAAGTTTTCCACTCGGTCTTCTTTACAATTATAGAAATATAACGGTAAATGTCCTGCTCTAGATATTGTAACAGTCTCAGTATCTAAGTCAATAAAAGCACTTGTAGAAGTAACAAAAGACTTATTATCCATACTATCACTTATTAGTGAATTAGTCCTTACTAATAGCTCTTTGGGCTTTAAGTCAAATTCATGTAGTGTACGCATTATACCTTGAATTTTAGACATATATAGTGCAGCAGAAGTCCCTTTACCACTAACGTCACCTATAACTATCGTTACAGCGTTAGATTTCCCATTCAAATAATCATAAAAATCTCCACCTACTTCTAGTGCGGGTATTGATACTCCAGCTATATCAAGTCCAGATATATCTGGTGTTTTAATAGGTAACGAAGCGAGTTGGATACCCCGAGCAATTTCTAATTCATGTTTGAATCGTTCTTGTTTAGCCAAATCCTCATAGAGTAATGAGTTCTCTATTGCAACTGAAGCTTGTCCTGAAATAGCTGATAAGAATAACAAATCATCATTATGATAAGCTGTTTCAGATAGTTTTTCACCAACTAATATTATTCCTATTAAGTCATCTTTTGACCAAATGGGTGTCAAATATTGGAATTTAAATTCACGTAGTACTATCCTCTGCGCATCGGGCAAATAGTCGACTGGTACACTATCTGCATAGTTCATCAAACTCATGTGAAGTTTACCACTAACTGCAGAGATATACTCAGTTAGTGTGTCGTCATTAAACCCAGCAAATCTTTGAGACACTAGATGATTGTCTTTAAAAAGAAGTAATCCAGCTCTTTTAGTTTGAATCATATCCAACAATCTTTGAAGAAAGAATTTGCTGAATTGATCTGGGTTGAAGCTTTTTGAATTTAGTTTACTGAACTCTTTTGCTGCTTGTCTGAAATCTGATTTGGATCTATAGAATTTATGATTTATTTTTTCTTGTATTACTTTTGCTACATTCCATAATAAGATTGCGATAGACATTGATAGCAATACTATCAATATCTTCTCGTATAACGCATGCATTTCTATACTTAAAGGATTCTTGAGTACTTCAATTGATGTTCCAGAAAAGTGTAAATTTGGGATTTCCCAATAAATTGAAGAAAGTAAGTATATAAATAGTATTACGAACGAAATATAGACTAAATAAAGCCCTGAACTCACGAGTAAATACTGGTAATTTCTCTTTAATCTAATGTTTAAATCAAATACTCTGTATAAACCAACCGAAACCATATATGATATAGGTATTAGAAGTAGCGAACCATAGATAAGCTCTCTTAGTTTGAAATAACCAAACTGAAATAGTACTGACTGCACTACTATCATCAAGAAAACTAATGTATAAGAAAATCGAATTAGTCTACCTTTTTTCCAATCTTTTTTGTTCAAAGATTTTCTATGAATAAGATTAGTTATGAAAATAAATATAGCTGAAATAACTAAGAATATCAGGAATAAAGAGTTGTTTATGAATTCCAAAACCTTGATGTCAAACATATTAATCCAGAAACCATAATTGATTCCTACTTGGAAAATGAAGAAAAACCCAGCAATAATATAAGGAGTAAATATTGTATATTTCTTCTCTGTTATTCCTACCAAGTGCCTAGGAAAGTATTTCAAACTATGTAGTATAAGTGGTATTGATATGAACATTGCAAAGTTTGCAAAATTGAGTAAGAAATGATCAAATATATTATCTATTGAACTCAATCCAACTATTCCAAGAGTTGAGACTAAACCAAAGATTATAAGTGATAGAGAAGTTATCCTAGCACCCCTTATCCTTGGACGTTTGATACCTATTATCTCACCTAGAAAGAGTAAAAACATACCACAAATCATCATCAATAATTGGGATAGATTTATACCAAATTTTGGTAATGTAAGTTGTTTATTGAATACTTTTCCATTCCGATTTATCAAATATTCTATAGTGCTACCCGAACGACTACTTTTTATTATGCGGTCTGCTTGCTGTACACTGGTGAAAGTCTGACCATTGATTTCTAATACAATATCACCACTTTTCAAACCAGCTCTATCCGATACACCTTCAGGGAAAACATAGGTAATAATTACCGATGATTTTAGGTTTTCTAAATAAAAATTATCTAAATCACTAGAAGGTATTCTTATTGTTTGAATTTGTTGACTATTGAAATTTGCGATTTTGAGTGATATATTATCTTCTGCATTCTTTCTTTTTTCTAATATTTCATATTGGTTAGTTACACTATCCAAAGATATATTATCTACACCAATTATAAAACTACCTACAAAAGCAGTATCATAGTATTGACGTTTATTATAATCATCAAACTCACCTTTGAGTTTTGATATATATATATCAGAAGGGGGTGATATAAATAAATTCTCATCACTTACAGTAGTAGCAAGTTTTACAAAATAGAAAGTCCCCAGTAATACAAAGCAAAAGCTTAGTACTGATATGAAAATCTGATAGTAAATTGGATTTTTATCCCAATAGTTCACTTTTTTACACTTTTCGGTGAATAAAATCTTAACAATTTAATCAAAAAAATATTAATTATAGAATAGAAGTAAGGATTGATTAATCTATTAAATTTTGAATATTCAATTTTAATTTATTATCTTATCGAAATGCTTAGATTATTACTCATATTTTTCTTTTTTCTTGCCAGTATTCTTTCGACTCACAGTCAGATTGATAAAGATTTATGGATATTCGGAAACGGTGCTTCTTTAAAATTTGATTCAAGAACTTCTCAACCTTATGCACTTTCCGATGACTTTTTAATAAATTCAATTGAAGCAGCAGCAACAGGTATAGATCAGAATGGTAATTTATTATTCTATTCTGATGGTATTAATATTTGGAACAGCAAACATGATTTAATCTATAATGAACTTCTAGGCTCACAAGAAGCGGCTCAAGGTATTTCAATATTCCAAGACCCAAGTAATGACAAATTATTTCTATTAATAACAGCTCATACTTCTGCATTTCAAGATGGCTCATATTTATACAAATTAGATTTTACAAATAGTATAGATGGCGAAGTTTCTAATGTGGTAACACACTTAGATAGCTCCGAAAAGAGTTTCGAAAGAGTAGAAATAGTGAGACATGCTAATAAAAAAGATCTTTGGGTTGTGATAAACCCGCATGTACCTGACAGTACATCCTATATAGTGTATCTTTACCAAGATGGTAAGTTATACTATAAAGATAAATATAAGAGTAAAATGAAACGTAATTTTAATAAAGGGTATTTGAAAGTTGCTCCTAATCAAAATTTACTAGTTTCAGCAGATTATGATGGGAACGAAATAGAATTTGCTGCCTTTGATAACGGCAGTGGCCGAATTGATTCAATGAAAGTATTATCAACATCAGTCTTTGAGACGGGTGTTTATGGTTTAGAATTTTCTCAAAATTCTATGAATTTATTTTTAACAACTTATCAACTAGATTCAAACACTAGTGATAGATTTTATTCTAGGTGCTTTCAAGTGGATGTGAATCCATATATTTACAATAGTATATTTAGATATAATAAAGTTGCTGAGTTTAAGCACAAGAGAGGTCAAGGAGGTATGTGGGCTTTGAAAAGAGCTATAAATGATAAAATATATATTGCTAGAGAAAACAAATCTTACCTCTCTGTTATTGAAGCTCCAAATGTGTGGGGACCAGAATGTAGATATAAAGAATTAGGTCCAGGAATAACAACTAATAACGATAAATCATTAATAGGATTACCTGATACTGGTCCAGGAAAATATGAAGATGAATATGAAATAAAGGATTTTAAAATTTGTGTAGGTGGTCAGCTTTATTTTGATCCAGAACTTGATTTGGACTTTAATAGATTCAAATGGATGGGGATGTTTCAGGAATTTGATACCAAGGCTCTAACAATTCCAAATGTAAAAAAATCAAATTCTGGGATATATTATCTTAAAGATAGAATTACTAATAAAGTAGCAATTGCTGTTAGGCTAAGTGTCGGAATAGCAACTGATATTAATTTTGAAACATACCCTGGTAATGTTGTTTGTAATGTAGATACAGTTAGTATAAAAGTTACGGCTCACTTTGAAGATTACTTATGGTCCACTGGAAGCCGAGATAGTTCAATAAAAGTAACGGAGTCTGGTAGATATTATCTGACAGCTACTAACCAATATGGTTGTACAGTACGTGATTCGATCAGTGTTTATTTCGTTTCACCACCTTCATATGAGATTGAAAAGGAAATACTTGATTGTCAGGATACTTTCAAACTATCATGTAGTGGAGAATTTGAGAATTATCTTTGGTCAACTGGTGAAACGACTAGTTCAATTATAGTTTCTGAAATGGGTACTTACACTCTAAAAGTATTTATATCTGAAGAATGCTTCACTGAAGAAAGTATAACTATTGAAAGTATAAACCGAACGCCAAATTTGAATTTTCCTCTTGGTTCATTTATCTGTGATGATGAAGTTATAGAAGTAGAAATAACTAATCCCCACCCACATTGTACATACTTATGGAGTAATAGCTACAAAACATTAAAAACTGCATTTAGTAAACCCGGAAAGTATTGGGTAACAGCTCTAGATACTATCACAGGTTGTGAATTTAAGAAAGAATTTAGGATTTACTCAGCCGAAGATTTTGAATTAGAGATTATACCTGTCTATAATTGTGATAGTAATGAAATCCGACTAACTTCTAATGCAGATACTATTTCTTTCAATTTCTATTGGTCTAATAGAAGTGTTACTGACACTATAAGAGTGGAACAGGATAAATACTATACGCTTAGAGTTGAATCTAAATCAGGTAAGTGTGAATTCAGTGATACTATCTTAGTCAAAGGTTATAGTTATCATAATTTGAAACTCGACTTCCCTGAAGGAAAGACATTATGTGATGGGGAAGATTTAATTGTTAGAATTAAAACTCCACATCCAAGGTATAAATATTTTTGGAGTAATGGGGATAAAGGAGAAACCGCAACAATAGAATCTGCAGGTAATTATACTGCTTACGGAATTGATACAGTTACGAAATGTAAAAAGTCAGTTGATTTTACTATAGATGATATCACAGATTTCAATTTAGAAATTTATGAAAACTTCGATTGTGATAACTCCACTAATATATTGACAACAAATGCTGATTCAGAAATTTTTAATTTTGAATGGTCAACGGGTTCAAATTCAGACTCGCTTTTCGTAACTAAAACTGGACTTTACAATCTGAAAATTAGTACCAAATCTATATGTGTTTTCAGTGAAACTATTGAGGTAAAACGAGTTCGAAGTTTTGATTTAAATATAGCATCATATCCTAGTGATACTATTTGTTCACCCGGTGAAGTAATACTAAAACTTAGTGATAAGTCCCCTCTAATTACTTCTCAACAATGGTCAACTGGTTCTCGAAAAGACTCAATCATTGTTACTAGATCTGGTAGATATATACTTCAGGCTAATGATAAGAACTTCTGTTATGTTCGTGACACAGTCTATGTCGAGATTATAGACCCACCTGTTATTGATATATCTAGTAGTAAAGGAGATTTAATCTGTGAAAGTGAACAAACAATTTTATCAGTTGAAGGGCTAAACAATCTGTCTAATTATTCATTCGATTGGTCTAATGGTAAAAACTCACCATCTATAGCTGTTAATGCGGCTGGTACATATCAACTTATTGTAAGTGTAAAAGGTAGTGATTGTTCAGATACTGCAAACTACACTTTACAAACAAAACCGGCTCCAGAATTGAATATCGTTGGTAAACAGGACTTTTGTGAAGGAGAATCAACCGTATTGTATGTAAAATATGATTATGGAGAATTGAAATGGAGCAACGGCGAGACTACTGATAGTATAGTTATAAATAAACCAGGTGTCTATTATGCTACTGTAGATGGGAAACTTGGTTGTATT
>JAGXGG010000101.1 GCA_024636855.1 Ignavibacteriota bacterium | reverse complement strand
TGAATTCCTGCAAAATTACCTCGACGAATTCTGCTATAAATTTAACCGTCGATATTACGGGGAAGCCTTGTTTAACAGGCTACTTGTGGCTTGCGTGAGTTATAAAAATGAATTTAGGTACAAACACGGATAATCATTTAAATAAAAATACCATTGACGGTTGTAAGTGTACATATTACGACGCTCCATCGGTTACCAATTCGAATAAGGTTATGGGGTGCAGCTGTGAATGTACCGGTTACTAACTATTCATCATATTTAGGAATGATGATTGGTATTCATTTAGCTACAATAACAAATAGAACTGTATTCGATTTGGCAACAGATGACATACCATGTTATTCGAAAGAAAAAGGACGGGATGATATGGATATATCTCTTCCTTTTTCTTTTTAATGGTTTTCAAAAAAAATGATAATTGAAGGTTTTCTTTAATCTATTACTCAATGCAAAAGTACATTTTCAGTAAATACAACGTATTCAAAACATTTAATGATACGGTAGTTGGTATTAACCTTTTTAGAAAAATGATATTCGCTATTGATATAGAAAAATATAGTAAGATTTGTCGCTATTCTAATAAGCTTGATCGACTTGAAAAGGATGATCCTGTACTTTTTAGCTTAATGCACAAACTTGGAGTAATACAGACATCTGTTTTTGATACTTCTATTTATCGTTCACTATTACTCAATAATCGAATTGAAAATTTTAATTCGAGCGAATATCGGCTAACTATAAATCCAACGTTAAATTGTAATTTTAGTTGCTGGTATTGTTACGAATCACATCCCAAAAGGAGGATGAGTAAAGAAACTGTCACCGCAATTCTCAAATTTATAGATAATCTAACTTCTGAGAAGAATCTTTCAAAGTTTTATTTGGACTGGTTTGGTGGAGAACCCTTGTTATGTTACAATACCGTGATGAAGCAATTGGCAACCGGGGCTAAGAAAATATGTACAGAAAAAGATATTCTATTTGAATCAGGTATGACCACAAATGGGTATTTGATAAAAGAAGATATGATACCATTCTTCGAAGAGATCAATATGCAATCATTTCAAATTACACTTGATGGAGCGAAAAATATTCATAATACGATTCGATATACAAAAGCAAATCGAGGCGATTCATACGATAGAATTGTAAGAAGCATAATTTTGCTTGCTGAAAAAATGCATCCTCAAAACTTGGCACTACGGATAAATTTCACCAGAGAATCATTTTCTTCAGTTAAAGATATTATCGCCAGCTTCCCGACTGAGGTTAGAAAGAAAATAACAATATTACTCCAACAAGTATGGCAAGATAAGGATAATGGGAAAGTATCAATACAAGAAATAGAAGGTTTACGATTAGATTTTGCGGAGGCTGGGTTTCTTATTGATAAGGAAATTTTGAATACAAAAGGATATTCGTGCTATGCTGATAAATATAATCAGGCAGTGATTAATTACGACGGGAGAATCTTCAAATGTACCGCTAAGAACTTTGAGAAGGAGCGAGAAGATGGGACTTTAACTAAGGGAGGTGAAATCGTTTGGTCTGAAATATTGCTTCCTCTGAAACTATCAAAAGCAACTTTTGAAAACAAAAAATGTATGAATTGTAAATACTTGCCTGTATGCTTTGGACCATGTAGCCAGAAAGTCTCAACTGTCAAGGAACCAGGAGATTTTGATAAATTTTGCTTTGAAGGCGGTATCGAAGAAACCTTGAGCTATATAATGACAGAATTTGAAAAAACGGGAAAAGGCTTGGCCCCATTACTTAACTATCGATGATCGTGTGAATAATCGGGAGGAGATATTCTACCGTCTATCGAAATCTGGTTTTTCGGTATCTTCCTGGTACACAAACGAAATATCCATTCTAATATTTCATATATCATTCTCGTTTTTTTATAAATTTTTCAATTTGAATGAGTATTGAAATTAGCAATAAACTTGAAATTCGTGTTTGTGTTTTTTACACTTCTGTATTGGGTAAAGCAGATCTTATTATGAGAGAAATGAGGTAATGCTCATACTGTGAAATGTATATATATTTTCTCGACCTCTTAGATTAAATGAAAATGGCTAGAGAATATAGGTTAAAGATAAACGAAATGAAAGCAATTCATTGGTAAATTAGTTAAAAAAATAAGATGCTAAGTCAAATCAGAGATATAATAACTAGAGAGGGCGTTAATGATATAATCACACCTAATTTTTACAAGTTCATTGAGCAAGTCAACGAAAGATTATTGCAATCGGTAGATAGAAACATTCCGTTAGGCTTGACAAACGGAAAAATTGGGCTCACTATTTATTTATTTATCATAGGAAGGGAGACTGGTAACGAAAGCTATATCAATTTAGCTGAGGGATATTTGGATGAAATCTATTCTGATTTGAAGCAGAAATCTTCGAGAATTTCCAACAATGAGCTCGTCGAATTAGCTCTTGGAATTCACTATCTGGTTGCAAATAAGTATGCCTCGGGAAATATTGACGTTGTATTAGCAGAGTTTGACAATATTATCTTTAAGAACTTAACTTTCTCAACTAACCAAGAAATTAATCCTTTCTCTCTCTTCGAGCCCTTCGAGCTTATGTTGTCCCTATACTATTTTTATAATAGACTGAGACATTTTAATGGAGACAGTGATTTAGATTATTTTTACAAGGAATTAATCATAAAGATAGTCAATCATATTCATCTAGAATTATCGGATGATTTACAGGCTGAACCGTTTCTTTTTTCGATAAATTATTTGCTCCCTTCATTTGTATTTGTCTTAAGTAAATTACTTAGCTTGAATTTCTATAATTATCGCTTAATGAAGATCGTTGAAGAGTTGTCTGACATCATTTTGTCTACACTACCCATTCTTCATTCCCATCGATTGTTTCTTTTGTGGAGTATGTCACATCTAAGGGAAGAATTTTTTCCCAAAAACTGGCAGAGTCATATGCATATCCTGAGGGAAAATATTGACATTAATATGATATTAAAGGCTGAACTAAAAGATAAGGACGTATTTATAGCCGATGGTGCATCTGGTGTATACTTTTTATTAACGGATTTAGCTCGAAACCTTTCAGTGAATAGGATTGAATTTGATTCAAATGATTTTTTTGAGAAAATCATTTTCTCTGAGATATGGGATTCCTTCACTAATATAGAATTGTCCAATTTTAATTACCGTATCTGTATAACTAATGGTTTTCCGTCTTTGATTATTACATTAGGTCATATTGTGAAAATGCACCAAATTAAGAATTAATATATGAGGACTAATCTAGAAGACTTAACCTTTCTCATCCCCGTCCGTTTAGATTCGATAGTGAGGCTTGAAAACCTGATTGCTGTAATCAAGTATATTCGTCATTCGTTTAAAACCAACATTATGGTTCTTGAAGCAGCACCTAATAACAATCGGATTATTGAACGATTACTAGATAGGAAAGTCGAGTATTACTATATAGAGGATAAAGATCCTATCTTCTACCGGACAATGTACTTAAATAAAATGGTAGGGATGTCAAGTACTCCTTTTTTAGCTATTTGGGATACGGATGTACTAGTACATAAGAAACAAATATTAGCGGCCATTGACAGTTTAAGAAGTGAGCATTATGAAATCGCTTATCCTTACGATGGTAGTTTTCTAGATACATCATACATCATCCGTGATCTTTTTTTGAAAAAGAGCAGCATCAGTGTTCTTATGAGGAACAAATCTAAGATGTATCCAATATATGGAACATTGATGTTTGGCGGTGCTTTCATGGTCAACAAGTGCAAATATATTCAGGCTGGAATGGAGAATGAAAGATTTTATGGTTGGGGTAATGAGGATTACGAGCGATTTGAGCGATTTAGAGTACTTCGCTATAATATATTCAGAAGTAAGGGAAGCCTTTTTCACCTTACTCATCCAAGAAATATTCATAACAGCAAATTTAGGAGTCAAAAAGAAAGAATGAAATCACGCGCCATATTAGCGACTGTGAGAAGTTGTTCTGAGGATGAAGTACGTGATTTAGTACAGTCCCAGAGTGAACGTTAGTTTGGTAATGTGTTTATGTTTAAAATCATCTTTGGCTAAACTTTTCTTGGAATTATTTAGATTATAGGATCATTTAACAGATTTCTAGCCAAATGGATATTATTGTAATATGAATGACTGTAAGTAATAATTGAAATGCAAGATTTACCTGAATGCTAACATTCCCCCATTACAAGCAGCCTGATGGTATGGATTGTGGTCCTACTGCTTTGCGAATTGTGGCTAAATATTACGGGAGGCACTATAACCTGCATGTTTTACGGGAGCTGGCCTATAAATCACGCGAGGGGGTTTCTTTATTGTCGTTAAGCGACGCTGCTGAAAAAATCGGCTTTCGGACACAAGGCGTGCGCCTTGGATTTGAGCAGTTAGAAGAAGCAACGTTTCCTTGCATTCTCCACTGGAATCAAAACCATTTTGTGGTGCTCTATAAAATAAGATTAACCCCCAAAGGTGCTCTCGTGTATATTTCTGATCCGGCTGCCGGGTTGTTACAATATTCCAAAGATGAGTTTCTAAGATGTTGGGCCAGTACAAAAGAGGACGGAGAACAAAAGGGGATCGCTCTGTTTCTGGAACCAACGCCTGATTTTTATAGTGAGAAGGGGGAAAAAGTGAATAAAGCCGGATTCAAGTACCTTTTTAGGTACATTAAGCCATACCGTAGATTAATTTTGCAGCTCACTCTTGGTTTCCTAACCGGAAGTTTGCTAAGTCTGATACTCCCTTTTCTTACGCAAGCTATTGTTGACGTGGGAATTACAACCAATAACCTGGATTTTATTGTACTTGTGCTGGTTGCACAATTAGTCCTAACTATAAGCCAGACAGCAGTAGGATTTGTCCGTAGCTGGATTATGCTACATGTCAGTGTGCGGGTTGGCATTTCTTTGATTTCAGACTTCCTGATTAAACTAATGAAGCTTCCTATCAGGTTTTTTGACACAAAAATGATAGGCGACCTCAGGCAGCGGATAGATGATAATCAGCGGATCCAAACTTTTTTAACGGGTAATCTGATCAGCATGTCTTTTGGCGTGTTCATGTTCATTATTTACAGTTTTATCATGGCATACTATGACTTGCGAATCCTGTTAGTCTTTTATGCCGGTAGCATTCTGTATGTTGCTTGGATTCTTCTGTTTATGAAAAGAAGAAAAGAAATTGACTATAAACGCTTTTCTGTCTCCGCAGCCAACCAAAGTAATGTTTACCAACTCATTACCGGCATGCAAGAAATTAAGCTGAATAGTTGCGAAAAACAGAAACGCTGGGAATGGGAACGCATACAAACAAGTATGTTCCGGGTCAGTATAAAGGGATTAATGTTGCAGCAAAACCAGCAGGCAGGATCGGTATTTATCAACCAGGCCAAGAATATTCTAATCTCTTTTATATCAGCCAAGGCTGTGATCGAAGGCGATTTGACCCTGGGAATGATGGTGGCGGTTCAATAC
>JAGXGG010000014.1 GCA_024636855.1 Ignavibacteriota bacterium | reverse complement strand
CTACAGATTGGAATAAATTCAATAATAATACTTCCATAGATTCTGTAAAAGTTGCTACTCCTTTGACTGGAAATGGTATTACTAATAATATTTCTATTTCTAAAGCAAGTAGTTCGGCTAATGGTTACTTAGATTCGGCTGACTTCAAGACTTTCAATAACAAACTATCAACTGTAGTAGTTGCTAATAATATCCCATTGTCTGGTAGTGGTACTAGTAGCGATTCATTGACTATAGCTAAGGCGAGTACTACGACAGACGGATATTTAACGGCTTCCAATTGGACGACATTTAACAATAAACTTTCTGCAGTAACTGTGGCTAGTGGCATACCGATTAGCGGTTCTGGTGTCATTGGGGATTCACTGACTATCTCTCAAGCAAGTGGTACTACTGACGGATATCTTTCGGCTACAGATTGGAATAAATTCAATAATAATACTTCCATAGATTCTGTAAAAGTTGCTACTCCTTTGACTGGAAATGGTATTACGAATAGTATTTCTATTTCTAAGGCAAGTAGTTCAACTAACGGCTATTTAGACTCAACTGACTGGAAGACATTCAATAACAAACTATCAACTGTAGTAGTTGCTAATAATATCCCATTGTCTGGTAGTGGTACTAGCAGTGATTCATTGACAATAGCTAAGGCGAGCACTACGACAGATGGGTATTTAACGGCATCTAATTGGACGACATTTAACAATAAGCTATCTGCAGTTACTGTGGCTAGTGGTACTCCCCTAAGCGGTACAGGTGTGAGTGGTGACCCTCTTACAATTTCTCAAGCGAATGGTACAACAGCAGGTTATCTTTCAGCTGCAGATTGGACTAAATTCAATAATAATACTTCCATAGATTCTGTAAAAGTTGCTGCTCCTTTAACAGGTAATGGTATTACAAGCGCTATAACTTTACTAAAAGCAACTACAGGCAATCACGGTTATCTGAGCTCAGGCGATTACACGACATTCAGCAGCAAATTATCTACTGTAAGTGCTACTGCACCCATTATTGGCAATGGAACTTCGGGTAATCCGCTTACTATCAAAAAAGCAGGGTTTTTAGACTCAGGTTATCTGGCTACATCTGACTATATAAAATTCTATAGTAAAATGGATTCTGTTTTTACTACTGGTGGAATTCTGAAAGGGAATGGGAAATCTGGTGATAGGCTAAGAATTGACAAAGCCAATTCAAGTACTAGCGGTTATCTAGACTCTACTGACTGGAACACTTTCAACAACAAGCTTTCAGCTATGAATGTAATTACCGATTTACCCGTTAAAGGGAATGGTACGAGTGGAAACAAAGTAAGAATGGATAAAGCCGATGCGTCTACAGATGGTTACTTATCCAAAGAGGATTGGACGACTTTCAACAGCAATTCATCATCTACTATATATACGAATCTCCCAGTACGTGGAGATGGAACAACTGGTGATAGATTAAGAATGGATTCGGCAAGTACAACTACAGATGGTTACCTGAACTCTACTGATTGGAATAAATTCAATAGCAAATTTGACTCTATTGTTACTGCTAGTGGTAGTCCTTTTACGGGATATGGAACTTCAAACAATCCACTAAATATCAATTTTGCTGGGAGTACTCAATCTGGAATAGTTAGTAGTAACTCTCAAACTTTCGGTGGAGAAAAGACTTTTGCAGAAGGTCTAAGTATTCAAAGTAGAGATTCACTAAAACTATACGACTCTGATAACTCTAATTACATAGCACTTAGATCAGTCTCTGCTCTTAGTGGAAACTACACTCTTACTCTACCCGATGGATATGGTACTAATGGGCAATTCCTTACTACTGATGGTAGTGGTAATATGACTTGGACTACTTCGACTGCTGGTAGCGGTTTTGTTGATTATGGTACAACGACAGCACAAAACACAGCTGATATTACTGCAAATGAATACCTCTTTGATTTGGGTTATGAAAGTTCAGGTACAAGTACTAACGCTTTAGGTGCAAGAATTAATTCTACTGGTGGTACTAGCGGCGGTAGTGCAACCGGATTAACAGTAACTGCAAAATCAAGTGGTAGTAGTAACGCAGTTGCTATACACGCGATAGCTGACAGTACTAATACCACAGGCAAAGCATTCGCTCTAGATGCAGAGGGTGTTATAACTACTGACAAATCGTATGCTATCAATGACACTACTATGCTTCATAATAAGAATCAAAGTGTCTTCGTCGGAAATGCCGCTGGTGATAGTATTACTAGTGGAACAAGCAACGTAGTAGTCGGCTATCAATCAATGAAATCTTCTACTACTGCCAGTAATAACGTAGTCGTTGGTAATAAATCAGCGACGAGTATGAATGGTAAATCAAATGTACTAATTGGGAATAATATATCAATTGGTAATGCTGCTGCAGATAGCAACAACGTCGCTATTGGTACAGGAGCAAAAATAAATAATTCAAATGCTAAATACTCAACTGCTATAGGCGCACTGGCCCAAGTCAATGCCAACCATACAGTCGTGCTTGGAGCTATAGATGGAGTGAACGGAGCCGATAGTTCAGCAAATGTGGGTATTGGTACACAAGCGCCAGATGCTAGATTGCAGGTCGTTTCGACAGACGCTAAGACTCAAGCATTAAAAATTGGTGGGTCAGGTTCAAGTGAATATGGTACTATGAACTTTGCTTCTATCTGGAAAGGGAATAGTACTAACCCACCTGCAGGTTATTCTGTTTATTACTTTGATAGTGCTCAAACATCAAACATTACTTTACCTGATGGTGTTGATGGGCAAATATGTTTTGTCGTCAATAAATCTTCAGGTATTATTAAGGTAAAAATTTCTGGGCAATTTATTGATATAGGTAACACTAATTTGAAAATGCTCTTTTATATAGACAATGAATGGAAATTGATATAAATTTAACCCTCTCCCTTAATCTTTCTTTAAGGTTAGGGGAGTATTTTTTATAACAGTTGATAGCTTTTCTCCACCTTTGATTCCGAAATCTAGTGTACGTATAGGGAATGGTATAGTAATACTATTATCACTGAATGCTTTCGTTATAGCTTTTATGGCTCTGTGTCGTGCTTCCAAATACTCGCTATGTTTTATCTTATATTCCGTCCAAAACATAACCACGAAGTTTATAGAACTATCACCATAACCAGTGTAGTAGAACAGAACTTCTTCATCTTTTAGTATATCTTCTAGCGAATTAACAGCATCAAGAGTTACTTTCTGTACTTTTTCTAGATCATCACCGTATGAGATACCAACAGACAAATCTATTCTTCTCTTACCATATTCAGTGAAATTTGTTATCGAGTTTTGGAACATAGTTTTATTGGGAATCAATACTTTCTGCCCTTCAAAAGTTCTGAGGTTCGTAGTTCTGAGAGAGAGGAATTCTACAGTACCAAATATATTATCAACTTCAATTATATCGCCTATAGTAAATGGTTTGTTGATCGAGAGTATAACACCTGATATGAAATTAGCAGCTATCTCTTGGAATGCAAAACCTAAAGCTAAACCAATGATTCCTAGCCCTGCAAGCATAGACGTTACAGTTTTATCCAAATCTAAAATATCAAGTGCTACGAATAATCCAGCCGCAAGGACAGTGAGATAAACAACATTCGAAAATAGATTAATAACAGCCGATTGGCCGTAGAATCTTTGCAAGAATTTCTTAATCCAGTGTTTTAAATACTTCGCAACAATAAAAAACACAATTACAACTATCATCGCGACAACAAAATTAGGAAACATACCTACTGATGCTTCCCACCAACCATTCACTTTATTATATATAATGTTAAATGCGTTTGATAACATATAGTCCTTCTAATTATTTAAACTTAAACGTAATATTATACGTAAGATATAGACGAATTAAACTTCAGTTCTGTAATATATGTTACAAACTAAAAGAAAAATTACATTTAAAACATCTAAAATCAAAGTAGCAACGTTATATTACTAAACGAATAAAAATTTAGTTATTTTAGATGAATCATCAAAATATAAATGAGAGATAGCTAAATGAAAATGCAAGAAATCTTTGAAAACATGAAAAACATAGCTGTCTACGGTATGTCAGCGGATATAACTAAGGTAGCTTTCTCAGTACCTGGGTATATGATCAAAAAAGGATATACTGTAATACCTATCAATCCGAAAGCGGACACTATACTGAAGCAAAAAGTATATAGAAACTTAATGGATATACCAGATAGGATAGATATGTTAAATATATTCCGCCCTGAGCAAGAGGCACTTTCTATAGTCCAAGAGGCAATAGAACGCAGGAAAGCCAAAGGCGACATCAAGCTAATATGGCTACAGTTGGGTTTGAGAAACGCCGAAGCTAAGAAACTAGCAGAGGACAATGGAATAGATTATATAGAAGACAAATGTATTTACTTAGAACATAAAAAAGTTGTAGAAAATTAATTTTTTTTCAACTAATTTAATCGAAACTTTTTATTATTATTTTTTATCAATTTATTGGAGTTAGTATTATGAGTAACAAATTAAAAGCATCTGCAAAATTATCATTATTAGCAGCTGGAGTATTGGCAGCAGGTTCTGTATCGGCTAATGCTATGGAAGTAAGTATCTTCGATTATGAAGCTATGGGAAGTGGTAATGACGTAAGATCAGAATTGTTGAATCAATCAACTACTGATTATATCAGTACACTATCAGCTACTGAAGCTAAATTACAAGAAGGCAAATGCGGTGAAGGTAAGTGCGGTGAAGGTAAATGTGGTGAAGGCGAAGGAGAAGAAGGTGAAGAAGGCGAAGAAGGTGAAGAAGGCGAAGAAGGTAAAGAAGGCGAAGGCAAGTGTGGTGAAGGTAAATGTGGCGAAGGTAAATGCGGTCAATAATTTTTGACTAAATTATTTTTACATAAGGGCTGGAGAGTATTTTTCAGCCCTTTTTATTAAGTAAATGAAGATAGTATAATGATAAGCGGCGTAGGATTAGGATTCCGAAGAGATATAGCAAAACAGATAATTGCACTAGAAGAAGACAAACCCAAATTTATTGAGTTTGCCCCTGAGAACTGGATGCAGATGGGTGGTTATTGGAGAAAAAAATTACGCGAAGCAGCTGAGAAATACCCTATTATGTGTCATGGATTGTCACTTTCTATAGGTAGTCCAGAGGATTTGGATTTTGAGTTCCTCAAAGAATTGAAGAAATTTTTCGATGAGTTCAAACCAGAAGTTTACTCTGAGCATCTGAGCTATAGCAAATGCGATAATGCACATTTGTATGACTTACTACCTATTCCTTTTAGGCAAGATGCCATCGACCACGTTTCGGAGAGAATCCGAATAGTTCAAGACTATTTGGAAAGACCCTTGGCAATAGAAAATGTATCATATTATACAGCAGTAGCTGCTGAGATGGATGAAGCTAGCTTTATAAGTCAAATAGTAGAGAAATCAGGATGTAACCTGCTATTAGATGTGAATAATGTATATGTTAATGCCTTCAATCACAATTATAATGCAAAAGAATTCATAGAAAATCTACCATTAGATAAAGTAAAATATATTCACATGGCTGGTCACGAGCAAGTCTCTCCTGATACAATTATAGATACACACGGACAACCGATAATAGATCCAGTATTCGATTTATTCGAATGGACTATAGAGCGGATATCACCTGTACCTATATTACTGGAACGAGATTTTAATATTCCTCAGATGAAAGAACTACAAGAAGAGATAGCAAGATTGCAAGAAATAGTAGACAAAGTATGGGCGAGCGATTATGCTTCTGAAAAAAGAAACTCATAATATACAATCTAAACTAGCCGAATACTGCAAAACAGGGTTGGAAGTCTCTATAGAAGGGGCAAAGCAAGACAGATTGCACCACTATAGACGTTTGACGTACAATATAGTAAAAGGTGCTTTGGCGACAGCATACCCAATTGCTCAGAAATCTTTATCAGAGAAAGAATGGCTAACTATGGTCGATGATTACTATGCTCATCATAAAATGCAAACACCATTAGTTTGGAAAATGCCCTTCGAATTCTACGAATATTGTGTGGCTCAAAAACATGGTGAAAAATTCAACAAACCATATCTAGATGAGTTACTTTACTTTGAGTGGATAGAAATAGAATTACACACAATGGAAGATATGGCTATACCTATATATAAGGAGGAAGGCGATATACTTCACGACAAATTAATAGTTACTCCTGAACATGAGCTATTAGCTTTCGAATACCCAGTTCACAAATTTAAGGGTGACGAGCTAATAGATAAAAAAGGAAGTTATTTTGTACTAATATTTAGAAAGCATGACACAGGAGCCGTGAGGTTCATCAATTTATCTGCATTTTTCGCACTCACCTTACAGACAATTGTAGATGAGCAGACCACTCTAGAATCTGCAATCAAGAATAGCTCTGTAGCATTTGGGGTTGATTACAACCAATCAATTCAACACGGATTAGCATTTGCAAATGATTTGGTAGCACAGGGGTTTGTACTCGGTTTTGATATTTTATAACTAATTACGAGTAAGCCGATATGAAAAAGATTTATGAATACTTAGAAAAACTTGATGTAATACAAGATGTACCCTTATTACTTATTAGGTTTGTGCTTGCCTATGGTTTTTGGGGACCTGGGATGAAGAAATATGAGAATTTTGAAAGTATTGTCGGATGGTTCGGATCTCTAGGAATACCTTTCCCCACACTTGCTGCTTATATGGCAACTGCCACTGAATTAATTGGAGCAGTATTGATATTTTTAGGCCTATTAACACGAATTATTTCATTTCCATTAATAATTGTAATGTTAGTTGCAATATTTACCGTTCATATTGGACATGGATTTGAAGCAAGTAATAACGGATACGAAATTCCACTTTATTATATATTATTGTTACTGACTCTTGTAGCATTTGGTGGTGGTAAATTAAGTCTAGACCATTTGTTTGCAAAGAAATAACAAATTAGAATAACAGTAACAAATCAAAAAAGTAGCGTAAATCTGCGTTACTTTTTTCATACTATTTTAATCTTTTCGTAACATTCCCCTCTTAAATGTAGTTTTATTAGGTAGTGAAATATTATATTTTCACTCAATAATCAAAAATATTATTTGTTTTAATAAGAGTTTTGTATTAATTTATTATTCCAAAAGTGTCAGAGTGTGTCAGAATTACTCAACACTACTACAAAGTAAATAAATTTTATAAATTTTATAAGGGAAGCGTATGTTTGGAAAATATACTAAGCTGATATCGCTATTTGCTCTATTTTTTGCATTGTCACATCTAAATATGACAGCAAAAGATGCAGGTAGTACTTCATTATATATGTACGGTGCGATAATTGAGGCTACGGCTCAAGATGATTCAGAAGGCGGGATACTCGCTAATAAGGAAATCAGAATTATTAACCTCGGGCCTATTATAAACCATTCCGGTGTAGATTATGCACCGACTATCTCGGCCGATGGTAAGACTTTGTTTTACGTATCAAACAAGCCTGGTAGTATCAAAACAGATGACGATGATTTATCGCATGATTTCTGGGTGGCGAAGAAAGCAGACCGTATGGATACTGTCTTCAATCAACCATATAACCTGGATCCTTCTAATAACATGGGTCTTAATGGTGTAAACACTGTACTGAATGAAGGTGCAGCATCAGTTGCAGCAGATAGACAAACTCTATATTTCACAGCATGTAATAGACCAGATGGGCTAGGAAGCTGTGATGTATATAAAACTTCAATTCAAGGTGACCAATGGGGTCGTCCAGTTAACTTAGGTAGAAATGTTAACTCTAAAAACTTCGATTCTCAACCAACAATTGCGCCTGATCAAAGTAGAATCTATTTTGTTTCTACAAGAAAAGGTCCTAACTCTGATGGAGAAGAAGATGTAACGAATTTTGATATTTGGTACTCTGACTATGACTTCGATTTGGAAGAGTGGGGTGCATCTAAAAACTTAACGGCAATCAATACTCCAGGTAGAGACGTATCACCTTTCATCGCAGCAGATGGGGTAACATTATTTTTCGCTTCTGATGGACACAAGCCAAACTATGGTGGTCAAGATTTCTACGTTACTAGACTAGACCCAAGTACTGATACATGGTCAAAACCAGAAAATATTGGTGCACCAATAAACACAGAAAATGATGAGCAATTTATAACATTACCTGCATCTGGTGACATTATTTATTTCTCTTCCAATAGAGAAGATTTAAGAGGAGCTCAAGGTAATTTGGATGTCTATATGGCATTTGTACCGTCTTTCTTCAAAGCTGTCAGTCTTGCTGGTACAGTTAGAGATGAGTGTACAGGAGAATTTATCCCGGCACGTATATCTATCAGAAACCCTATTACTGGTGAACTTTACTCTGATGAGTTAAACGAAGGTCATCAAACTTTTGAGAAAATCATCACTAATGATTGGTATGGTGATCCAAAAGATAACAATAAATATATCAATCTAGAAATAACTGCTGAGCACCCTAGCTACGGCAAAAGAACAATTGTTCAAAAAATCGAAAAACCAGATCAAACTAGCAAAGCAGGTGAGGCTGGAGCAATCGCATTAGAATACAATGTAGATATCACATTAGGTAACAAACCTGTTATAAAAGCTAATGTAGATATGGCAGATTACGTTAAGAAAAACTCAGGTAAAAATCCTGCTATCGCTGGCTTCAATGGTCTAGTAATGGAAGAAGTTTTAAGCTGGGATTTATATCCACTATTGAACTATGTATTCTTTGATATTGGGTCTTCTACTTTACCTGATAGATACATTTCGTTTGCTGGTTCTGGATCTGCATTCAAATCTAGCTTCACCGATACTACTATACCAGGTGGTACTATGGATAAATACTATCACGTATTAAATATCTATGGTTTCAGATTGAGCCAATATCCAAATGAAAAGATAACATTAGTTGGTTGTAATGACAATACTAATGAAGAAGAGAAAGGTAATCTAGAGCTATCTAAATCAAGAGCAGAAACTGTTTTCAACTACTTGAACAAAGTATGGGGCATCAGCGCTGATAGAATGAAAGTAGAATACAGAAACTTTCCGGAAATCAAATCTAATCCAAGAGACTCTATGGGTCTTGCAGAAAACAGACGTGTAGAAATCCTTTGTGATAATTGGGAAGTAACTAAACCAGTATTTGAAAAAGATCCTAAAACATTCCCACAACCAGTAAAAATGAAATGGGAGATGGAAAACGGTATTGACGAATCAATCATTGCTTCTAGAAGAATCGAAATTCAAAAAGGTACTGGCGAATGGAAAACTTTGAAAGAAGTTGGAAGAACAGAATCACTTTATGAGTGGGATTGGAAATCTGCTGAAGGCAAATACCCTAAAAACGAAGAAGCTTTCACAGCTCGATTAGTAGTAATATCAAAAGCAGGTAAAGAGTGTATCTCTGATCCAGTGACTGTACCAGTTATGCAAGTATCATCAGAACAAAAAATTGTTACTCAAGGTGCTGATACTATGTACGAAAACTACAGCTTAATCCTATTCAAATTCAATAGCTATGATGCTGGGCCACTTAACGATAGAATCATGAAAGATTATGTTTACAATCGTGTAAGACCAGAATCAGTAGTAGAAATTATAGGTCATACTGACGTAGTTGGACTTTATGAAACTAATGCTAAGTTATCAGTAAACAGAGCAAAAACTGTAAACACTGGTATCAAGAAAGAGTCTAAAGGAAATTATGCTAATTTGGAAATGCGTGGAGTTGGTGAAGATGAACCACTTTACGACAATGATACACCTGAAGGTCGTTTTTACAATAGAACTGTACAAGTTCTAATCAAAACTCCTGTTGCGGCTAAAGAGTAATAAAAGTAAAAATTAGTAAATTATTTTCAAGCCCCGTATTTTATACGGGGCTTTTTTATTATAAATTGCATTTATATGAAAGACGAATTAAATATATATACAGACGGATCATGTCTGAACAATCCGGGTCAAGGTGGCTGGGGAATAGTAGTGATATTACCTAATGGCAAGATAGAGGAATACTCTAAAGGATTCAAGCTAACTACAAATTCCAGAATGGAAATGAAAGCTATGTATATGGCATTGAAATATGCTGAAAAACACGGCAAAGGTATAGTTAATATCCATTCCGATTCCAATTTTATAATCCAAGCATTTACTCAACATTGGTTAGAAGGTTGGGTGAAAAAAGGATGGAAAAAGCAAAAGAATGAACCTGTAGCCAATGCTGATATTTGGAAGAAAATATATCCATTGTATAATAAATTGGATGTGAACTTCCTCAAAGTAAAAGCACATAGTGGCATAGAACACAACGAGCAAGTTGATGAGCTGGCTAGGGCTGCTGCTATGGGAAGTGATTTGGGAGAAGACGAAGGTTATATTCCAAATGGGGAAGCAAAGCAACCCTCACTTATAGATTCGAAACAAGAGAACAAAATAGCATTAGAAAACGTTTTATCGAATGGAGTTCCTTCAATAAAAATTAAAAGTGGAACTAAGTCAATAACTATAACTAAACAACAATTGGAAGATTTTCTAAAATGAGTTTCAATAATATACTTTACGTTGCTTTAATTCTGTTATTCGGTTTTGGAGTTTCTCGCTCTTCTGAATCAGAGGACAAGAAATTTGCAAAAATAGTAAAGAAATCGAACGAAGAGGATTGGACTTCTTTACCTTATGGTGAATTAATAGTCAAAGTTGGGAAAGAATTTTTAGGAGTACCCTATGTCGGTGGTACTTTAGATAAAGACGAATCTGAAAGCTGTACTATAGAATTAGACAAACTTGATTGTGTTACTTACTTTGAGCTAACATTAGCAATAGCAGATGCGCTAATAACGGAAGATGAGCCTACATTCAGTAGCCTATATGATAGAGTGCAATATACTAGATACCGTGAAGGATTGATTGATGGGTACGAGAGTAGATTACACTATACAGCTGATTGGATATATGACAATATAGAGAAAGGCGTAATTGCTGATATAACTGAAGAATTAGGAGGTATTCCTCTTATCCTTCATGTTTACTTTATGTCTAAAAATGCTAATAAGTACCCTATGCTAAAAGGCAATAAACCATTAATAGCAAAGATAAAGAAAATAGAAGAAGATATAAATTCTAACCCTGCATACTATATCCCAAAAGAGAATGTATCTGATATTTTGGAAGAATTACAAGATGGTGATATAATCGCATTTGTAACTAGTATAGATGGACTAGATTACGGACATATCGGACTAGTTAACAAAGAAGATGGTACAGCAAAATTAATGCATGCTTCTACTAATGCTAAGAAAGTAGTAATAGACACAACTATAGACGAATATATAGACGGTGTAAGCAAATTCATAGGAATTACAGTACTTCGTCCAATAGCACCATTAAAATAAATGTCAGTTCTAAGTAGATTCCAGTTTCCACGAAAGTATTACTTACTGAATCTTATATTCATGTTGGAAAGGACTGCTTGGTTTATATTGATAATCCAAATCCCTATTTTCATTGCACAAAAAGGTGAGGGTGGATTAGGATTTTCACAAGCTGATAAAGGAATTATATACCTATATTGGGTTTTACTACAGAACAGCCTCCCCCTTTTTACAGGCAGTATAATAGACAATAGTAATAAGAAGAAATTCCTTCTATTGCTTTCTTGTATAACTCTATTTATAGCATTCCTATCCATAGGGATGTATCATAATCTAGCTGGCTTGCTCGTGGGTATTACTCTAGTATCTATTGGTGTAAGTATATTCAACCCTTTGATGAAAGGGCAAATTGGTAATCTTATAGATAAGCAGAATGGCTCATTTGGATGGGGTCTGCACTTTTGGCTATACAATCTTGCTATATTCGCATTCGGAGTACCTTACTCTAAATATCTGCGCGAACAAGGTTGGGATTACGTCTTCATTGGAGCTGGGTTACTTTACATAGTTGCTTTCTTACTATCGCTATTATTCAAATCTGAAATAATAGTTGAAAAACCAAAATCAAGTGTTAAAATTAACCTAAAAGAAACATTTGAAGTATTTAAAAGGAACTACAATTTCGTATTGCTTATATCTATGTCTGGATTTGCTGTTCTATATATGCAGTTCTATGAGACCTTACCCAATTTCATTTATGATTGGTCAAATACAAGTAATATAGTCAACTCATTCAATTTCAACCATACTTTCACTATGGATACTTGGGCAGGCAAAGGAATCTCATTCGAATGGTTATATAATATAAATACTGGGTTAACTTTATTACTTTTACTGCCATTTTCTATATTGTTAAAAAGATATAGTATTGTAAATACTCTTTTTGTAGGTGTAGCATTAGTAGTTATTGGCTTTGGAATGAGTATTATATATCAAAATGGTACTTTTCTAATACTAGGATTCGCTATATATACTTTAGGTGAATTAATCACGAATCCAAAATTCACAGAATATTTCGATAGAATTTCTTTAAAAAATGAACAATCTACTCACATGGGATTGCTTTTTATTTCCAATCTGATAGGTTATCCTATAGGTGCTCTTTTGGGTGGCTATATGTATGGTCAATTTGGAGAGAAGGCTACTCTAGCACAGAAATACTTGCTATCTAATTTTGGTCAAAATGTCGAGGTTGAATTTGCTCTTTCTATATTAAAAGAGAATTTGGGATATAATGATACACAGGTTACAAATACGCTTTGGGCACATTACAATCCTATGATTGCATTTTTACCATTTATAATTATTGGACTATTGTCTTTGGTGGGAATTCTGATTTACAAAAATCTAATTACTCGAAATAAGTATACTCGTATATAAATTTCTCGACTATTGTTCCACTATTATTTTTTATTACTTCTGACTCTATTCTTCCATCATTATAAATCGAATATCCAGTAATAAAAAATATATTGCCGTTATTATCAGAAGTTATTTTCTCAAAATAATTGTCATTAACATTGTATACTATACTATCTTTTTGCGCGATAGAGCCATCGTTTTCAAAAGTATACCGTACAGTTAGATTACCATTTACATATTGGTTATCAAACTTAGTTCTATTATCACATCCATCTGTACCTTCGCATCTAACAATCTCAGTAAGGTTTCCATTTATGTCATATATGAGTTGTTCGTTGTCTAGTACTTCACCAGCTTTATTAGTAGTCTTTTTGCTGACAATATTACCATTCTTTATCTCATATTCATGAAGAAATATATCAGCTGTATCTCCATTAGAGAACCGAATTTCTTGTTCTGAACTATTACCATTTTTATAGCTAAACTCAGATTTGGATTGAAGCACACCATTTTGATTATATTCTATTTTGGAGATAATATCACCTTTAGAATTGAATACTTTGTAAGATACTTTACTTATTTTATGATTGTCAACTGTAGAGACGCGCCATTTCGTTTCTGTTTTTACTTGTAAAGTTTCTTCATATTGAGGACCTAAAGCATTCTCACACCCAACAAATGGGAGTAAAGCAGCTATAAGTAATATGTATGTAAGTTTTCTCAAAAAAGTATCGTGTTTATTATTGCTTAAATTAACAAATATTATTGTAATAAAAAAGCTCTATATTACTATAGAGCTTTTTTATTGATATTTATTTTATTTTATTGAGTTTAAACATATATCTATCTCCTTTTCCTTCGAGGATTAGATAATAAGTACCACTCGTCAGATCGGCTAGACTAAGCTGTTGAATAGAAGTATTAATACTTACTGTTCTTAACTCTTGTCCAGTTTGACTGATGAGAGTTGCTTTATCTATATTCTGAGCTAGTTCTAGTGGTATATTGATAGTTACTTCTTCGCTTGCAGGATTCGGATATATTGATATGCCCGATTCTGAAGCAGATAGTACTGAGCCAATAGGATCTTGCTCAGTCGTGAATGACCATACTTCTGACCAATCGTTTCCAAGTTCGCCATCAAATGCCATTACTCTCCAATAGTATGTTTGATCATCTTCCAGATCATATAAATCTTTAGAGCTAGTAGTTATATTCGAGTCATTGAAAAACAAGTTAGTGAAACTATCATTTTTCGATACTTGTAATTTATAAGAATTTGCTCCTGTAGTAGGTTCCCATTTGAATAGAATTGATTTCTTATCCAAATCTACAGCACCATTAGTCGGAGCCAATAGTACAGTTCTAGCAAGACCAGTAGAGAAATTCCATGGCTCAGTCCAAGGGCTAAGCGTATCGTTCAATACTGCTCTAACTCTCCAATAATATGTCTTGTTTGTTTCTACTGAAGTTAGTTCAAACTTGTGCTCTGGTAATTCTGATTGTTCTACAACAAAAGGACCAGTGAATTCTGGTTTTAGCGATACTTGTAAATCATACTTATACCCTTTTACTTCTGACCAATCTAAAAGAACAGGAGCTTGATGACCACCGCTATTATTAGCAGGGCTTATATGTATAGGTCTTTCTTGACCAGTTTTGAATGTCCATATTTCTGACCATGGGCCTTTTACTTCATTTGTATCTGTTGCTCTAACTCTCCAATAGTAATTTGCATTCGTTTGCAAATCAGAAAGAGGCTGTTGTAGAGCACCTAGTGTTTGATTATCTTGTGCTACAATCGTGAAATCCGCAAGGCGTGAAATTTGAATCTGATAATCAACAGCTTCATCTACTTTCAACCAAGTGAAGATAACCGATTCTGGTTGATTAACAGAATTATTAGCCGGTAACGAAAGAATTGGTGCAGCTAGCACTGTTCTAAATTTCCAAACCTCTGAAAGTTGACCTTGACTTCCGTCAGATCCTTCGACTACAGCTACCCAATAGTAATTAGTTAATGCTGTTAACTTTTCATTATTAGTAAGAGTAT
Source organism: Ignavibacteriota bacterium (assembly GCA_024636855.1). Lineage (GTDB taxonomy): Bacteria > Bacteroidota > Ignavibacteria > Kapaibacteriales > UBA2268 > PGYR01. The sequence continues at coordinate 24,995 of JAGXGG010000014.1, read as the reverse complement.
AAGTAGTGTCAGTTAATCCAGATTTAGTAAGCACAACATTAGTTAATGCTTCATCAGTTGCTATTATTAATTTGTACTTCTCAGCATCTTCAACTGAAGACCACAAGAAAGTTGGTGTATGTGATACTGATATAGTATCTTTCACAGGCTCAATTAGTGTAGGTGGTCCAAATAATGTAGTAAATTCGTTAACTATGGACCAGTTACTATAAACTCCACCAGTTTTACCTCTAACTCTCCAGAAGTACTTAGTATTTGGACTAAGGTTATAGAATATGTCATAGTATGTATCAGAAGTTATAATATCTTCATAAGAGAATGTGAAGCTCTTGTTTGCAGAAATTTGGAAATTATATAAATCAGCTTTACCAGAAATACTCCAATCAAATGATAAATCGAGTGGTTGGTTCAAAGCATTATTAAGCGGTGTTGCTAACTGTGGCACACCCATTCTATTTTTATTCAAGTATTTATAAAGTAAATTACTAGCAAAAAGGAGATCCGTATCAGAATTGACAGCCATACCATATATTCTACCGGTATGATAACCAGATTGAAGCGAATCCCACTCTACCCCACCGTTAGTTGTATGATAAACACCCCAATGTTGGCTCAATCCAACGTAAAGTTCGTTTGCAGATGCAACAACAAAAGAAGCAACTGATTGATTAGGTTGTGATTGTCCAAAATCTCTTGCTGCTATTGGAATATCCATTTTAGTAAAACTCGTCCCATTATTCTTCGATATGTATAAGCCTTCGTAAGTCCCAATATATACATTACCGAAAGCTGAATTTATTTTATTTATAGTTTTATTTAGATTATAACCAGTATTTGCAAATGTAGCTCCACCATCTGTAGATTTGTATAGTTTATTAGCTAATTGTGCATCTGGTCTGAAGAAGTATACATTATTATTCGCATCAACATCTAGTAGACATCCACCAACAGCGTCATCTGCATAATTCTGTATTCTAGTCCAATTTGCTCCGCCATTAGTCGATTTGTGCAATTCTTGCCTTGCTGTAGGTGGCATACCATCTTGAAAAAATAATAATGCCACGTAGATAGTACCGTCAGGGGCTACAACTAAATCCATTACTGTGTCATCACCATCTCCAGGCGTAATTGAAGTCCACGTATTACCTTTGTCAGTAGAGATTAGAGCATTATTATTATTAAGACCTATCAATCTACCATTCATAAACTTTAAATTATTAACCATACCACCAGGGTAGTTACTCAATTCAGTCCAGTTCAATCCTAAGTCAGATGAAGTATACATCTTGTCATTTACATTGATTACAAATTCATTCCCTACATTTGCAACATAACTCTTAACACCAAATGTTTCTAATGATACATAATCCCAATTTTTACCTTTGTTAGTACTCTTAGTTAAACCTCTATCAAAATCATAAGCTAATAGAGTACCGTTTGATAATTGAGTAATATCTACCACACCAAAATTTCTTAGTACAGAAGGTAACCACTCAGTAAATGGAAGAGGGTTATAATACCAAATACCATTCTCTCTAGTACCAACTACAGCTCCTTCGCTAGTATATTCAAAGCATGTAATACCATTATCTTTTAACGAATCTGCTTCTGGTTCATATTTTGTCCATTGTAATGCATCATTATTAGATTCCATCAATCCTTTGTCATTTGTAGCCATTAGGATTATGTCTTTACTAATTACAGAAATCTGATTGATGAATTTCGTATTATTTGTTCCAGAATTTGCTCTTCTCCAATTATCTCCTTTATCAGTAGATCTATATACACCATCGCCATAAGACCCAACTAGTAAAGTAGAATCAACTGTAACTGCAATCGCCGTTATATGTCTAGATTCCAATACTACATTTTGTCCATTATTATCTTTCGATCTGTTTAATGAAGCCCAAGTAGCACCTGCATCTTCAGATACGAATAATCCAGAACCATAGGTACCAACATAAATAGTATTATCATTGAATCTACTTACATAAATGGATGTAACATTCATACTAGAATCGAAAGACAGTTTAGTCCATAAATTTCCATCATTTTTAGTGACATATATACCATCACCCTGAGTACCTATATATGCTGTACCTTTACTGTCAAAGGCTATATCATTTATGTAAAGATTATTAAGCCCATTATTCTTTGTCTGGAATGCTTGCCCACCATTAGAGGAAGTATATATACCATCTCCCCAGGTACCGACATAGACAAGATCAGATTTATTTGCTTTCAATACATTAACCCCTTTGTACCCAGGAGCTTTTACTTTTACCACTGTTTCATTCGAATACGTTGTATAAGAAATCAAACAAATAATCATTAGTAGTAGTAGTTTTTTCATTTTTCGTACCAATTTTAATTTTAAATAATTCTCAATTTAGTCAATTTTGTAATTCTAATCTAATACAATTTTAAATTTCGTTATAGTCTCACTAGTTTAACAATTAACTCAAAGAATAGTTACATTAACAATACAATGATTTAAAATTATTCTTTTATCTCTTTATATATCATTAGTATTTAATTAACTTGAATAATAATAATCTTAAAACCCCGGAAATTTCGCTTGAGAAAAGCCATATTCTTAATATTTATCATCTACTTAATACCTTACATTACGGTTAGTGGTGAGAAAGATAGTTTGATGAAAATATATCATAGTAATTCTACTAATGAAGATAAGGTGAAAGCATTACTAAGATTGTCAACTATTCAAAGAGAAACCGATTCGTATTCTAGCATAAAAAACGCAAAGAATGCAATTACTTTGTCAAAAAATATTGAAGATAAAACTTATCTAATCCAGTCATATACGAAACTAGGAATTACTTATCGTTCTATTGATAGTTTGGATAAGGCATTAGAAAATTTTCTTAATGGATTAGAAATAGCTAAAGAAACAGATAATAAGAAATGGCAATCTAATTGTCTAAATTATTTGGGCTCATCATATCTTCAATATGGACAAAACGAAATTGCTTTAAAATATTATAATAAGTCATATCAAATTGCTCTTAATCTTAATGACTCTCTTGCTTTAAGTAATGCTCTTAATAATATTGGTATTGTCTACTGGAGAGGTAACCTATTAGATAGCTCTTTCAACTATATACACAAATCTATGCTTATCAGTAGAGATTTGAAAGATAGTGCAGGACTAGTTAGCTCTTTCAACAATTTGGGTATGCTGCAATCTGAGTTAGGGAATTTGAAACGGGCTCTTGGATATTATAATCAAGCGTATGCTTTGGCTATAAATTTAAATAACAAATGGGAAATAGCTAATATAATCAACAATTTATCAGTTCTTAAAATGAAATTGGGGTTATTAGACGAGGTAGAAAATGATTTAAGAAAAGCATTGACCATTTCTATTGAAATAAAGAGTGAGCTTTTAGAATCAGATACTTATTATAATCTATCGGACTATTATAAAGAAAAGAAAGATTTTGAGAATTCTCTTGTAGCTTTCAAAAAACATCATGATATCAAAACTAAGCTGATAAATGAAGAGACTTCCGATAAAATTACTAGCTTAGAAAAGGATTTTGAAATAAGAAATAAAGACAGAAATTTAGAAAAATTAAGTGAAGCTAATACTATACAATATTATCTAATCATCCTATTAGCAACTTCTTTAGTGGTAGTAGGTATCCTAATATTTATTTATTTCAGAAAATTTTCTGAGAACAAGTCTCTTTCAATAGAACTTAGAAAGTACAACGATGACCTTGAAAGATTATCTGATGAGAAAAATAAATTTTTCACACTCATATCTCATGATTTAAAAGCTCCACTTTATAACATAAGTAATCTAAGTAATCTAATGAAAATGTATGCCAATGATATGGATGAAGCAGAAAGAGACACAACTCTAGACCAGCTGAATGTATCTTCAAAACAACTACTAACTTTGGTTGATAATATTTTACTTTGGTCACGTACCCAAGTTGGGAATATGGAAAACAATCCTGAACCATTGAATCTAAATAGTATAGTATCTGAATGTATTGACATACTTAGTCCTTTTGCAAATGATAAAGATATTGAGTTAGTGACTAGTACTGACTATACAGAGAATATAGATATTAAAGCCGATTACACTTTATTAAGCACTGCTATTAGAAATCTAATCTCCAATTCGATTAAGTTTAGTAATAGAGGTCACAAAGTAGTTGTAAGAACCGCTAGTTATAATGGTGATATTAGAATAGATGTTGTAGATACTGGCGTTGGTATAACTAAAGTTATACAAAAGGAGATACTTAGAGGTAATGCAAGTACAACCCTTGGTACTAATAACGAGAAAGGTTCTGGTTTGGGTCTCAAAATAACTAAAGAATTCATCGAGATGACAGGTGGTCAAGTCACCTTAGAAAGTCAAGAAGGCAAAGGAACTACCTTCTCAATTATATTACCCAAAGATAAATAGAATTGAATTCCGATCTACTTCTTTTTGTTTCTTCTTCTATTTCTATATTTTCTGGTTAGTGCTATTTCTTTTTTGTACTCTTTTTCTTGGGCATCTTTTGCTTTCTTACCTAAGTAAATAGCTGGTATTACTAAAACTACTAATATACCAAGTACTAATGCTGTAACATCTGTCATATTTACCTCAATTGTTTTTGTTAAAATGCAACTAATTTTTGAATTATGCAAATAAAAAAAGCCAAGATTAAATCTTGACTTCATAAAAACATACAGAATAATTGAGGATTATATTACATCCACCAATCGATACCGATGAAAGGAGCACCAACACCAAATCCTAATTGACTTTTGTCAATATCTAAGCTAATAACTCTTATTCCACCTTTAATAGAAACAGTAGGGAATGGGAACCATAAGCCACCAAGTTCAATATTTGCTGAACTGCTTGACTGACTTTGCCCTGCTACAACTGAAGAAGTTGGGACTTCACTAAAAGAAAAATTTACTTCTGCATATGGAAACATATTTCCCATATTATCAAAAATATATCTAAAATATGGCCCGAATGAGAATTGAACACCACCATCTACGTCTACTTTATTATTACCTACATTTTTAGTATAACCCGATAAATAACTTGCTCCGAATGAAGTTCCAATGTGTATATTTTCTTGGATCGCATAAGCAAAACTAAACCCATAAGCATCATTAAATACTTTTACACCCAGCCCAACTTTCTCAAAAGGAAGAGCAGATTTTTTCTCATTCTGTGCAGACGCACCAATGGTTGCAGCAAGGAAAAGTGCAACAACAAAACTTATTATTACTTTTTTCATATTAAAACTCCTAAAAAATGTTAAAAAACAATCTTATAAATATAGTTGATTTGTTGGTATATTTAAAATAAATTTATTCCACATTATCAGAATTAGAACAAAATAAATGTTTGTCACGTAAAGCCAATTTAAAAAGTAGCTTTATTTAAACATAGGGTTTTGTTAAATTTGAAGTTTTATTTCACCGATGAATATAATATTAATTAAGGTTTAGAGTATGGATAACAAAAATTTACACCGTTTATTTGCATTATTGTCATTCGCTACGGCAATGGTAGTTTTCGGATTAACAGTCCAAGACAGCGTTCCCTTCTGGGATTGTGGCGAGTTCTCTGCTGCTGCTATTTGGCAGCAAGTACCTCACCCTCCGGGAGCACCCCTCTTCCTAATGATAGGAAAGATTTTCGATGTGCTTATACCATTTGGAGATCCAGGATGGAAAATCAATATGGCTTCTGCTACAAGTAGTGCTTTTGCTGTATTATTTCTTTATCTAATAACTGTAATGGCGATAAAGAATTTTAGAAAAGAAGCAATTTCTTCATTTGGTGATGCATTAGCTGTTTATGGTTCTGCTTTTGTAGGAGCTGCAGCATTCACATTCAGTGATACATTCTGGTTCAACGCTGTAGAATCCGAAGTTTATGCTATGTCCACTTTGTTCGTTTCTATTATCATTTATTTGATGATGAGATGGAACGAAGAAGCTGACAATCCTGGACATGAACGCTTTTTATTACTAATAGCATATCTGATAGGGCTTTCTACTGGTGTGCATTTATTACCAATATTAGCTATTTTCTCTATAGTTTTCTTGGTTTACTTAAGAAAATATAAAACAACTTTTGGTGGTCTTATGATCACTGGAATATTATCATTAGTAATTTTCTTTATTATATATCCTTTTATTGTCAAATGGATTCCAGCTCTATTAGCAGGCCACTCTCCTGGTAGAAATGAAGTACATCAGTACAATGTAAACGACAGTACTGCCTTGATAATCATTGCATTATTATTCGTGTTTGGATCTATTGGTCTATTTATTTGGTCTATGAAAAACAAAAAACAAATGGTAATGTTGGCTTCTGGTGCTGTAGTACTTGTTTTATTGGGATACACAACATATACTCAGATATTACTACGTTCTAATGCAAACCCTCCAATGAATGAGAATTCACCTAAAGAGTTTGGTGATTTAGCTTCGTATTTGGGACGTGAGCAATATGGTGATGATGCTAGTTGGCCTAGAAGGATAAAGACAGAAGAAAGATTTACAAGGAATTATCTCTCTAAAGATGCCAATGGTGAATATATATATGGTGAATGGTATCCACCTTCTAGAGAAAGAGTAGAAACAAGTGATGGTCAAGCAGTAACTAAACCAGTTTGGAATAAAGTTAATTTCGGTGGTGAGATGGCTTACCTCTGGAAATATCAGATGGGTCACATGTACTGGCGATATTTCGGATGGAATTTCATTGGGAAAAACTCAGATGAGCAAGATGCTGGAGTAGCATTTTTAGATAAGACTAACCCAGAGATTGAAGTACTAAACGATCTGAATGGATATGCAAGTGAATTCCCAATTCGATTCTTTGCTCTACCACTAATATTCGGACTTATAGGTTTCTTCTTCCATTTCAAAGAAGATAGAAGAATGGCAGTACTACATTTGGTTATATTCCTAATGATGGGAGTATTAGCAGCAGTGGCACAGCAACAGCAAGACCCACAACCGAGGGAAAGAGACTATTTCTACACTGGTTCATTTATGATGTGGTGTATGTGGATAGGTATTGGTGTTTACTCACTAATTATGAATTTGAGTAAGAAGAAAGTACAAGCCGGTATAGCAGGTGCTATAGTAGGAGTTTCTACTATTCTAGTACCAGTTAATATGGCTGTAGGTGGTTGGAATACTCATGATAGAACTGGCAATTACCTTCCATTCGATTATTCATATAACCTCTTACAATCAGCAGAGGAAGGAGCTATTATCTTCACGAATGGTGATAATGACACTTTCCCAGTTTGGTATATACAAGATGTAATGGGTGTAAGAAGAGATGTAAGAATAGTGAACTTATCACTAGGTAATACGCTATGGTATGTATATCAATTAAAAAATATGCAGCCTTGGGGAGCAGATAAAATACCTCTTACATTCCCTGACGAGAGCTTACTTGTTGATGAAATAGACCCAAGAGCATTAAGCTATGATTTTGGTGAAGCATTCAATTTGGAAATACCAGTTAAACGTGAAATATTGGCCAAATATACTGACGATCAAGATATTCTTGCTAGAGGTACATTCAAAGCAATATTCAAAGGTCAGGATTACGGAGAGCAAGGTGGAAAACAAATGTACCTATTCAGAGTACAAGACAAACTGATAAGAGATATACTTGAACAATTGAAATTTGAAAAACCAATATATTTCTCGACTACAGTAGGTCCCGATGCTTATGCTGGACTGGAAGAATTCTTCCGTTATGAAGGTATGCTAATGAGAGTATGTCCAGTACCACAAAAAACATCTGTAGGTGATAAAATAAATATAGATGTTATGGCTGAGATATTACTGAATGTAAACAATACTGATGAATACAGTAAAACACCTAAGAGAGAATTCAAGATGAGAAATCTGAACGATCCTGGAGTTTACTTTGATCCAGTTCATAGAAGATTGATGAACAGTTACAGACAACTATACACTATGCTAGCTACTTCTTATATCTCGATGAGAAATGATAATGATAAAGCAATAGCTACTCTTGATTTGATGAATAAGAACATCTCTCCTACTGTATTCCCTATGGAATATGACATGCTGTATAGAATGTCACAACTCTATAGTGATGCAGGAGCAAAAGATCAAGCTAAGATATATGCTAAGCTAGGTGTAGAAAGAGCAAACAAGATAATAACTAATGAGAATCTGAGACCTGATATAGTTCAATATGAAGTGGGTAACCGCTACTTAGGTCCTCATAGATACTCAGCTGAGTTATACAAAGTTATGGGAGATTACCAAGGTGCGATAGACGTAACTAATAAGCTAAAAGGCAAGGTCGAAGTACTCGAAGAACAAATGCGAGGACGCCAAGGTTATGAATCTCAATACGAGAGAGTACGTTCTAACCTAATAGATGCATTAGTAACTATAGATGAGCTTGAGATTGCTAAGCTAGAGTATGAAGGCAAAAATGCAGAAGCTATGAAGTTGATACAAGACAAAATGGCTACATACAGTTCAGATAATACTCAAGTAAGTAATACTTTGGGTGCATTGTTGAATAGACGTTATATCGAAATACAACAAAAATCGAGTAGTGATACTATAGCAGCTCAAAATGCCCCAACTGGCAATTAATAAAGCAGTTCAAAGAGTCTAATTACAAGGCGTTTACTTCGGTAAACGCCTTTTTTTATATTTTGGCACAAATTATGTAATATTTTTCTTGTTATTAAGTCAATTTTTAGGATATTGCGAAAAATTGGATTACGCTTAACGTAATAGTATTAAATTAATTAAATCAAATTTAGGAGTGTCAGGTTATGTTTTGGACACCAGAACTAGCAAAAACATTAGAAGATGCACCATTTCCAGCTACAAAAGATGAGCTCTGGGATTACGCTAATCGATCAGGTTGCCCACAACAAGTATTGGACAATATAATCGAATTAGAAGATACCGATGAGTTAATTGAAAGTATGGAAGATTTGTGGTCTGAGTACGAAGATATGATCGAAGAAGATTACTTCTATGATGACGACGAAGAAGAACAGTACAAGTAGAAAATAACTCATAAAAGAGAAGAGAGAAACATCATATTTTAAAAAAAGATGTCGAATCATAATGCACTTTATTCCCAATAGACTTATATTATTTGCGATAGTAATAATATGCTCATTGACTAATATCAAAGCAGACGAACTAGAGAATAAAGGACTTTATACTAGTAAGTTTGTTCCTTATGGTTATGAGATAAATAGACTAGAGTTTATTGGGAATAACGATTTCACAGATGCTGAGTTAATAAATAAAGTCAAAAGCCGCCCTACGAATATCGGGATACTCCACTCACTTATGCTTATGTATTATTGGGAAGGCGAGAAAAACCCTCATACTCCCAAATTGGCAATGGAGACCATAGAGAAAAATATCCGTTGGTTTGAAAATGAAAGACGTATTTACGATGAGAAAGTAGTATTAGAAGATTTGAAATCATTAGAATCGTACTATAAGAATAACGGATACCATCTATCACAAATAAGCTATAACATATTTCCAGATAGTACTACAGAAGAAAATGTATTAGCTTTCTACATAAAAGAAGGTGAAAGATACAGAATATCAACCGTTACTTATCTTGGGTTAGACAGTATAGACCAAGAAGTAACAGACAAAATCAACAACGCACTAACTGACCACTCCGGCGATTACTACTCTGAACAAAAAATTGAACAAGAATATAACGAAGTAACTTCTATTCTCGAGAATAATGGATTTCTATACATAAAAAGTAGCCGACCTGTAATATACATAAATGACGAGACCAAATCCGACAGCGTAGTTATCGAGTATATATTAGGAAAAAGAAAAAAAATAGGTCAAATAGAAATTGTAGATATTCGAAACGACCAACCTCCTGTATCATATAATATGCGGGTTATGCAGCTTGCTTTCAACTCTGGTGATTACTATAGCAAGCGAGACGAGCTACAATCGCGTATCAACTTTTTATCTTTAGGCGTGTTCGAAAATGCTTCTATCAGCTATATTTCTGATTCTACAACCAGTGATTCTATAGTCAATGTAAAAGTAAGTCTTGTATATAATAACCAGCAAGATTGGGAAGTCAGCCCTTTTGTAAATAGAACTGTATTCAATGAGACTACGAATGCCGGTATTGAGGCAGGTTATGGACATAAGAACATATTCGGAGCAGCTCAGAAATTCAGGTTATACGGAAAAATATTTGCACGCGATATAAGCCGGTTCATTGGCTCGGGAAATAGCACTAATGAGTATCAAAACTTATTGGAATATGAGTATCAAGCGGGTATAAAGTTTGACCAACCGTATATTTTTGCACTCTGGAATTGGAACGTTGGAGCGAGTACTAATCCACAATTTGCCGTTCGTAATATTTTAAATAATTTCACTCTCAATACTTTTTCGTGGCCTTTTACTTTCCAAATCCGATTACCATACTATACGTTAATCAATAGTATATATGTAGATTTGAACTTTGAAAGTGAAAAACCGTCCGGTTTGGACAATATCTTGAATCAAGATACCACTTTGACAAATGATATAGCTCAAGCATTAATTATCTATTCTAGTCTTCAAGACTATGATAAATTCATTACTCTTGCCACTATGAGTTTCAGGGCTGTTGGAGACAAGAGAGATAACCCTATAAACCCTACGAAAGGCTATTATCTCAATACTTCTGTGGAGTTTCCCATTGCTAATGTGCTTTCGAATTATATAAGGACACAGGTTAAAATATACAATTACTTTAGTTTGTCTAGTCAGCTCACAACTGCTTTCAAAATCAGTGCTGGGCATATTTTCTTAGATTTCAATAGTGAATATTATGTTCCATTCGATAGACAATTTTTCGCTGGTGGTGCAAACTCTGTTCGAGGTTGGGCCTCTAGAAAGCTACGATACCATCCAACTCAGGACTCTAGTATAGTGAAAAACAATTTGATCGGATTTTTAGAAAATTTTGTTGGGTCAACTAGTTTGATAGAGTCCTCACTCGAATTCAGATACAAATTCAAAAGACCAGAGTACTTTGGAGATTTTCTGGCAGATCAAATAGAAAGTCTTGGACTTGTTGCTTTTGCTGATGTCGGTAATTCTTATGATTGGTTAGTAAATGATACTAGATCCGACACCAAATCAAGTAACTTTTTCAGTACTTTAGCCGTTTCTATAGGTGCTGGGATTAGATATTTTACACCTGTTGGTCCTTTGAGGTTTGATATTGCTACACCAATTTACGACCCCAATGGAATTGACGATCCTTTTTCAGATATTCTATTTCACATTGGATTAGGTCATACATTCTAACAAATTATTAGGAGTTTATATGTACAAGTATTTACTATTTTTATTAATTGCAGCAATAACTGTAAATGCTCAAGATTCAACTGTAACTAAAGAGTATAATATCAAAGTTACTACAACGTATTCTGATAAAAATGAGCCATTAGATTCGGCTGCATATAGGGAATGGGATTTCGATTTTTGGAGTATGGATTCATACAGCGATTTGAAAAGACCTACAATTGAACTAGAATATGGTATGAACGAAGCCTTTTATAACGAAGATGCATTTAGTACTGAGTTCAACCCTAATAACAGGTTTATGGGTAAAATTGGGTTTGCCAATTATGGTGAAACCGTAGCAGGTACTGGTTTACTGAAATATTCGTTTAGTTCACTTTTCTTTGGACAATCACTAGGCGACATAGACGAAATAATTGAAGACCAAACATTGAACAGTAAAGTTTTATCATTCGGTATGTTATCAAGCAGTGGATATGGCTACACTATAAGCGGTAATTTCCAGATTCTATTGACCCATGGTACTGGGCTCTCTTGGAACTCATTAGACTTTACTAATCCAAATGGAATAGTTGATGCTAACCAAATAGATAGAATAAAAGTGATGGATGACGGTATTCGATTTGGAGAGACATTCGAATCAGGAATAAAGGTAAGATTAATAGAGAATATAGGAATCACAGCTACTTATAGCGAGAATTTAATTATGCCTCGTTTCCTATTTTGGCATTGGTCTTTGGGTAAATTAATAGAAGGAACTACTCAAGGTATAGCAAGCTACTTCGTTAATAGAGTGAAAAAGACTTCACCTACACTTGTACCTATATTATATTTTGTAGTAAAAAATGGTATCTCTTATGGATTCCACAGGATTCGTGAGAACAATATGAATTGGCCTTCGAACACCGCTCCTCCCCTATTCCAAAGAAATTTCAACATAGGTGTTAGCTTTATTTTCTAATGAGTATAAGACCCAACAAATTTATACTTCCTCTTGCATTCTTCTTTCTTTTATCAACTAATAGTTGGTCAGAGGAAGAAGAAAGCATTGGTGATATTATCTCACGATATTTCAATACTGAAGAGAATATAAACATTCCGTTAGTTGAGCTTAGTTACGGCCCTGAGTGGACGACTTTTCACTCAGATTTTGGTAGCTCATTCGAGGACAATTACTCCACAGAAATACAGTATGGCTTCTTCAGATATGATAAAAGATTATCAAAAAATGGGCTGTTGTACTTCAGCTCAGAACGAGCATTTTTTGGTAATTCTTCATCTAGGTTCAAACCATCAGGAGTTAGCGATTTCACTATCAAATCAGAATTGTATCGGTACGGAGGCACATACAATAACGGATTCGGTATAGGAGAGGAAAAAGGAAATAAATTTTTATTTTCGCATAGTAGCTCGATAATGCAAGTCCAATCAGATATAGAAAACTTTACTTACAGCGACAGAGACAATCGCTTACTTTACGAATTCGAAACAGAAACAAACTTCGGGATGGCTTATACTTCCGGGCTGATGTATGTATTCGGTGAGGGAGTCACCAGCTTAGAGCTCAAATATCAACACAACGTAATATGGTCTAATTTCCAATTTGTAGAGTGGAGCGGCTCTTGGGTAATAGAGAACCTATTGCAACGTACTCCTGATTTATTTCACGAGTATTTTATATCACAATTTGGTGCCTACTATCCACTAATCTATCATATTTATAAGACTGGAATCTCATATTTGATCTATGAAGGAAGGAGTAGAAACAGTTACTGGCCTTTCAAAGGGAGCGAAGTACTCACTCAGAGAGGAGTAAAATTAGGAGTTAAATTCGCCCTCTAAACGGAACCTTTCGATGAATTCACTTACAACTTCATCTTTTGAATCTTTCAACTCTTGTACATTCCCTTCAAATCTGACTATACCATCGTGTAGCATCGATACCCGATCTGCAACTCGGAATACAGAAAACATATCGTGAGTAATCACAATCGAAGTAACACCCAAAGATTTACCTATTTCTTTTACCAAATCGTCTATTTGCTCCGAAGTAACAGGGTCTAGTCCTGTTGTTGGCTCATCGTAGAATATATATTGAGGGTCGCCCACTAGAGCTCGAGCAACACCTACTCTTTTCCGCATTCCACCCGATAAGTCAGACGGCTTTTTCGTTTTCAATATCTCCCACTCTTTCAAGAAATTGGCGGTTTCTCGCTCTTCTATAGGAGGAAGTAAACCAACGGATGAGAGCACTTTGACCGCAGTATCGTCTAGGACTTTAGAGTCCCTTTCGCCGTGTTCGTATAGACCAATTATTATATTCTCGTACACATTATACGAATCGAAAAGTGCTGCACCTTGGAATACGAATCCCATACTTTTACGAATCTCAAACAATTCTTTGTAGCTCAAAGTTTCTATTTCTTTGTCATCTACGTATATTTCGCCTTTATCTGGCTTGAGTAAACCAACTATATGTTTGAGAAGTACACTTTTCCCAGAGCCAGATTTACCTATGATACAATGAGTTGAACCGTTTTCAACATCTATATTTATACCACTGAGTACGTGCTTATCACCGAAGCTTTTATGTAGATTTTTAATAGAAATCATGAAGTCATATATTTTTTGTTTTTTAAAATTAACAATAGTTTGCCTTTTATTTACAATAATTTGTATTTATTTTCTATTTTAGTATCAGTATGTATTCCGACTTTTCAATTAAATAATATATGAATATGAGTTTCAATTTTACAAATGAAGACATTGAAAGAATCTCCGAGACATTGGGGGTTAATCACAAAGGTACTTCAGATACTTGGACATGGACACTAAAAAACAGTGAGACTAACCAGTCCGTAGTATTTACAATTTACAATAAAACTCAAATTTCGCCTCAGAAAGATGAGACTGGTGTATTAGTTTCTGTTCAAACTAAGCACGGCTACTTTGAGCTACACGGACTAACAGGATTTTTGCTATTCGAACCTGACGAAGTTATCTTCGTTCGTGCAGAAGAAGAGAGAGTCTCTTGTCTAGTAATCGGTAGTAATAGTAGTTGTTCGCTTTTCTCTAATATTGATAAAGCAATATTGAAATCGAATATAACTGAACTAGACCCTGCTATTTTATTAGCTGCTATGCAACTTTCCTTAGCAGAATCAATCCTTTAAATTAATGGCAATAGAGATAAATATATTAGACGAAGGGGAATTTGGAATTATCCCTGAGTCAAAAACAACTCAGTTGGTGAATAATATATTCACTGATTATAAGATAGAGTCTGCACTTATTAATCTTATATACGTCAATGATAAAGACATACACGAAATAAATAAAGAGTATCTTAATCACGATTATCCGACAGATGTTATTACATTCGTATTGGACGAAGATGAGAAAGAAGCTGAAATAATAATTGGCGTAGAAACAGCGCTAGAGAACTCGAAAGAATACAACGTAACCCATGAGTCCGAATTACTCAGATTAGCCGCTCACGGCGTGCTACATCTACTAGGATACGACGATCATGCGGACGAAGATAGAGCCGCTATGCACGAGCTCGAGAATAAATACTTAGGTACAGTAAATGAATAAAGACATAGTAAACGTATTAGAATTCGTTTTGAAAAGTATAAAAGAAGACGGTGAGCTAAACACTGCCGAACTATCGCGTATATTAGACAGTAATAAAAGTGATAATTATCTAGAAACATTAGAAAGTAACGCCGATGAGCTAGAAAGAGTAAAACCTGAGAGTAAAAACTCTTTCAGATTCCTACTCGAATCAGAGCAAATGTTCTTCACAAAAGAAGTACAAGGTGAACTAATACAATTACAATCTATCGGGTTGATAACAGGAAAGGAAATAGAGCAACTAATAGAGACTGCTATATTTCGTGAGTTCAGACTAATAGACAAAGAAGCTCTTCGTCATCTATTACCAGGCATCATAGTACAGAATAATGTAAGTACTCATAATCTGATACTCGGAAACAACTCTATTAATTAATCCTCCTTAATCACATTAAACACAAACTCCTCTTGCTCACTGAAAACTCTGAGTAGGTACTGCCCATTAGCAATTGTAGATATTTCCATATTAATAGTGTTCGCATGTATATTGAGATAACCTAGCTCACCTGATTGGACTATCTGACCAGATGTTGATATTATCTCATATTGGAATATAGATGAATGCCGATTCGAAAAGCTGATATTGATAGAGCCAGTTGTTGGGTTAGGGGATATAATTACTTCATTATCAACACTATTAACCGATGTGGCTTTGTCCCATTCTGCAACAATCAATGAAATTCTATTACTACTCTTACTACTACAAACTAGATACTTATTATCATTGGTTACATATCTGGGTCCAGCAAAATAAGGGTATTCATAATCGAATCTATCATCAACATAGTTATAAATGAATGGTTTACTAGCACCCACACCCAAAGTTATTTTATTATGATATTTTGAAAAAACAACAAAATATGGTAATCCACCAGTTAAATATTTTTCTATTAAGTGCTTACTCTCATAATTATAAATCATTAATGTCTTACCTTTTGATGTAGATAATAAATTTCTTGTAGCATCAAATGAAAAATGGGAATTGCTTGTTATTGCATTTAGTAGAACATTATCTATTTCAAAATTCTTAGTATTATAAATGTAAACAGTATCAAGAGAGTTAACATTGTTTTCTGCTCTATACTCAAGTTGAGAAACGATGTAGTTGCCATCAGGTGAAAATTCTGCTGTATGCCATTTATAAAAATTATCACTAGGATTAAAATGATCATAACTTATTCTTCTTTGCTCGAATAATACTTTTTCAGTGGCTATGTCTATTACTACAAAGTTTGTCATTTCACCTGTACTACCTAATACTACACCAGTTATTTTTGTCCCATCGGGAGAGATGGATGATGACACCCACTTATTCGTATTATACACAACATCTTTACCATATTCTTTTCTAACATAAACTACAGTTGTTATTCGCTTCACTTCTTTTTTCTCGAATAAATCGTAGATAATTGTATATTTAGTTTGTCCACTAACAGCCATAAATCGACCATCAGCTGATATGGATATATGGTCAAGTCGGGTAGTGTTGGGGAATGTTATAGCGTCAACAATTCTGCCATCATCGATACTTCTGACTTCAATTATTGAGTCATTGGTATTATATAGTACTTCACCTAAAGGCGATACCTGTACTTCATTTAAACCACCAATTATTTCAGTCTCCCATATAACTTCTCCATCAGCGAAGCTCATTTGGGGTAGGTTTATAATTAATAGAAGTGTAATTATGTATTTCATAGTTTGTTTTTCATTATTTGACTTTCTAATATACTATATAGACACATCAAGAGCAAAAACGTCTCCTAGAAAGTGAAAGTTTTTTAAAAGATTCTTCATTCACTTCGTTCATTCAGTATGACATAAAAAATTAGTCCCACCACATAAAAAAAACAGCTAATCCCAATAGTATAGGATTAGCTGTGTGTGTGTTATATAATCTGATTTTTTTTTACAAGGAGTGCAAAATTCCCTCAAGCAAATCAGCAGCTTGTTCATGTTGAGGATATATTTTTAAAGTAAGTTCTAAGTATTCTTTTGCTTTTTCTGTCTCACCATTCTCAAATAGTATTTCTCCTATACCGAATAGTGCGTCTATATTATTTTCGTTTATTTCCAGTGATGCTTCGTATATCTGAATAGCAGATTCCAAATCACCCATAGTTGCCATTATCTCACCAGTGAAAGCGAGTATATGGTCTAGTGTCAAACTTATCTGACTATCATGCTTTAACTGTTGCCAATTATTCATAATGTCAGTTTGCATTTGCAAAGCTTCTTCGAACTCCCCACCAAAAGCCAATGTTTTAGCTTTCAGATATTGGTAATCAACATCTGCTGGGTTGAAGCTCTCCAAGAACTCATGAGCAAGATCATAGTTACCTGTATTCAGCATAATAAGTACAGTTTCTTTCAGAGCTAATGCTTCGTAATCGTCAGATAGCTCACCTGACTCTACTACTTCTTTATAGAGTGCTAGCGCAGTTTCATAATCGAAGTTATTGAATGCCTGCTCAGCTTCTCCTAATAGAATATATGAGTCAACTATTTCGGGCAGTTTTACCATTGCCTTAGTCGCCATCTCTGTACTGTAAAGAACATCTAATCTCTTTAGCGTCTTGATAGTCGCCTTTCTCCAAGTAAAGCTAGTCCTTGCTCTGAGAGAAGCTATTAGCCCAACACTAATCAAGGAAGTTGAGCTTTCAAAAGCTTGCTTGAGTATATCGCTCAAATCTTGCTTATCTGGCTCAAGCAAATATGCCTGATCTACGAAAACCCTATCACCCATTGTCTTATCTAATGGCTTTCTAGTAGCTTTTACTTGCCAACCAACATTTTCATCAACGAAATCGTCCGTTGCACCACCTTTGGTCACTATTACTGGCAAACCGCATGCCATAGCTTCCAAAGTCGGTAAAGAAAATCCTTCCCCTCTATATGGAGATACAAAAACATCGCATGCACGATAGAGAGCAGCTATATCTTTTTCATCTAGCATCTCATCTATATATTCTATATCGGGTGTATCGTTTATTAACTGTAGTTTATTTATATATTCTTTTGCAGTTTGTCCTTTGTAGAATGAATCACCGCCCATATCTTTTATTACCAAACATACGTCGTCATGCTTTGTAAATGTACTCACAAATGCATCTAATAGTATGTCAATACCCTTTCTTACTATAGTCCCACCGACGAATAAAAATTTGATCTTCTTCTTCGTTTTCAGAGGTAATTTCTTACCATAAGGAGTAAATAGCTCTGGGTCGATACCATTGGGAATGACTTGGATTTTATCAGGATTAATACCAGAATCTATGTACACATTTCTACACCAAGTAGATGGTGTCCAAACTTCATCGGCAGCTTCAAATGCCTCCTTTATATCTTGCGCCAGCATTGAGAATTCCCAAGGCTGATTTATTATCCACTTAGCACCTTTTGGTACTTCATTTTTGGGTGGCCATTGGTGTCTTATCCAAACATAAGGTAGTTTTTCTTTTGGTTTATTCTCTGGTTTTACTCGGATATCATGCCAGTACAGCTTTTCGTATTTGTCATTTCCTTTCGGGTTGAATTTTTCTGGTTCGTAAGGAACAATAGTTAAATCAGCAACTTCAGCATCTATAATATTCGAGCATTGCTCTCTATTAATAAGTGCTAAAGAGTGATGAACGAATTGAGTTCCTTCCCATACTATATTTAGTTGTGGTTGATAATCTTCTGAGTAACTATAACCTTTGTTAGAGTCGTTTTGTGTAGTTTGTTCGGCTCTTTTCGTCCCACTTGCTATTACTAGAGGTTTACGAATTCCTTCGTTTTGATCTGAATCAGTTTGTCCTACTTCTATATCATTATAGTTTTGAGCTTTTAGTATTTCGTTCAACCGAACTGAGTTGAAAGTATTAACTAATGCTCTTCCACTTTTCTCGAACATCATACTATTGAAAACTGATAGCGACCACTCACCTGTGCTGAATAATCTTCCCATTTTTTCTATATCCGGGACTATTATTTCTAATTTACCAGATGGTTTTAGTACTCTTTTTACTTCGTTAAGGAGCTTTTGTATGTCATTATCTTCGTAGAACTCTAAAGTTCTTTCTAAAGTAATAGAATCGGCAAAAGAATCATCTAAGTTGATTTTACAGCTATTTGTGTCAAATAAAGTTTGACCTTCTGTCTTACTGTAGATGTTTGTTTTATTACTAGAATTAGTACCATCTAGATTCAAATAAAAATCATTTGTATCACTTACTTTCTGTTCCATTACACTCTCCTTTGCTCTCTTACCTAGTAATTTCTCTTTGAAATCTAGTTCTACATCTTCCCTTTTTAGTGGATCGTTATTAATCAATCCATCATAAATTTGACCCAAATGTATCAAGTAATCGTTGAAGCTAATTGGCACTGTACAGTTAGCTTGTAAGTCATATAGCAGCTCAGGATTTTTTATAATATCTAACAGTATATCTCGCAGCTCTAAGCTATTGCTGTGATTGTAGATTATTCCATTATAACCGTCTTCTATGAAATCAGAGATACCCCCTAGGTCAGAACCAATAACTGGCAGCCCCATAGCTAATGACTCTTGCACAACAAATGGTGCGCAATCTTCCCATATACTTGGGACTACTACAACATCTAGCTTATTCGCAATTTGATTGAAATCCTCTTTGCTATAAGCATCATGGAATACCATCTCGCATTGTACATTAATACTTTTCAATAGTGCTTTGTACTCTGGGTCTATATATCCATATATATTCAGCTCCAAATCTGTTGCTTCTATTTGTGAGCAAGCAGCGATAAGAGTCTGTATCCCCTTCTGAGGAATCACTGCACCGATGAAACCGACTCTTAGAGGTTGACTAATCTCGTAATTTTCTTTTCTATTAATCAAGCTAGTATTATTATGAATCTGATTCACTTTGTATGTGATTTCTGGGTAAACCCCAAATTCATTATATATCTCGGCTTGTCTGTCAGACACAGCTAGTACCATATCGCATGAGTTTATTCCACTTCTAGCGCTATCTATTCTCTGACTATATAAATCGTGTTTTCTATCCAAATCCGGAACATCGGAATTGGCAAAAAAGTCCGTACTTTCCCATTTCTCCATATCATCTGTAAACATATACAACTTAGGGTCAATAGGATGATAATTGTATGGTGTAAATATAGTTTTGATATTTCTGTCTATAGTCGGTTGTATAATGCCATATGAAAGACCAATAAAATTGTGATAATTAACAATATCTGGATCTATTTTATCAAGGTATTTCTCGAAAATAGTTACTATTCTTTCATCACGTATTTCACGCTCCGGCTTTTCGTAATCTAGGAATTTGACCGGGCGATTATAAATACCAATTAGATTAACACCTTCGTCAGTTGTCTCCTCAATATAGTATTGAGTATCTATTTGCTCATGATTGCCAGCAGCATAGATTACATATATTTCATAACCTTTAAGTACCAAACCTTTTGCCACTGCTTTTGGAAAAGTAGTACCACCGCCGACTTCATTCCACCCATACATAGTGAATAGAACTCGCTTTTTATCTGACGTCGATTTAGGTGAATGAATCGACAATTCACTTCGTAGATGCTTATCTGCATCTACTTCTATTTTGTCGGACCATTTGGATAAGAAATATTCATGATTTGCTTTGTCATAACTATTTGTATTCTTGTAGAATCGTTCGAATTTCTCAATCCCTACATCTATTTTTGTAATAGATTCATAGTGATATGCAGACGCTTTGTGATTATACCAAACTTTGTAGCCAGCATCACGGACTTTCATACATAAGTCCAAATCCTCATGACCGAAGTAATAATTTTCATCGAATCCACCAACTTCGTGGAATAGTTCTCTTCTGATGGCGAGCAAAGCACCCGTCACCATCTGAAATTCTTTAGAAACATTGACTTTAGGGTCTTCTCCATCTTCAACTAAGTGAATGTGATAATGAAGATTCATATTATTAAGCTCAGGAACTGGTCCCCAAACTACACCCGCGTGTTGTATCCTTTCATCTGGGTACAAGAGCTTAGCGCCTTGTATTCCTATTGTTGGATCTTTCTCGAAAGTATCTTCGAATGCTTCCATCCAACCAGATATACTTTGCACATCATTATTCATAAAGACAAGGTAATTACCCTTAGCTATAGCCGCCCCTTGATTATTAGCATGCGAATAGCTCTCGTTCTTCTCATTTACTATTACAGTTGCAAAATCACCTAATGTACCTAAAAGCTTTTTAGTCTCTGGGTCAGAGTTATTATCGATGATAATAATCTCTATATTATGTAAGTGTGAAGTTTGATGTATTGATCTTAGACATTGACGTGTGTATTTCATATTAGAATGAACTGGAATAATAATAGATAATTCTATATCATCATTAGACTTCCCAAGTATTTTTCTTTTTACTTGTTTATAATCGTACTCTAATCCTTCATTAACTTTTGCTTGTCTTAGATGACCTTCTTTTTGCTCCGCCAATGTTTGCTCAACTGTTTCTTCAGGATCAATCTTACTTTCCCATTTCCTAATGAATCTCTGCCAGTTAGGGACATCATACTTGTGTCTAGATTGTGACATAGATTCAAAGTGGTAAAGCAATGATTTACCGCAGTAAATTACTTTCCAATTATGCGTTATTGCATTCATACAGTAATCAATGTCTTCAAAGCCATTGATATAATCTTCATCTAAAACACCAATTTCATTTATAACTTCATCACGAATTAGAAAGCATGCACCAGTCACGGCTTTCATTTCTCTAATTTCTTTGGCAAATGGAGTGTCACTTAATTTTCTAAACATAAATGGATGATAAGGAGCCAGACGACCTTTGATATCACTACCTAAAGTCACACCGCTGTGTTGAATGTATTCTGATTCTGGATAAAGTAAACAAGACCCCACAATCCCGGCTTTTGGGTCATTTTGAATAACTAAAAGCATTTCTTTTAGCCAATTCTCAGTTACTACTATGTCATTATTAAGTAATAAGGCGTGTTTTCCTTTCCGCGCGTCTATACCTTGGTTACAAGCCTTAGAGAAACCTAGATTATCTTCATTTCTTATAAATGTAAAGTTATTAAACTTGCCTTTATATAGTTCACATATTCGGGGTGTATTATCTTCAGATGCATTATCTACTAATATAACTTCATAGTTTATATCTTTGCTAGTCAATCTAAAAAGAGATTCCAAGCATTGCTCAGTCAACTGAACTTTGTTGAAGCAAGGTATAATTATACTTACTTCAAAGTCATTAACTTCAGATGATAACTCACTTACTTTTTCTTCAGATTTGTAGTTCGAATAATCTAGATTTGGACTGTTTTCCATAGCATCGGTGATTGCAGACTGCAATTCATACGCTTGTTCGAAATCAGGATTTATAATTATCTCGGCATATATAGCTTCATGAGCTTCGTCATATCGTCCAAGTTTGAAAAGACAAATCGCCTTCGAATAATGTAAATTTGACTGATTAATAGTTTTACGAGGTAACTTTTCCATTAACCTTTCGGATATCTCCAAGGCTTTCTCGTAATTCCCTTCTTCCAAATTTTTGATTAACTGAGGAAGGTCTTTTTGTGAGTCTTCGGGGGAGTAATTCTGTTGTTCTAATAATCTTCTATACTCAGATATATGCAGATTATAGTTTGACTTCATTAAATCAACTAATTCAGAAAACTCAGAACCAATATTATCTTCTATGGTTTTAGCTACTGCATATACATCACTTAATTCTCCATTAGGAGTTCTATAATGACTGTTTAATCCTTCTGGAGTAAAAGGACTAACTGTTGTTATATTTACGGCCCAACCGAAGTCAATTAATACTGGCTTTTTATTCCTAACAATTATATTATTGGCGTTTATATCGCGATGAGAAATATTTTTACTTTGCAGAATTTCTAGAATGTCTAACAAGCCGCCAACAAACGAGACTTTGTCAGAGGAGGATAGTTCAATATCAAATTTTTCATTTTCGCCCAATCCGAATCCTTCAACGAAATCCATCTCAAAGTAATCATAATTATCAGCAGAATTAAAGTTAAACACCCTTGGAAAATAATCAGAGTCTTGTACAAAAGAGAGAGCTTTATATTCGTTTGCAGCTAGCCCTTGGTTTGCTTGTTTTACTATTTTTTCATCTATTTTGTAGAGTCTACTGATGAATCTATCGATAGTTGTAACATGAATTATTCGAGATTTTAAACAATACTCAATTTCATATATATAATCCATTGAAGCTGTTGAAGAAAAGCTATTTTTACTCTTCAACTTTAACCCTCTTGACTCCAAAAGATTAACAAACTCAAAAAATATAAAAGGTTTATTTAAGTCTGTGTTAAGCTTTACATCCAAAACATTGCATAATTTACTAATAATAAAATGTTCAGCACCTGTATAATTATATACTGTTTTGAAAAGTAAATAATTATATGATTGAATTTTATTTGGGACTCTTAACCTATTACTTTTGTTAGGGTCTTTAGAAATAATATTATAAATCTGATTACCCCAATTAAATGACTCCCGATCAACAAGATTTATAATATATCTAACATCAGAAATTCTTAATTCTAAAGTAGTAAATGTTTCAGTTTGATAAGAATAGCCATATAGGCTTTCTACTTTTGATATTGTTTCTTTGTCTGTTATTATATCTACTTCGAGTAGAACATTTGTTTTTTCGTTTCTATCTATAAGGTCATAATAATAAGGAATAATATATTCAGAGTCATTTTGAATAACATAATTGACAATTTCATTACGTAAATCAAAAACAGTTCCATTAAAATTGTTGATTTTCAACTTACCTTTAGTTCCAATTTCTGATTTGTTTTCAAAAACATTTACTATTAAACTTTTGACATTACTATTCTTATAACAAGCATAGACTTTCCTTGTACTTTTTACATCGCCTAATAATTCCCAACTCTCAAATGAATTAGATAGAGCTTTCTCAAAATGTTCCAAATCATAAGGTTCATTAATTATTTCTTTGTTAAAGTCTATATGGTTGAAGAACTTTATAGCATCATCTTCTGGATCAACCCATTCTATGATAAGTACTTCATTTGTCAAGTCAGCAAGTTTTCTTACTGCTTGTGTAAGACTTCCATAGTCAGAAGTACAAGAATAAATCCAATGAATCAATGCAAATGCAAAAACAACATCTGCTTTCTTGGTATAATCCATTATGTTTTTATCATGCATCTCAAAGTTTTTATATTCCAATTCTTTGATTGCTTGATTTACCATACTTACATAAAGTTTATCAATTTCAACTGCATCGGCTCTTGAGGCACCATTTTGCAAACCATAAAAACAAAAGAATGCAGAATTAGCTCCTAAATCAAGTACAGATTTTCCTTCGAACCATGATGAATTGAATAAGAAATCAACTAGATTTTGTTTCCTTTTTAATTTGGGGTCATTAGAGGATACTTCAATCGAGTTTCTATCAACCTTAAATTCCTGATAACCAAAAAAGTTTAACTTGTCAGATATTTCTAGTTTCCCTTTTTCAGCATATCTGTTTGGGTCGTCGTATAGATTAGTACTTTCTTTCTTAATTGGGGAAAGGATTTCTTTCAAGTCTTCGCTTTTATAGCAAGCATAGACTTTACGAGTACTTTTTACATCGCCTAATAATTCCCAACTCTCAAATGAATTAGATAGAGCTTTCTCAAAATGCTCCAAATCATACGGTTCGTTTATTATATTTTTGTTAAAATCAATATGGTTAAAGAACTTAATGGCATCATCTTCTGGGTCTACCCATTCTATAATTAATACTTCATTAGTCAAATCTGCTAATTTTCTTACCGCTTGAGTTAGACTACCGTAATCAGAAGTACAAGAATAAATCCAATGAATTAATGCAAATGCAAAAACAACATCTGCCTTTTTTGTGTAATCCATTATGTTTTTATCATGCATCTCAAAGTTTTTATATTCCAATTCTTTGATTGCTTGATTTACCATTCCTACATAGAGT
>JAGXGG010000100.1 GCA_024636855.1 Ignavibacteriota bacterium | reverse complement strand
GTAAATCACTATCTTAAATTAGATTAAACTAGGGTTGCTATTTATTTAGCAGCCCTTTTTTTATTATAATATTGAAATATTGAAATATTTATAATGTAACTATAGACTGAAATCTGCTAGCAAAACAATTTGTTTGATTTTACGTACTATATGTGGTAATTGAAAAAATAATACTAGAAAATAACAAAAAAGGGTTGACATGAAAATTGGAGTACTACTATCAGGTTGTGGAGTATATGACGGCTCAGAAATTCACGAATCAGTATTTACGCTTTTAGCTATTGAAGAAAATGGGGCAGAGGCTATATGTTTTGCACCAGACAAAGACCAATCGCATGTAATAAATCATCTAGATGGAAGTGTTGAAAAAGGCGAAAAAAGAAATATATTAAAAGAATCTGCTCGTATAGCTCGAGGGAACATAAAATCAATTAATAAAACATCAATCGATGACTTCGATGCTTTAGTTATACCAGGTGGCTTCGGTGCGGCTAAAAACCTGAACAGATGGGCTTTCGAAGGACCAGATGGAGATATCGACCCCGCAGTCAAACATCTGATAATAGATATGGTAAGTGCCAAAAAACCTATCGTTGCTCTGTGTATGGGGCCAACAGTAATCGCAAAAGCACTTCAGGGTTCAGGAATCGGTACTAAACTAACTGTTGGTACGAATATGAAAATATCACCATATGACATCAAGGAAATTAGCGATGGAATGGAAAGTCTAGGTGTAATGTCTGTCATGAAAACAATAAACGAAATATGCTATGATGAAGAGAATAAAATAATAACTGCTCCTTGCTATATGATGGAAGCGTCTATTAGTCAAGTCCGAAATAACACGAAACAAGCCATTGATAAATTGTTTACAATAATAAAAAAGTAATTAAGGTTTAAACCTAGTTCTAAGTTCGAAATCACTAGTGGGTATTTTATTCATATTGAGTTTTAAATATCCACCATTAAGCCATAGCTGCACTTGATCGCCATAATTAGAACTCATTGGATCACCTGATGAGCCTCCCGGTAATATCAGATAAACTAAACTATCACTCATATCAGTAATGAACCTCATCGATGCAGATACTATAACATCATTTGGATTTGAGTGTCGTGATTCTGTATTGAATAGAGTAGTATTATCCCCTCCCAAACCAACTGGTTTCAGATTAACAGCTGGACCGATGAACTTATTGTCACCAAAAAGATGATTCAATTTTAGTTTCCTTACTTCTCCAAAAGTCAAGTTACTAATACCATCTATTCCATATTTATCTATTAAACTTTTTATGGCTTTGCGGAATGAACGGAATATTATTACTTCTTTATTTTCTCTTTTTTTAGTTTCAATATTATCGAATAGTATATGATTTTCGGTTTTCAGTAATTGCATCATCAATCTATCTGGATAATTAGTCAAAAAATTATAATGATAGTAACTACCACTTCCCAAATCATCTTTTATAGTTTCTTCTATTAGAGTTCTTTTAAAGAAATTATAAATCAGGGGTTCATTAAGATCTTTGGAAAGAATTGTATTCCATTTTAATAATTTATTTAGTGCCTTCTTCTCTTGCTCATTTAGTCTATCACTTACCCTTTCTAGAGTTGGTAGTGTTAATTTTAGCAAATCATAAGCATAAGGAGAAAAGTTATCCATTTGCATAAACTCAAAATCTCTGATTGTGGTGAAGTTTTTTTCACTTAGTAACTGTTCAATTCTTCTAGCTCTGGAATCTGGCTCCCAATTATGAGAGATGAAAACATCATCTGGATAGAAATTATTATTAGCAGCTATGACATATCCATCACTGTCAATTTCTTGCTCACCAATTCCAGAAAGACTCCTATAACCTTTCCATCTGTATTCTTTGTCCCAATAAGGGTTTATGAAACTTGGGTCTGTTTTTCCTCTTATTGGGATATTACCAACAGGCAATTTCGCAACTTTCCCTGTTTTATCTGCATAGTTGAAAACCAATGCAGGTGCACTCCACCCATTTAGTGAAGCCCGAAATTCTTTATAATTATTTGCTTTGTTCAAATTATACAGACATTTTACTTCATCTGACTCCTTATTAGCGACCCAATCGAAACAAATATTATACTCATTGAAAAATTTATTTTTTGATTTATTATCATTCCATATATGTGATTCGGAAAGTAGAGCAGACATTTTTGTACGCTTTCTATAGTATTGGTGACTTTCTTTACCGTTTATCTTAATTGTATCTCTAATGAATTCGAACTCTATTTCTTTCCCATTTTCATCTATATAGAAGTCGTCATTTTTTCCTTTCTTCACCAAATAGATATCGCATACATCAGCCATAACATTAGTTATTCCCCAAGTTATGGAATCATTTCTACCTGCAATTATAGATGGATTTCCAGGTATAGAGTATCCAATTACATTCATATTTGGTGAGCTGATATGCATTTGATACCATCGAGAAGGTAAATTGATTGGTAGATGTGGATCATTGGCTAGAATTGTGTGTTTATCATTCTCATCTTTGTAAGATATAGCCCATGAGTTACTTCCAGTATATCCAGTTCCAAAATCATTAATCAAACTCGATATAAAATTTGAATCTAATTCGGGGAAAAAGATTGAATCCGTATTAGTCTGGCTTGGTAAAGCTGATTCTTTATCGTTTGGAACAAAGTATTTTGCTTTTTCTTTACCCAATTTCATTGCAATTTCTGACAATGCGTAGTCAGACCAAAAACTAAAACTCATTTCAAAAGCCATTAATTTTCCAATCAGAACTGAATGATAAGGAAACCATTCCTCTGGCTCGTAGTTCAAAGCTCCAAATTCAAATTGAAGTTTATCTTTGTTGTTTTTGATAAAACTGTTTACACCTTTAGAGTAATATTTTAGAATTTCCTTAGATTGAGTAGACATTTTACTTACTGATTTGCGAGCTAAACTTCCCATTTCCAGACTTCTTAGGAATAAATCTTGGTTAAGTGTTTTTTCACCAAATGCTTCAGATAATCTACCTTCAGCAGCACGTCTCATTATATCCATCTGCCATAATCTGTCTTTAGCATGATAATACCCTATAGCAAAAAATAAATCCTGTTCATTCTTTGCAATGATATGAGGAATACCATTAAAGTTCTCATATACATCTATTTCATTCTTTAATTCAGGGGATTTGACTTCCGAATAGTCTCTATCTATCCCAATTCGAGTAATATTAATAGAAAAAACTATTATGGCAATTACCAATAATACTAAAGAAATTAAAAAAGCTGGTATATTTCTAAAGAACATTTATTTAATCCATCCATTACGCTTATACCATTCAAAAGTAATATTGAACCCTTCCTCTAAACTATATTTTTGTTCATAACCGAAATCCTTTTTAGCTTTATCTACGGAACAAATCCAGTATTTCTGAATAAAATCAATACTCTTCTCAGAATCAAAAACTGGAGGTTTTCCAGTGATTTTGCCAATCATACCATTAACATTTCCCATAACTTTAACTATAGGATGTGGTATACGTATTTTCATTATTTTTTCTCTACCTGCCGCCGTACCCATAGCATTTATTATTTCAGTCCAATTATAGTACATCTCTGAAGCAATAAAATAAGATTCGCCTACAGTATTATTAGATAATGCAGCTTCTATTATTCCTCTAGATAAATCCATAGAACTAACTAAACTTACATATTTATCATCAAATCCGATTAATGTACCTATACCTTTCTGTGCTGCTTGGAACATTGGGAGAGTAGCTGTATCTCTAGGTCCATAAACTGCAGGTGGTCTAACAATAGTAATAGGTAGGATATTATGATTCTCATTTAAATAATCCTCAGTCATTTTCTTACTCTTTCCATATGAAGTTAGAGGGTTATGTAATTGATCTTCTGTTGAGATGTCTTCGAGGGACTTAGAGGGTCCTACAGCTGTTTGACTCGATACATGCAAGAATCTTTGAAGATTTGGAGCTGCATATTTTGCTGCTTCAAATAAATTCTTAGTACCAGTTAGATTTGCACGAACAAAATCTTCCATACTCTTAGCAGCAGTGAGTCCAGCAGAGTGGAAAATAACATCTACATCTTTTACTACCTTTTTTAGTGCATCTAAATCAGAAAGAGAAGCTTCAACAAGTTCGTATCCTTTGTTCTCTACCCACCTTAAATTACTAGAATTACGAACGATGCAAATAACATCGGCACCCTTTTCTTTCATTTGGTCGGCTATATGACTCCCAATAAACCCAGTCGCACCAGTTACCAAAACTTTCATATCTTTTCCGTTTGATTAATTATTTATACAAATCTAACAGTATTATTTGAGTTGCTCTATAAGATTGGATAAATTGTAAAAAAAAAATGACAGTATGAAAAAAATCTCTGAAATACTCAGTGAGAAATGTATTATTCTCGATTCTGAGTTAAGTAATAAAGACGAAATAATAGAAGCATTAGTAGATTTAGCAGCCAAATCGGATAACATTACCAATACTTCCAAGGTATTAGAAGAAGTATTTGCACGAGAAAATCTCATGTCGACAGGAATTGGCAACAATATTGCTATACCTCATACAAAGTCTGAAGACATAAAGGAACTTACAGCTGCTATGATAACCCTTAGCAAACCGGTTAATTTTGATTCTTTAGATGGAAAAAAAGTTTCGATAGTATTTCTAATTCTTAGCAATTGTGAAGAATTAGGATTACATATAAAAGCATTAAGTAGAATATCAAAAATATTAAATAATAGAAGTTTTTTTGATGATATACTAAATGTTTCCAAAAACACTGAAGTTATCGAACTTTTCGATAATTTTGAGAACTAAATAACTACAATTTACAGTTATGTAAAGCGTCGTGATTTTTTAATTTGATAAATAATTTTTAACAATTATAAAGTTGATAAAGTGATTGACTTAAACCAAGCCTTCGAAGAAGAGTTGTACTACGACTTTTTAAAAGATCCTAGTTCTGTAAGTGCAGAATGGAGAGATTATTTTTCTAAAGCAAATGGTAAATCCATTGTTACAATGCCAATAAACGGTAGAGGAGAGACAGTACATGTTTCTCATGTAGTAGCTGATAGCACTCCACATGCTGACAGAATAGACCTAGACAAATTAACTGAATTACCTAATATTCCAACTAAAATAGCAGAGAATATGGAGGAAAGTTTAACTGTTCCTACTGCTACTTCTGTTAGGTCAATTCCTGTTAAACCATTAGATGAAAACAGAAGAATTATAAATAAGTATTTGATAAGACAAAGAAGATCAAAAATATCATTTTCGCATCTTCTACTATGGGCAATAGTAAGAACATTAAAACAATATCCAGCATTGAACGATAGTTTTGTCAAAAAAGATGGCAAGTATTATAGACAGATAAACAACGAGATAAATATAGGCGTTGCTGTTGATGTTGAAAAGAAAAATGGCGATAGATTATTACTTGTACCTAATCTGAAAGATGCTGGAAATATGAATTTCTCTGAATTTATAGAGAAATTATCAGAATTGATAAATAGAGCTAAAAATAGTAAAATTACATTAGATGAATTAGAAGGTACTACAGTATCATTAACTAATCCAGGTATGATGGGGACTATTATGTCTATACCTAGATTGATGAATGGTCAAGGTATGATCATAGCTTCTGGATCAATTGATTTTCCAGCCGAATTTTCTGCAGTACAACCAGATAAACTAACTGAATTAGCTATTTCGAAAGTTGTGAGCATAACTAATACTTATGACCATAGAATAATACAAGGTGCTGAATCAGCAGAATTTCTAAGATATATGCACCAATTATTATTGGGAGACTATAGATTCTATGATCAAATATTTGCAAGTCTTCGTATTCCTTTTAGTCCTGTTAAATGGGAAATAGATAGTTCAGATTTCAGAAAATCTGAAATGAATCACAGACAAGAGAAAAGTACTCACGTCATGTCACTTATTAACTCATATAGAGTAAGGGGACATTTATTGGCAAATACAAACCCATTTGGTATGTCTAGTTATTCGTATCCTGAATTGGATATGTCTTACTATGGTTTAAATATTTGGGATTTGGATAGAAGCTTCCCATCTGTTGATTCTTGGGATAAAGAACAAATGACTCTAAGAGAAATTTTAGAGTTGATGCGTGATACTTATTGTGGTACTATTGGTATCGAGTTTATGTATATCCAAGATCTTATCAAAAAGAATTGGATAAAAAACACTCTAGAATCTTCGAGAAATAGTTTAAAATTTGAAAAAGAAGAAAGAAAGAATATACTTAGAAAATTAATTCATGCAGAGACTTTTGAAGATTTTCTACATAAAAAATTCATCGGACAAAAGCGATTCAGTTTAGAAGGTGCAGAATCCCTGATAGTAATGATAGATCAATTGTTACAAGACTCAGCTAACTCTTATACAGAGCAAGCAGTATTAGGAATGGCTCATAGAGGAAGACTAAATGTATTGGTGAATAATGCTGGGAAAAGTTTCAAAGCCATATTTAATGAATTTGATGGAGATATAAGTCCTCAGGATTATCATGGTTCAGGAGATGTTAAATATCACTTGGGTCAAATGAACGAATACACTTCATTGAAAAATAATAAAATGGCTGTTCATCTAATGCCAAACCCCAGTCATTTGGAAGTTGTAAATCCAGTTGTTTTAGGTTTTTGTAGATCATTAGTTGATGAGAATTATGAAGGAGACTATTCCAAAGTACTACCAATTCTAGTACATGGTGATGCTGCCTTTGCTGGTCAAGGTATAAGCCAAGAAGTATTGAATTTAGCTAGACTAGAGGGATATTCAAATGGTGGTACGATTCATATAATCGTAAATAATCAAATTGGTTTTACTACATCTGTAGAAGATGCTCGTTCAACTTACTACGCAACTGACGTTGCTAAGATGTTACAAGTGCCAATCTTACACGTTAATGGTGATGATCCAGAGGCTGTTGCACAAGCTGCAATTTTTGCACTTAATTATAGAAATAAATATAATGAAGATGTGATTATAGATATGCTTTGTTTCAGAAAATATGGTCATAATGAAGGAGATGAACCTAGTTATACTCAACCTCTGATGTACAAGAAAATTAGATCTATGAAATCTACTCGAGAAATATATGAAGAAGAATTAGTTTCTACGGGTATTTTAACAAAAGAAGAAGTGGATGAATTAAACAGTTCGTATACTAACGAATTAGAAAAAGCCTTTGATGAGAGAAAAGAAAAACCAAAATCTCAAAAAATTACATTTGAAGAGAAATTTGGTCAATCTATTAGAAATTTTGAAACTACTATTTCTAAAGATGATATCGAAAGAATAATAGAGCATACTACTGAAGTACCCGAAGGATTTAATGTAAATCCTAAAGTTATAAATGGATTACAAAAACGTAGAAGTATGGTAGATGATGAAAAACCATCATTTGACTGGGCTTCTGCTGAGACCCTTGCTCTAGGTGCTGTCTTATTAGATAATATTGGAATTAGATTCTCAGGTGAAGATGTTAGAAGGGGTACTTTTAGTCAACGTCATGCTGTGCTAATAGATTCTGAAACTGAAGAAGCATTTATACCACTGAATAATATTGATTCTAATCAAGCAGAAATACAAATATATGATAGTCCACTTTCAGAACTTGCGGTTGTTGGTTATGATTATGGATATAGCGTTAGCGCTAAAAAGACTATTACTATTTGGGAAGCACAATTTGGTGATTTCGTGAATATGGCACAACCAGTTATAGATCAATTTATTTCTTGTGGAGATGTGAAGTGGGGACAAACAAGTAATCTTATTTTGTTGTTACCTCATGGGCATGATGGTCAAGGGCCAGAGCATTCTTCTGCTAGATTAGAAAGATTCTTACAGTTATGTGCTGAAGAAAACATGATAGTTTGTAATTTTACTACACCTGCTAACTATTTTCATGCTATTAGGAGACATGCT
Source organism: Ignavibacteriota bacterium (assembly GCA_024636855.1). Taxonomy (GTDB): domain Bacteria; phylum Bacteroidota; class Ignavibacteria; order Kapaibacteriales; family UBA2268; genus PGYR01. Next base: position 40,572 of record JAGXGG010000100.1, on the reverse strand, counting down.
AAATTAACGCATAAACTTCCGATGATAGTTGTAAGTCCTAAGAGTATGTTAAGACATCATTTAGCTGTTTCACAAACATCTGATTTCATCAGTGGTGAGTTCCAACATATAATTGATGAAACTGATACTAATATCAAAGCTGAAAATGTAAAAAGATTAGTACTTTGTACAGGTAAGCTTTATTATGACTTACTACAAAAGCGTATGGACGAAAATATAGATGATATTGCTTTAGTCAGAATAGAGCAACTTTATCCTATGAACATCAATAAGCTAGAAAATGTAATCAAAAAATATAATAAAGCAACTAAGATTATTTGGGCTCAAGAAGAGCCTAAGAATCAAGGTGCATGGGGTTATATGTTAACTGAATTACTTCAGTTGATAGATGATCATAAGAAAATAGAGTATGCTGGTCGCCATACTGCTGCATCTACAGCAACTGGTTCATATAAAATTCATAACCACGAACAAGCTTATGTTGTGAATACTGCTCTTGGTATTGATTCCTAAAATATTAAATTAGAAAATGCAAAAAAAAAGACGGTCATCGACCGTCTTTTTTGTTTTTAGTAAGAGCTAAGTATTATTTAGCATCTTTATCTAATTGATTTTCACCTTTTTTGTCAGGATTTCTTTTGTAGATTTTACCATCAGCAAATTCTATCATTGTAGGAATCCATACTTTTCTCAATTTGTCGAAGTTGTTTCTTACGAATACATCTCTTTGATTTGCAGCATCGTGATTGTAAGGGTAAGGTTGGTTTAAAGTCTTATCAGCAGGGATTTCCTTATCGATTTCGATAGTAAACCTCTTGATAAGTTGCTCACCATTATAGTAATCAACAACACCAGATAATTTAACAATGCTTTTACCAGATATATTTTGGAACTGATAAGTAGGTACATTAAGTGGTTGACCGTTTTCTTGTTCAATCTTTTGGAATTCACTTATGTTGAATTTTAGAGATTGAGTGAAAAGAGTACTGAATGCAGTTGCTTGAGTCAAATTGATATTAGTACTCAAAGTTCTTTGCTTTTGTCCTTCAATTAATTCACCGACAGTTTTACCAATTAATGAATCTTTTATTGGAGAGTAGTATCTAATAGCTCCATTCAAATTGTTTACATCTTCAATTGTAATTTTATCAGCATTCTCATCTAATAAGCTTTTCATATCTGATAGCAAATCAAAAGTAACAGTATCTTTATAAAATTCAGGAGTTTTATTCCCACTTTCTTGACAAGAAGTTAATCCAAGTATAGTAATGGCGATTAGACCTAATAGTATTGAACGCATATCATCTCCGATATTGGTAATTAAAATAATCACAAAATTAACTTTATATTTTAAGAAATTCAATTATTTTTTAAACATATCTAATATAAGTCCAAAACGAAGTCCTCTACAAGAAACTAATAAGTCTGTTTTACCAGTGTATTTAAGGAATTCTAAAAGGATTAATGAGCCTCCTAGTATAACGTCTGCTCTATTGGGATGAACATTATATTCTTCTACTAATTCTTTACTCGTCCTTTTAACAAAAATATCAACAATTTCCTCTAGTCTTCTTATACCTATTCTATGATTATGTATAAGATGTGCATTAAATTGGGGAAGTTTAAGATCTATTGCAGCAATAGTAGTAGGAGTGCCAGCGACAGCGATTAGATTGCCTTTGGTTTCAACTAAATCTAATTCTCCAAACATATTAATAATATGTTCTCTAGCTGATTCTAAATTCTCTTTTTTAGATTCAAAATCCGGGAAAAAACTTTCAGTGATGCGAACTGCACCTATTTGTAGTGACTTAGAATAAGTGATAGTGCCATTTTTACCTACTATTATCTCTGTACTACCACCACCAATATCTAGAACAATATCCAGATTATCACTAAATTCTTCAATAGTTCCAAGATAGCTTATTCGTGCTTCATCTATTCCAGCTATTATTTCTATAGATGAATTGAGTATAGTTTCGAATAACTTGCGAACTTCACCACTATTATTAGCATCACGCATAGCACTAGTAGCAGAGGCTCTGACTAATTTGACATTATATTCTTCCATAATATTCTTATAGTCATGTAGTATTCTAGTAGCACGGATAACAGCATTATCAGATATTAATCCAGTTTTATTAAGTCCCTCACCTAAACGCGCTATTTGATGTTCATCAGCTAAGACTTTAATAATTTTACCATCTATAACTTCTGTAATTAATAATAGTAGAGTATTGGTACCTATATCAATAGAAGCACAAATCATACACTCTTCCTAAATTTATAAGCAACCCATTCATCTTCAGCTAACTCTTCTAGTAATTCAAAACCGTATTGTTCTGCTGATTCTAATACTTTTAGTTTATCATACTTTAGAATACCTGTACATATAAGTATTCCTTCTTGCTTAATAGATGATGCAAATTTGCTCATATTATCTATTAGAATATTTGCGAATATATTTGCCACTATACCATCATACTCTTCTAATTGTAAAGTATTCAGATCACTTTGTGAAACTGTAATGTTTTTTACACTATTTAATTCTATGTTCTCGATAGTGTTTCTAACGGACCATTCATCTATATCGAAAGCATAAACAGATTTTGCTCCTAGTTTAGAAGCTAATATCGCTAAAACACCAGTCCCTGTCCCTGCATCTACCCATTTGTCATCTTTATTTACCGTTTTAATTAGCAGAGATGATGCAAGTCGTGTAGTCGCATGATAGCCAGTACCGAATGACATTTGTGGGTTAATTTTAATTAAGTACTTGTAATGTGATAGATTATCAGCTTTGCTGGTAGGACTTATTACTAAGTCATCATTGATTATAACCGGTTCTAAAGTTTTTTCCCAATCTTCATTCCAATTCTTTTCTACAATTGGAGATTCAGATATTAATTTAGTTTCAAATCCTAGAATTCTACTAGCTTCAAACAATTCATTATTTATTAATTCGTTATAGTAGTTGGCAAGGAAATTGATTGTAAGTTCATCATTAACTTGTTCTATTCCCGTAAACTCTAAGTCAGAAATTAATGCAATATATGTATCTTGGTGTTCCTCGGGAACGTATAATTTAATAGCGATATAGTTTTTCAAAAATTACCTTTTATTATTTTTGTAAAGTTAGGCAAATAGAATATTAAAATAAACAGGATTAAATAAATTGGAACACGTAAAGTTAATAATATTTGACTTAGATGGTACAATGACCGATGGGGGAATGTACTATACAGCAGAAGGTGATGTGATGAGAAAATTCCATGTCAAAGATGGTATGGGTATAGTCTTATTGAAAAAAGCAGGATTTAAAATTGCTATAATGACAAGTGAAGATTCTCCTATTGCTGCTGCAAGAGCTAATAAATTAGGAGTAGATGCAACTATTTTAGGTTGTCATAACAAAACGGATGCTGTCAAATTATTAGCCGAAGAGATGGAATTAGAAATGAAAGAAATAGCATTTATGGGTGATGATGTAAATGATTTGCACGCTATGGATTTAGTAGGTTTTTCTGCTTGTCCAGCTGATGCAGTCGATGCAATCAAACATATTGCAGACTATGTCTGCCAAGCTAGGGCAGGTAACGGGGCTGTTAGGGAACTTGCAGAAATAATACTTAGAACACATGATAAATTAAATACATTAAACGAAAATTGGTAGGAGTCATTATGTCAAACGGACAAGATTATACAAAAGGTTTTTTATTAGGAGCAATAGTAGGTGGAGCAGTTGGTGCTGCTGTAGCTCTACTGACTGCACCTAAATCAGGCAAAGAATTGCGTGAAGATATTTCAACTAAATCAAATGAAATATATAGCAAAGCTAATAATAAGTGGGTAGAAACTGAACAAAAAGTTGGACACCAAGTTTCAACTACTGTTAATGAAGGTAGAGTAAAAGCTCAAAACATCATTGATTCAGCTAAAAAACAAGCTAATGAATTGCTTTATGCTGCAGAAAGTGTATTGAATGAGGCTAAAACAAAGGCTGGAACAGCTAAAGAATCAGTTCAGCATAAAATTGAAGATGTAAGGACCGCTACTAAAGCTGGTGTAGAGACTTTCAAAAAAGAAATAAATGAAGCACAGAATTAAAATCAATAAAATGTAGTTATACCTATGGATGAAGTACTAAAAATAGTTGCTATTATAGCTTTAACATCAATCACGATACTTGTTGTCTATGTTATTTTCTTTTTATCTAAGACGACGAAGGAAATCAATAATGTGACGAAGAATATAGATAAAATCACCGATAATGTTATAGTTATGAAGACACGTCTTATGGTAACATTAGAAGAATTATCAGAAGCACGAAGAGATTTATCAGAATTGAAAGTAAAATCATTAGAACAGCTAAATCATTGGAAGCTTACAAGTGAAAAAACTAATATTCTTATAGATAATGTGAATGATAGTGCTACCAAAGTACAACAATCCATTGAACCTTATGAGAAATTAATAAATCGTTCTTATAATAGAATAGCTCCTCCTATAGATAAAGCAACAACTGTTTTTTCCGCATTGTTTAAGGCAATAGAAGTCTTCGGTTCCAAACTTAACTCCAGAAAATAAGATAAATAATAGTCCTAATCATAGATTGGGACTATTTTTATTTATCAACTTCTTACCACACAGTTTCATTTTCAGTTATAATTCCATTAATTTTGGAATATGATTAAAAGAAATGAAAATATCATAAAAATTCTCCCAGATTTTATTGCTAACCAAATAGCCGCTGGCGAAGTAGTTCAAAGACCCGAATCAGTTGTAAAAGAATTAGTAGAAAATTCTATTGATTCTGGCGCCACAGAGATTGCAGTAGTTGTTCGTAACGCTGGCAAGAGTCTAATCCATATTATAGATAATGGATGCGGTATGAGCAAAGATAATCTTGAATTGAGTATTAGAAGGCATGCTACAAGTAAAATAGAATCACAAAAAGACTTAGAAGCAATCAAATCTTTAGGTTTCCGTGGTGAAGCTCTGGCATCTATTACTTCAGTTGCTCATGTTGAAATCATAACTCGCTCTGAGAATGATAATTTGGGCTACAAGTTAGTATCTGAGCCCAATAAACCTTCATTGATCGAAGAAGTCAATAGTAATATAGGTACTCAGATATTAGTAAAAAACTTGTTTTACAATGTACCAGCAAGGCGTAAATTTCTCAAAAGTAATATGAGTGAATTCAAAGCTATATCTGAAACGATGATTAGATTCGCACTCTCATTCCCTAGTATTAGGTTTACTTTTTATGATGATGATAATCTTATTTTCGATTTGAATGCTTCAGACTTAGAAACGCGAGTTATTGCAACCTTGGGAAGAGCTGTCAAAGATTTGATAATTCCTCTAAACTATGAAGAAGAAGGTATAAAAATAAGCGGATTTATAGGAAAGCCATTTTTAGCAAAACAAAACTCATCAAATCAATACTTATTCCTAAATGAAAGAACTATAAAGAATAGATACCTTAATCATGCTATTATGTCTTGCTACGAAGAGCTATTAGAAGAGAAGAAATACCCATTTTATGTTCTATTCTTAGAGTTGGATCATAATAATATTGATGTAAACGTTCATCCTCAAAAACATGAAGTTAAGTTCGAAAATGATAGATTAGTATATAATGTAGTTAAAAATGCAATAATGAGTACGCTTAGAGAAGTTAATCTCATACCTGAATTCAAAATAGATTCAGAATTGAATTATTCCCCTTTTCAAATAGAAAGAAATAGTGACAATGAATCTATCATAGTTAATAGGAATACAGGTGAAATAATAGAAAGAAATGAACAGAAATTTGGTCAATTCTCAAATAATTTCACTGATAAATCTTTTAGAAAATTTAGCAATAATGAATTTTCGAATGAAATTAATCCAAATTTGAGTTCTATTTTTTCTTCTAATGAGGAGCAATCTTTTGAATTCTTATTAATAGATGATAGATTTATAATAGTAAAAGAGCAAGAACATCTACTAGTAATTTATAAAAGAAGGGCACTTCAACGAATTTATTATGAGTATTTATTGAATGCTTTCAATAATAGATTGACAAAAAGTCAAGATTTATTGTTTCCAGATGAATTAAAATTAGAAAAAAAGCAAATATCTGCATTAAAGTCACAATCAGAAAATTTAAAAGATTTTGGTTTTATTTTGGAGTTTGAGTCTGAAACTGTAACAATTAGTTCAGTACCAGAAATAATACAAAATGGTAATATCAAATCAATAATTGAAAGAATATCAAATAATCTAATAGACTCTGAATACACTGATAGGGAAGAGCTACATGAGTTTATTGCTAAGATTATTGCAATAAGTATTAACTTAAATACTGCAGAAAATAAGACTAAAATTGAATTAAAAAAGCTATATTTGGACTTGTTTAATTGCCAAAATCCTTATCATAGTCCTACTGGCAAATTGACTTCATTTACTATTTCATATAGTGAATTAGAAAAAAAGTTCAGATTATAATTCAAATAATTTGATATATTCTTATAAATCTTTTAATTTTGTAAGCTATAATTAAAACGAAATATTTTGGAGATGTAAATTGAGTACTGGACAATTTACCAAATCGCTTAGAAAAGAAGACGTCAACACCGAATGGTGGATAGTTGACGCATCGGGCCAAACTGTTGGCAGAGTAGCTACAAAGATAGCAACATTGATTAGAGGTAAGCATAAGCCTAGCTTTACTCCTCATATTGATGATGGTGACTGTGTAGTAGTAATTAACGCTGAAAAAGTTGTGTTCACTGGTAAAAGAGAAGATAAGAAAACTTACTTCAAACATACTGGGTACCACGGTAGTGAAACTTTTACTCCTGTTAAGGTAGTAAGAGAAAAACATCCAGAACGAATTCTGGAAAGAGCTGTCAAAGGTATGCTTCCTAAAACTAAACTTGGACGTAAAATGTCTAAAAAGTTAAAAGTTTATGTAGGAACAGAACACCCTCATGCAGCACAAATGCCAAAAAAATTAGAAATATAAGATAACATCGGAGTTAGAATGAAACAATTTTGGGGAACAGGTCGAAGAAAGACATCTGTTGCATCTGTAAGAATCACACCTGGTAAAGGTGAGTTTGTTATAAATGACAAAGATGTTGATCAGTTTATTGACCTCCAAAGTAACAAAGAAAAAATCCTAAAACCATTGGTAGTTACTGCACTAAACGGTCAGTATAATATAGTTGCCAATGTAAAAGGTGGTGGATTGACAGGTCAAACGGGTGCTATCCAACTTGGATTAGCTCGTGCCATTATCGAAATGGATCCTGAATTGAAACAGCAGTTGAAAGATGCGGACTTGCTTACTAGAGATTCTAGAATGGTTGAACGTAAGAAATACGGTCGCAAAAAAGCAAGAAAGAAATTCCAATTCTCGAAACGTTAAGAAGAATTATTTATCAATCATGCTGGAAAGTACTGTGTGTTGCATATATATAATATGTACCAAGATCTTTCTAGCAGTAGTTAAAACACACAAAATATAAGGAAATACATGAAACACTATGTAGAAATAGAGCAGCTACTTAAAGCTGGTGCTCATTTTGGTCACTTGACCAGACGTTGGAATCCTGCCATGGAAGATTTTATCTTCAATGAAAGAAATGGGATCCACATTATCGATCTTCGTAAAACCCAAATATTACTTACTCTTGCTAGAGATGCTGCTTACGAGATAGCTCTTGGTGGTAGAAATATACTTTTTGTTGGTACTAAAAGCCAAGCAAAAGATTTACTTCAAGAAGCTGCTAAGAAAGCTGATGTAAACTATGTTTCTGAAAGATGGTTAGGTGGTATGTTAACTAACTTTGCTACTATTAGAAAATCTATCAAAAGATTAACTTCAATCGACAAAATGTCAATTGATGGTACTTACGAAAAGATTACTAAGAAAGAAAGATTACTTTTCGATAGAGAAAGAGAGAAACTAAGAAGAATCTTCGGTGGTATAGAAAATATGACTCGTTTACCGGGTGCAATTTTCATAGTAGATACTAAAAAAGAACACTTAGCTATCAAAGAAGCTCATAACTTGAATATTCCTGTTATAGCAATCGTAGATACAAACTCTAACCCACATGAAGTTGATTTCCCTATTCCAGCGAATGATGATTCTAGAAATACAATCGAATTGATTTTAGGAGTTATCACTGACGCATTAGTAGAAGGCTATACTGTTGCCAAAACTAAACGTGCAGAAATGGAAGCTGAATCAGAAAGAATTAACAAAGAGAATGAAGATTCGGGTGAAGATCAAACTAAAGTTAAGAGAAAGCTTAGAGAAAGAAAGAAAGATGTTGCTTCAGATAAACCTAAAAAGAAATCGGAAGTCGCAGAGGTCTCTGGCGAAGCTGAAGTAAAACAAGACTCAGCTGAATAAGAAATAAACAAAACTAGAGCATCTTTCATAAGGATGCTCTTTTTATAAATATTGAATTTTAGAAACTATAAAATATAAAAAAGAAATGGCAAACATAACAGCACAACAAGTAAAAGAATTAAGAGACAAAACAGGCGCTGGAATGGCGGACTGTAAAAAAGCATTAGAAGAAGCAAATGGTGACATGGCTGCAGCAGTAGATGAACTTCGTAAAAGAGGTGCAGCTTCAGCTGAAAAGAGAGCTGATAGAGATACTAACGAAGGTGTAGTAGCTACTAAAGTATCTGAAAATGGCCAGAAAGCTTCTATTGCACAAGTAACATGCGAAACTGACTTTGTTGCTAGAAACGAAGAGTTTGTAGATTTCGTTGGAACAATAGCATCAGTAGTCTTTGATAAATCTCCTAGCACGAAAGAAGAATTATTAGCTACAGATATTAATGGCAATAAAGTAGAAGACAGATATAATGAAATACTAGCTAAGTTCAGTGAAAAAATTGACGTAAGCAAGTTTGAAAACTTAGAAACTTCTGGTTATCTTGTGGATTATATCCATGGTGGTAGTAAATTAGGTGTTATTGTAGAAGTGAGTTCTTCTAAAATCAATGAAGAATCAAGAGCATTGGTTAGAGATATAGCTATGCAAGTTGCTGCTATGAATCCTTCTTTCTTAGATAGATCTACTGTAACTCAAGAAATTTTAGATAAAGAAAAAGAATTATACAAACAACAAGCTCAAGAAGAAGGTAAACCTGCTGATATAGCTGAAAGAGTAGCTGAAGGTAGAATCAACAAATTCTTCAAAGAAAATTGTCTTGTTGAACAACAGTACGTGAAAGATGGTAATATGACTATTACCGATGTTTTAAAACAAATTTCTGAAAAAGCTGGTGAAGATGTTAAAATCAATCAGTTTATTAGATATTCTATCGGTGGTTAATAATTGAAACCAGTCTATAAAAGAATATTCTTAAAAGTTAGTGGAGAATCGCTCATGGGCGATACTGGTTACGGTATCAGCCCAGAGATTCTCACTAAATTCGTCAAGGAGATTGTACAAATACATGAACTTGGTGTAGAGATAGGTATAGTTATAGGCGGGGGCAATATTTTCCGAGGTATACAAGCATCAGCACACGGAATTGATAAAGTTTCTGGTGACTATATGGGGATGCTTGCTACAGTAATTAACTGTATGGCTTTCCAAAATGTACTAGAAAAGCATGGTGTTCCTACTAGATTGCAGACAGCAATTAAAATGGAACAAATTGCAGAGCCGTATATTCAGCGTCGAGCTATTAGACACCTTGAAAAAGGACGAGTAGTTCTTTTTGGTGCTGGTACTGGTAACCCTTATTTTACAACAGATACAGCTGCAGTTCTTAGAGCAATCGAGGTAAAAGCTGAAATAGTTATAAAAGGGACTAGAGTGGATGGCGTTTACGATTCGGATCCTGAGAAGAATAAAGATGCAGTGATGTTCGACAATATTAGTTTCAAAGATGTATTAAATAAAGATTTGAAAGTAATGGATCACACAGCTATTACCCTTTGTAATGAAAACAATCTACCTATTAAAGTTATAAATATGAATAAAACTGGAAATTTGTATAGACTAGTTATGGGCGAAAAAATTGGTACTACCGTATCAGTCTAAGGAGTAAATTATGGATATAAATGAAATACTAAAAGAAACTGAAGAGCAAATGAAAAAATCTTTCGATTTTTCGAAAGCTCAAATTGAAAAAATTAGAACTGGTGGTGCGAGTGCAACTTTAGTTGATGGCATCGAAGTTATCGCTTATGGAACAAATACTCCACTAAATCAAGTTGCCGGTATATCTACTCCAGATGCGCGTACTATAATGATACAACCCTACGATACATCTTTACTAAGTAGTATTGAAAAAGCGATACAATTGGCTGACTTAGGTTTTAATCCTCAAAATGATGGAAATGTACTTAGAATTCCCGTTCCACCTCTTACTGAGGAAAGAAGATTGGAATATGTTAAAGTATGTAAGAATTATGCAGAAGATGGTAGAATAGCAATAAGAAATTCTCGTCGCTCGGCTATAGAGTCATTAAGAGCTGCTGAAAAAGAAAGTGAAATATCAGAAGACCAACAAAAAGATGGTGAGGTAGGAGCTCAAGAATTAACTGATAAATATATTGGTATGATTGATTCTGTGTTCGCTACTAAAGAAAAGGAACTAATTGGTAAAGATTAATTCCTTTCATTAAATAGATTTATATTAAGCAGTTATTTAATAACTGCTTTTTTTTATTATTTTTTCTTATTTTCTTTACCACTTACGTATCTATCTAGATTATAAATAGAGTAAGTATAATGAAATCCTTTCGTTTTCTTGCCCTTACCTAATTCAATATTGAAGTTCTGTTCTTGAGTAAAGTAAAGCCAAATAGGTATATGCAATTCGTTGCTCATATAATTCTCTATATGTCCATTAATTACACTTGTCATATAGAATATAGCATCTTTACTTTCTATAAAAACTTCACCATTTCCTGTTGTTGATGCATCAATTCTAGTACATTCGTAATCCAAAGTATCAACTGCTCCCATATTCTCAATCAAATATGTCATAACAACTTTAGGTATTTGATAACCATTTTCAGCTAGGTAAGAGGTATCTTTTTGTAAAATTACACTATTACCTTTTGCACTACAATTCATACCTATGGGTTGTATTAATGAACCTTGGAAAGGACCTCCAGCAGTTAAACCTTTAGTTGTAGTATCTGTGTATTGGTATGAATATCTTCTACCTAATGAATCTATTTCAATTACAACTTTCTTTTTTAACCAAGGATGATTATCTCTTTCTACTTTCTCGTAAAGAGGTTTGAACTCATATCCGATGTATTCTATATTTTCATAGGATAGGAAAAAATGTCCTGTCTTCTTATCTATTTTTTCGCATACTATTCTTATCAAATCAAATCGCTCTTTCGTTAAATAACTTTCCCAATTTACAACTATAGAATCTCCCGATTCTACTCTGTATTCCAAAGTATCACCAACAGAAAAGTTATAAAAGTGACATAGAGTATCTTTAGTTTGTTCCATATCTCCTGTTATCAAATTCTCGTCTAAGCTTTGATTTTGAGCATTCAATGCAAGAAATGATGTTAATATTAATACACAAATAATTCTAAATTTCATTGTTTTTCGTAGTTTTTATTTGGACTAGCTCCAAAGTTAATATAATTAATTGTTTTTGTTCAAACATTGTCTTAATTTTACAGATAAATCCTTTAAAAATTATAGTTTTATGAAAAAGTTAACCACATTAGTATTTGCAGCAATACTAATATTTAACACTCAAATGTTTTCACAAACGGGTTTATTAGTTACCGACTATGACTATTCAAACTACCCGAAAGTTACATTAGAGTATTATGTATTTAAAAATGCCGTAAACCAGAACTCTACTTTGAATGCAAATGATATTGTTATTCTTAATAATGATATCAGCATAACTGATAAAAATATTAGTTGTGATAATAACGTAGATATAAACGAAAATTCTGTAATAGTTTCTATAGATTTAGCCATTGATAATAGTGGCTTTAACTTCGATTCAGTTAAAACAGCGGCGAATTATTTGCAACTAAATACCTTAAACTCTGAATTTGCTTTGTCATCATTTAGTACAGTGAATCATCTCAATTTTGATTTTAATCAGTCATTTTCAAGTTTTAATAACGAATTACTAAAGCTAAAAAGCTCTGATAAATCTAGAATAGACTCAGTTTTCTATTCTATGCCAGTTGGATCAAACTCTATATTTGAAACGGCTAATCCAATAAATGCTAGACATATAGTTATTTATACAGATAAAAGAAGTTCTATAAATATTAAAAATTTGAATAAATTAAAATCAGATGGTATAAACTTATATTTAGTAATCCTTGATAATAAAGCTGATAAAGAGGTAAAGACTTATATCGATAATAATGAAGGATTTATATTATTTGAACAAGTCAATAAATCAAACCTAAAACTAGTAACTTTAGCTGTTAAAGAGTTAATAAATGGAAATAAACCTTGTACTTTAACTTATACTGGTTCAATAGATTGCGATACATCTATTGTTTCTAATATTTCGATACCTTCTATTTCAGCTAGCAAAGAATTTCAATTTGAAGTTAGTTCAACACTAGTCCCTAGATTAGCTTTAGCACCTTCTTACTATGGATTTAGTTCGGTACTTCCTGGAAGTAAAAAAGAAGCTGATATAGTTATAACTGCTGTCAACTCAGATATTAATATTGATAGTATATATTTCTCTGATGATAAAAATGGTGTTTTCAAATTTCTTTCTGGTAAAATATCTTCACCACAGATTCTTAATAACGGAAACAATTGGACAGTCAGGGTCGAATATGCCCCTAATGACTCGAATATAGTTTTCACTAAATTAGTAGTCGCATCTGATGCATGTCTAAATGAAGAAGTATTAATAACAGGTGGATTTCCAAATACTCCTCCTATTGTGAAAAATATAGAAATAGTTTCTCCAAATAAATGTGATGAAAAATTAATAGTTGGCGATAAATACAAAATTACTTGGTCTGGACTTTTACCTAGTGATGTAATACAATTGGAGTACTCTACAGATAGTGGTAGTAACTGGGATACATTAGCTAGTAACGTAACTGATTTAAAATACGAATGGACAGTTCCAGATTTAGAAAGTGAAGATTGCTTAGTCAGAGGTATCCAGCTTTGGCCGAATAATATTGGTAGAACTCTAAATTTAGTTCATCCAGATGCAGTTAATACTGCTTTTTTTGATCATGTAGATGGGTCTAAAGCTATAACTTCTTGTGATGATGGAGGTGTTAGACTTTGGAATACTAACACTGGTAAACTTGTGCGACTCTTCGAAAAACATACTAAAGAAGTAAACTATGCAGCTTTTAGTCCTGATGATTCGAAGATTGCTTCTGCTAGTAATGACACTAGTGTAATATTATGGGATTCAAATGATGAAACTAACCCACTAAAAGTTGTAGATAACCATAATGATGTAATCAGGTCAGTCAATTTCAATCCTAATGGTACAGAGATTATCTCGGTTGATAAATCGGGAGTTTGTAAGATATTTGATGTAGAAACTGGCAATGAATTACATTCATTTTCACCAGATGGAACTAAACCTCTTTGGTTTGCAGATTACCATCCTTTGGGTAACTATTATCTAACTGGGGGCAATGGTGGAAGTGTAAAGGTGTGGGAGGTTACGACAAATAATTTTGTAAAAGAATTTAAAATAGCGGGTTGGGTAAGTCAATTTGCAATTAATAGCGATGGTAGTAGATTATTAATAGTTGATATTCTATCTAAAGAAATTACAGTTTGGGATTTCAACACTAATACAAAACTATTTACTTTAAAGCACAATAGTCAATCGAACAGACCTCTAAACTCTGGCTCTTTCAATAATTTTGGAGGTAATGAGTATATATTGACTTCTGGTGATGATTATACTGCTATAATGTGGAACTCTGATGGAGATAGTATTAATGTATATAAAGAACATACTAACTCTGTGAGAACTGCTAATTTTAATTTTGATGGTCAAAGGGTAATAACTTCAAGTTGGGATAAAACAGCAAAAATATGGAATCTCGATGAGCGTGATTTGCAAATGGATACTTCTGACTGTTTGTTTACAATAACAAAATTGAAATATGATAAGAATAGTCTAAATTTCAGTGATACTTATTTGGGTGATTATAAAGATACTATATTCTCTGATGCACTTATTAACCTTAATAATTTCCAATTCCCAATTAGAAATGCTTTCCTTAGGGGAGCAAACATTAATGATTTTGAAATTACTAATAAATTGATAAATACTATTGTTGATACATTGAGCACTAATAACTCTGTAACATTAGATGTAAGGTTCAAACCAACAGATTTGGGTATTAGGAGAGCAGAATTAGTTCTAGATATACCCGGTAATCAGGTTGTAATACCAATTCAGGGTAATTGTACTAAACGAGATTTAGAAATAGTAGAAGGCTCTATTGTATTTGATAAAGTAGATATCGGTGATTTCAAAGATAGAATTGTAGACGTTATAGTAAGAAATAACTCAAATATTGATTTGGTTATTGACTCTGTTTATATTGATATTCCAAGAAGTAATGACTATTCTATAGTTGTAGACAATCCAATTACTGAACTGAAGACTGGAAAAGAATTAGGTATTATAGCTCGATTTGCACCTCAATTTATAGATAGATCTAATGCTGATATTGTTTTTATTCATAGTGGAAATAATTCTCCTACTCGAATATCGCTATTTGGTAGTGGCTCTATTCCAGTGTTTGATACTACTACAGTTAGTATTTCGGATATCGAGGCTTCATCTAATAATAGAGTAATTGCTAAGATTAATATAACAGAATTGAAATCAGAGCTTAAGAATGATGAATTCAGAGGTATAACTTTTGATTTATCCTTTAATTCTACATTACTTTTCCCTGATTTCTCATATTCGTCAGATGAGATTGTTGATGGGGTTAGATCAGTACGTGTTGAATTGGATGCTCAAGATAACTGGTTTATTACAGAATCTAAAGAAAATAGAACACAAGCAAATGAAATAGAAATTGCTGAATTACCTTTTCGAACTGCACTAGGAAATGATTCTACTTCATTGTTGAATATAAATGGAGCGAAAGTACTTGGTAAAGCAAAATTGAAAATTTTTGAAACTGATGGTAACTTTAGACTCTTAGATTTATGTACCGAAGGAGGAGTAAGGTTATTTGATGCTTCAAATAAATTCAATTTGGAAACTCCAAGCCCCAACCCATTGGTAGCTAGTACCTATATAAATTATGAATTGTTAGAAGATGGAATTATTGAATTAGATGTTATTGATTACACAGGCAATAAGCTATTCAGTATTGATTCTGGGTATAAAAATATTGGTAAATACTCTTCAGAATTAAACATAGATAAACTGCCATCTGGATTATACTTTATAAGGCTGCAGACCCAAACACAAATATTAGTTAGAAAAATACAAATAGAAAGATAGAATATGATAAGATCTCCTAGAGGGACCAATGATATATTGCCTAATGAAATTAATAAGTGGCATAATTTAGAAGAAGCAATTCGTAGAATAACTTCTAGATTTGGTTATGCTGAAATTAGAACTCCTATATTCGAATCTACAGAAGTTTTCTCTAGAAGTATAGGAGATACTTCAGATATAGTTAACAAAGAAATGTACACTTTCATGGATAGAGGCGAAAACTCAATAACACTTCGTCCTGAAATGACAGCTGCATTGGTAAGAGCCTGCATACAAAATAGCATAGCGAATAGGGGAGAACTAGAACGACTTTGGTACTATGGTCCTTTCTTCCGATATGAAAGACCACAAAAAGGAAGATTTAGACAGTTCCATCAATTCGGTGCAGAATGTTTATCATCACCTAATCCTGAAAGTGATGCAGAAGTTATACTTTTAGCGCATTCTCTAATAACTGATTTGGGTATTGTTGATTATACGTTAAATATAAATTCACTTGGAAATAGTATATCAAGAGATGTATATAGAGATAATCTCGTAAATTATTTTTCAAAATACGAAAGTGATTTATCAGAAGATTCTGTAAGGAGATTAGCTTCAAACCCACTCAGAATACTAGATTCAAAAGATTTAAAAGATATTGAAATTGCAAATGATGCACCACAGATTATTGACTCATTGGATAAAGAGAGTAGATCTCACTTTGATAGAGTATTGAATATACTTGAATCTATAAGTGTAAAATATAATATTTCTTCAAAGTTAGTACGTGGTCTTGATTATTATTCACACACAGTATTCGAATTTCAGAGTAATGCACTTGGTTCACAAGATTCATTTGGTGGTGGAGGTAGATACGATGGTCTATTCGAACAATTAGGTGGTAAATTTACACCTGCGGTAGGTTTTGCATTAGGTGTAGAAAGACTATTGCTAATTATAGATACTTTGAATAAAAATAATCAAGACAGTTTAATTGACTTCTACATTATTACTGGCGAAGAAGAATATATAACTAAAGCATTTGAAATCTCGAACTTATTGAGAAATCAGGGTTACAAAGTAGTTTCTGATATTCAAAGAAAATCGTTCAAATCACAAATGAAAGATGCAAATAAATATAATGCGAATTATGTGATTATACTTGCTGAAAGAGAAATGAATGATAATATGTTTACTCTAAAAAACATGCATAGCGGTGAACAACAACAGCTATCATTCGATACAATAGATAATATAGCAGATTATGTTAAATGAAATTTCTTGAAAAAATAGATTTTCATAAGATAGCAATCATGCCCGTTATACGTTGGCAATTTAAGTTAGCACTTATTTTTATTGCTTTACTTACAGTTATAGTCATTATATTTCAAACACAAATTGTAGTTCAGGATATAATTGAAAAAGAAACCAATCTTATCAAATCATATTCCAAGATTCTAGAAAGTTTAGAAGACCCAAACTTTGAAAGTATTGAATTTTCTTTGCTTTTGAATGACCAAATATTACCTAATATTTCATTTCCTATGATTCTAACTGATGACAAGAATGAACCTTTATTTCCTTTCCAAAATAATATTAGAAATATTGAAATTGATTCTACTAAATCATTACCTGATCAAAGAGATTTTTTAAAATCTAAGATTGTCGATATGGCAATGACATATGAGCCAATAGTAATTAAAGATCACAATGGTAAAATATTATCTAAAATTTATTATAACAATTCAGACTTAGTTACAGCATTACAGTTGTATCCTTTCTTAGCTGTGATAGGCGTTGTAGTATTGCTTACTATAGGGTACATAATCTTCAGTAGTGTCCGTAGGAACGAGGAATCGAAGGTTTGGGTAGGTATGTCCAAAGAGGCAGCCCATCAGCTAGGAACCCCTCTCTCGTCACTATTAGCATGGATGGAAATACTCCGGCTCAATATAGACGAACCACGAGCAATAAGCGAAACTCTTTCCGAAATGGATAATGACGTAAACCGAATGAAAACTATCGCTAACAGATTTTCAAAAATTGGTTCTAAGCCTGAACTTGAAAATGAACATATTTTTTATGTAATTGATGCAGCTTGTAATTATGTAGAAAAGAGATTACCCCACTTAGGTAGAAAAGTTGAGATTATCAGAGATTTCCCCAAAGAGAAAGTAGTAGTTGAGATGAATGTAGACTTATTTACTTGGGTAATGGAGAATCTGATTAAAAACGCAGCTGAATCAATCGAAGAAGATAATGGTCGTATTCGTGTATCGATGAGAGTAACAGGTAAGAAAGTTGTAATATTTGTTAAAGATAATGGGAAGGGAATGACTAACAAAATAAAAAAACAGATATTTGTTCCGGGATTTACTACTAAGAAAAGAGGATGGGGTTTAGGTCTTAGCTTATCAAAAAGGATTATAGAAGATTATCATAAAGGAAAAATCTGGGTAGAGGACACATTACCTGGGAAAGGTACAACATTTGGTATAGAAATACCAGTTATAACTAGTAGTTAGATTCGTCTCTCCATTGTAGAATTCTCCATACTTCATCTACATTGCTTCTTACCAACTGTATATTAGCTCTACCATTTATCCTAGTTATATCATCAGCTCGGAAAGATAGTTGAAGGTTAAAGCTTCTTAGTATATTTTTTGATAAAGAATCACCAATCTCAAATATTATCTCGTTCCAAATCAAATCAATACTTTCAGTAGAATCAAAAAGAGTTCTTGTAATACGAAGATCTATATCTTTTCCCCAAGAATTATCTATACCCAACTCATAATTTCTGTAAATGAAAGTAAAGTCTTTGTCTAATAAGTTACTGTAAACAGATGTATCAGCAAATATATAGGAATATCTCCAATTTTGGAATACTCCTTCTACAGTTTTTTGGTCACCCAATACTAAGTTACCCTCTTCACCAGTGTATTTGCTAGGTGCGAAAGGATTACAAGCGGTAATAAATATTACTGCTAATAATAGTATTTTGATTTTAAGTAAGACCATGAATATAAAGTTTTATCTTCTGACTGGAAATCGTACCAACTAGTAATATACCAAAAACCCGTAGAACTATTCTTCAAAACAATTCTTGTACTACCCGAATAATTTCTATCTGATAAATCATTAACAAACTCAATATTTAAATAATAATTACCAGTAAAAACTATAGAATCATTAAAATTCTGATACTCCACGTCTGTAAAATTCACATTCGGGTTAGTTTCATCAAGAATTGATGCGACCATAGATGTAAAGTATTTTTCTTCACTTTTAATATTCCATTCAGAAAATAAACCCTGAAACTGAGCCATAGTTTGCGGGTCAGCTATATAAACGAATTCAGATAATCCTGTAAAACTAGAATCAGAAAAGCATAATTGATAATTATTCAGATTTCTTTCTTTTATTGAATTTTTTAAATTTTCAATTACTAAATCATAAGAAGTAGGAGGAATGTATCCTGTTCCACCAGTATCTGGTTTCTCAGGATTTCGAGTACTGAATAAATCACATGAGTTTATTAGTAAAGGTAACATTATGATTAGTAAATACTTCACTTTATAATTACTCTTCCCTCCAAAGCACGACTAATAGTTGCATTATCAGAAAATTCGATACTTGTTCCTAGTGGAATACCACTAGCTAGTTTAGTTACTTTTATATCTAATGGTTTTATTATATTAGCCAAATACTGAGCTGTTATATCACTCTCTACATTTGGGTTAAGTGCTAATATTACCTCATCAACACCTTGTAGTCTATTAATAAGTTCTCTTATTTTCAAATCTTGGGCGTTTATATTATTCAGAGGATTTATTACCCCGTGGAGAACGTGATATAATCCTGAAAACTCATTAGTATTATCTATATAGCTAACATCTGAAGGGTCTTCTACAACACAAATTTTAGTTTTGTCTCTTTTCTCAGATTCACATATTTTGCATACTTTAGTTTCTGTGAAGTTATAACAAACTTCACAAAGATGTACTTTCTCAACTAAATCTATTAATGTTGCAGAGAAATTATTAGCATACTCTAGGTCTTGTTTCAGAATATAATAAGTCAATCTTCGAGCTGTTTTTTTACCTATAGTAGGTAATGAAGAGAGAATATCAACCATTCTCTCAATATTATCAACACCATTATTCATTAGAATCCTAAATTTAGTCCTGGTATATTCGGCATTCCGTCTTTCATTTTACCCATTTCTTGTTCTACTGTTTTCTCTACCTCTTCTATTGCCTTATTAGTAGCAGCTACTATCAGGTCTTCCATCATTGCTTTGTCATCTGCTTTTAGTAAAGCATCATCTATTTCAATTGATTTCAATCTTGTATCACATGTCATGTTTACTTTTACCATGCCACCACCAGATTCGGCTGATACTTTGATTTCCTTTAATCTCTTCTTTGTTTCTTCCATTTCTGTTTGCATGTTACGGATTTTTTCCATCATGCCGCCAATATCAAAACTCATATCTTTCTCCAATAAAATTTAAAACTAATTCAAATATTATACGTTTAACTATGTAAGTTAATACAAACTAATTAATTTTTTTGACTACTTATTTAAAGAGAGAGAGAAATATGGGAATATTTAGTAGAATGTCTGACGTTATCAAAGCAAATATAAATGATTTGTTAGACAATGCAGAAGATCCTGAGAAAATGATAAAACAGATGGTTCTAGAAATGGAAGAATCTGTTAATAAAGCAACTTTATCAGTTGCACAATCTATTGCAAATGAAAAGCAATTGCAAAGAAGATTAGATAAAGAGCAAGCTCTAGTTGCTGATTGGCAAGCAAAAGCAGAACAAGCTATAGTAGCTAGTAGAGATGATTTAGCAAAAGCTGCTATTGAAAAGAAACTAGTTGCACAGAAAAATGTAAATGATTTGCTTCCAACTTATGATACAGCTAAAGCAACAGCAGAGAGATTAAAAACTCAATTAGATCAATTGAAAAAGAAATTGGACGAAGCACGCTCTAGACAAAATACTTTGATTGCTCGTTCTAATGCAGCTAAAGCAGAAAAACAACTTAATCAAGCTATGAATGGAACTGGAACAGATGCTTTCAGCAAATTCGATAAAATGGAAAGTAAAGTTGAGCAAATGGAAGCTGAAGCTGAAGCTTTTGGTGAACTAAATAGTTCAGATAAATCATTAGAAGAAGAATTTGCTAGTTTATCAAATCCTGATATTGATGATGTACTTGAAAAATTGAAAGCTCAAATAAGTAGTAGAGGAAACAATGAATAATAAACTTAAAGATACTAATGTAAAATTGAAATCATTTTTTGAAGCTAATTTTAAAGAAGAAACATATTTTGATGAAGAGTCTTTTATCATAAATAAAGGATCAACTCAAGTATTAGTAAAAGCTGAAAATATTACTGAAGATCATGTTGTTATAGATTTGATTTCTCATGTTGTTAAAAATGCAAAAGTAGATGATAATCTTAAAAACTTCTTACTTAGAGCAAACTCTGAGTTGAAATTTGGTGCTTTTGGATTATTATTTGATGATACTATTACTTTTCAGCATTCTATATTAGCTAATGATTTTTCGGAAGTTGACTTGAAAAGTTCTATTAATGCCGTCGCTAGTGTTGCCGATTATTATGATGATATAATAGTAGAGAAAGCTGGTGGTAAAAGAGCATTAGACGATTTAAATGACGATGCTTAATCCATATGTAAAAGTTAAAGATTAAATTCTAAAGCGATAATAATTAATTATTGCTTTTTTTTATTTTATTCTGATTATTATACTTCTATTTAAATACCTACCCTGTGGTGTAGATTCATCATTCTTATCGGTATTTGTTTGCTCCTCGAAATAAAATGTTTTAGATGTATTAGATTTAATGAAGTTGATTGCATTTGCTGCTCTTTCTTCAGCTATCTTCTTATTAGCTTCTTCTAATCCAATCTCGTCAGTATTACCTATTATGACTATAGTTTTTCCCTCTGGGAGTAGTTCTATTAGCTGCTTTAGTAATATCTTGGTTTCATCAGTTAGATTGGAATTCGCAAAATCAAACATTAATAATGCTTCAAACTCATCTGTTTTGAGTTCTATGTTTTCTACTCTTATTTTGTCTAATTCTACATTCTCTGTATCTCTTCTTGTTAATTCTTCGCTACTTAACTCAGATTCGATAGTGAAATCACCCTTATTGGCAATCATGTCTCTATCGAATTGAGTATTAATATGTCCAGATTTGATTTCTTGTTCAGTATGCATCAGATTGTTTTTGAAATATACTTTGTCAGCTATGTTCTCGTATTCAGTCTTGAAATCAATAAATCCAAATAATTTTTCATATTCTGTTTTCTTTACAAATTCTACAGAATTAGCATTTACTAAGTCAATTTCTACTCTTCTATTTTCAGCTAACCCTTGTTCATATTGATTATTTGTAATAATCTTAGGATTAATAGTATAATTTGTTGTAATCCTATTAGATGCAATGCCTTTAGAAATAAATTTTGATTTTACATTCAATACTCTTTCTTTTGCTAAAATAAGATTATTATTCTCATCAATACCAGATGTACTACCATGTAATACTAAGTTTGATTGTGGGTTTTTATTTAGAATTTCTATCAAATCATCGAAAATATTATAATGATTTTCAATAGGATTACTTTTGTCAGTATTAGAATGATATATTTTTCTTATTTCACTTGAATTCTTATCAAAGAAAATTGCTAAAACTAATGGGGGTGAAGCAACTAATTTCTCACCAATTTCTATATAGCTATCGTTATAATCAAATTTTGAATCTAAAGTTAATATAGGAGTAGGCTCAGGGTCTATAGGAAGAGGTTGTATAGGTAATTGAGGAGGAATCGGAGGTATATATTCTTTTGGCTCATCAAACGCAAACTTGATACCTAGTGAACCAAATAAGTTAAATGTACTAATATCTGCATCGGTTAATAGCATATCCATATCATTTGAGACTCCTAATCTTTGTATGAAATAAAGATTAGGACCTATTTTCATGTTATTATAGAGTGAAGCTGATAGATTTAGAATACTCGAATTCAAAGTTGTAAAATCACCTGCAGCATTAACTCTTTCAAAAAATACTTTGTCATCCACTTTGAAAGCAGCACCAGAGGGTTGGTCTATTACTTCAGTTTGGGTGAAACTTCCTGATTGTTGAAGATGTAGACTTGGTGATAAATTCAAATATAGAGGCCCATTAAATACTTCATCATCAATAAGAATATTAAAATCCAATCCTATATCAAATGCATTGAACTTGACATCTAATTTTCTATTAGTCTGAACTAATTCAATGTTTCCAGTATTCAAATTTCTAGCATAGGCTGTATCAGGATTGTTTAGTAATCCATTTTTTGTTTGATAACCAGCATGAAAACCTAAATTTAGAAAATCTAACAATCTATACTCGGCAAAAATCCTAGCTTTTAGGCTGTTTCCACTACCTGTTTCATAACAGCCACAATTTTCTATACCATCGAATTTTATAAAATTAGCATCATAATTCAATAACCCATAAGTTGCTTCTGCTCCAACATAATATGGAGATTCCTTTGCAATTAGTAATAAAGGAATAATTAAGAATAAAAGATAGAATGAGAGTCTAGAGAATAATTTCATGTTATAAATTACTTGTCAGTTTAATTCCAAAATAAGTAAATCCTAGAGCAAGAACAATACTCGAAATAATATAGAGAATAGCTATCATAATCTCACCCGATTGGACAAGTTTAAAAGTATCTAAAGAGAATGACGAAAAAGTAGTAAATCCACCTAGAAACCCAACGAATAAAAATAGTTTTAAAGTTTCACTAACACTTATATTCTCTTGAAAATAGCCATATAATAAACCAATTGCGAAACTACCTACTATGTTTACTGTGAAAGTCCCAAGTGGATGAGGTTTGTCTATAAAATAGTATATGGTCTTTTCCCCAAGTATACTAATTAAATACCTTAAGACAGACCCAATACCGCCACCTAGAAAAATGAAAAATAAGTCAGAAAACATCATAAACTCATATTTATTTGCTAATTATTTATAATTACATTTATAATTTATCAAAAATTCTTCTTAATTTTACATTCTAATGTGTGTGTTATAAAATAACTAAGGGTGTCCCCATGAAAATTCTAAAAATTGTTATAATTGCAATTGCTGTTATATTAGGATTACTAATAGTAGTAGGTTTATTTTTACCTAGTACAATGTCGGTAGAAAAGTCGATTGTAATTGAAACTCCAGCAAACGTTCCTTATAGTCAAATAACTAATTTGATGAATATGCCCAAATGGGATCCATGGTCAAAACTGGATACAACTATGGAAACAGTTTATGAAGGACCAATAGCAGGTGTTGGAGCTAAACGCTCTTGGAAAAGTAAAGATGAACAAGTAGGTTCAGGGTCTATGACAATTACTAAAGATGAACCTTTCTCTTATATAGAAACAGATTTAGATTTCGGAGATCAAGGAATTGCCACTTCATATTATAAGTTCGAGACTGCAGAAAAAGGAAAGTGTAAGGTGACTTGGGGATTCAATAGTGAAATTGATATTCCTATTTTTGGGGGATATCTATGCTTAATGATGGAACCAATGATAGAAAAAGAATATGTCAAAGGTTTAGAAAGTTTGAAGAAACTATCTGAAAGTATTAAAAATAAATTAGATGTTACTAGTAAGAATATTTCAATTGAGAATGTAGAATCACAAACTGTTATATGTATGTCTACTTCAACTACTCCTACTGATCAGAATCTCGCTGATAAAATGGGTAAATCTTATGGGCAACTTGTATCTAATATACAAGTTAATGGAATGGAAATGACTGGCCCTCCTATCACAGTTACTACGAAATGGGAAGAGAATGTTTATGAATTTGATAACTGTATTCCAATTCAAAATGTAAAAGGGGATTTGTCTGCTAAAGTATTTGAGTCAAAGACTTATAAAGGTACAGCTATGAAAATTGAACATTTGGGTTCTTATGCTAATTTGAATAGCTCTTATGATGCTATTTTGGCATATATATCACAAATGGGACTTGAGATTACTCAGAACCCTTGGGAAGTTTATATCAGTGACCCCTCTGATACTCCTGAAGATAAGCTTATAACCTACATTTATTTTCCAATTCAATAACAAAATATTAAGGGGAGTTAAGCTCCCCATTTTTATATGAATATAGTAATAGACTCGAATATTGTACTTTTAAAAGAATCACTTGGAACTGATTTTAACGTCATTACTTTTGATGGAGGAGAACTAACTCCAGAGTTACTTCAAGAAACAAATGCTGAAATACTTTTTGTAAGATCTACATCAAGTTGTGATGTATTTCTGTTAGGCGATTCTAATGTTAGATTTATTGGTACTGCAACAGCAGGAATAGATAATCTTGATTTAGAATTCTTAGAGAATAATAATATTAAGTGGACAAATGCTGCTGGTTCTAATTCGATTTCAGTTGCGGAATATACTACTTTAGCGGTTTTATCTTGGTGCACGGAAAATCAGAAAGATATTTCAGAATTAACTCTTGGTATCGTAGGATTCGGTAATATAGGCAGTAAAGTAGGGAAGATATTTGAACAGCAATGTAAACAGATATTAGTTTCTGACCCTTATATAGACCATACAAACTCTATAAAGGCTAAACTGTGTGGAATTGAAGAGGTGTTAAGAAATTCTGATATTATAACTTTTCACACCCCACTTGTAAAAGATGGTGAACACCCTACCTATAAGTTACTTGACTTGAATAAAATGGATTTGGTAAAAAAAGATGCGCTTATAATAAATGCTGCTAGAGGTGGTGTAATAGATGAGCAAGCGATAAAAATAGCAAATCATAACCCAAATAATTTAATATTTGATGTTTGGGAAAACGAGCCAAATATAGATTCCGATTTTGCATCAAGTTTATTTTTATCCACACCTCATATAGCAGGGCATTCGTTTGAAGGTAAGCTCAGAGGGACATTGAATATGCTTCAATCTTTCGAAGTTTACATCGGTAAAAGAATTGATAAATCTCTTATTCTAAATGAGATTAATAAAGATGAGAAAAGTGTATTAAGTTCATTAGATTATTATAGTTTGTACGAAAAACTTGAGAGTAAAATACGACTCTCTAAAACTAGTATTAATTTTAAAAGGATTTTAGATGACTTCGATTATAAGAATTTTAATCAGATGAGAAAAGAGTATCCAAAGCATAATGAAACTTTATCTAATGATTCATTTTAGAGTACTACAGTCTGCCAGTTTCAGGTAAATAGACTTAGGAAAATCGGATTTAAGTTTATCAAAATACCATTGAGCCGTACTTTCATCACCTAATGCACAAAGTATATGACCTTGTCTCAATAGTACTCTTTGCTTTAGATTAGCACTTAACTCATTATTCATAATATCATTAAGTAATCTATTAGCTAGTTTATATTCATTATGCACTATAAGGCATTCAGCGCTATAAAACACTGCTTCGTGGTACAATGAATCTTTCTCTTTCAAAGTTTCTTGGAGTAGACTAAACTTATCACAAGCTTCATCATATTTACCACTATTGAATAAATATATTGCAGAATCGAGCTCAACACTCAGACTTCTTTTTATATTTTCAGAACTTTCATTTATGTAGATAGGAGGTAACTTGATATAAACAGTATCTTTATCATCTATATAACCAGCTGAAGCGGACTCTTCTTGATGGTTTCTATTCGTATTAAAATTAGATGTATCGCTAATATTGTTATTATGACTCCTTGTCATATATCTATTTCTGACAGGGGAGCATGCAATTAATGATAATAATATTATAATACTTATATATTTCATTTAACTATCTTACCTTGAATGTTGCCATAGTTATGATAGCCAAAATAATACCAACTATATAAAATCGAGTAACAATTTTCGATTCGTGTATTCCTGTCTTCTCAAAGTGGTGATGAATAGGTGCAATTTTGAATATTCTCTTTCCAACACCAGTTTTATTTTTAGTATATCTAAAATAAGTTACTTGGATTATTACAGACATTGCTTCTATAAAAAATAATCCACCTAATATTGGAAGCAAAAATTCTTTCTTTATTAGGATTATCATAGTACCAACTGCTCCACCTAATGCAAGCGAACCAGTATCACCCATAAATACTTGAGCAGGGTAAGAGTTATACCAAAGAAATCCAATACCTGCACCTATTAGAGCTGCAGTAAATATAGTTAGCTCACCAGAACCTTGTATAAACATTATATTCAGATAGTTAGCGAAGAATGTATTACCGGTAAAATATGATAAAAGTGCTAAAGTAAGCGCTACTATACTAACTGTTCCAATAGCGAGACCATCCAATCCATCAGTTAAATTCACAGCATTAGAAGTAGCTGTGATTATAAAAATAACCATAGGAATATAGAATATTCCAAAATCAAAATTCAAATCTTTAGCAAATGGCACTGTTGTCAGAGTGTTTATTTCTGCAAATCCTTTAGAATACATTTCTGGGAAAAAGTAAATAGTAGAGCCTAATATAAGCCCAATACTTACTTGTCCTAATATTTTATATCTACCTACTAAGCCTTTAGGTAGTTTTTTTATTACTTTTAAATAATCATCAAGAAACCCTACTACCCCTAGCCAAGCTGTTACTAATACCACCATGACAACAAACATATTAGTCATGTCAGCCCATAATATACTTGGTATTAATAGGGAAGAGAGAACAATTAGTCCACCCATAGTTGGAGTGCCTGCCTTATTCAAGTGAAGTCCTTTATCCATTAATTCGGATTTGGCTTGTTCTCCTATTTGCATGCTCTTTAATTTAGATATTATTTTAGGCCCTATGAAAAAACTTATGATCATAGCCGTTATAGCCGCCGCTGCTGCTCTGAAAGTAATAAATTGGAATACACCAAACCCAGGTGGGTCAAATGTCTTATGTATCCATTCTAATAGAAAATATAACATCTATCTAATATGCTGCTTAAATGAAATGATAACAAATATAATAATAAAAACTGGAAAATTAATAATATCAAACTAATTATTTCTCAATTAACTTGATTTCAATCCAATTATAACATCTTCTAATCTCATTCCTCTTGAACCTTTTACAAGTATTGTGGTAGGTTTATCTTTTTTCAATATAGTTTTGACAATATCATTTTTATCTGAAAAATGGGAACAATTATTCTTTAGCTCTAGTCCACCATAGATACTTCCATATAAGTAAACTTCATCTGCTATAATAGAAGCTAGCTCTATTATATCTTTATGTTCTTCTACAGTATTATCTCCTAATTCAAGCATATCACCTAATACAGCTATCTTATAATTACTATATAGGTTTAATGTGTCTAGCGCTGCTGAAACTGAATTTGGATTGGCATTATAACAATCATTTAATACTGTATTCTGTCCAATTATTTCGACTAACATCCTACCATAACCATTACCAGATTCTGGGACATATTCTGCTAATGCTTTCTTTATTATATCGGTTTCTTCACCGAGTTCCATAGCTATTGCAATAGCAGCGGCTGCGTTATAGGCTTGTATATGTCCTACAATACCTTTTATTTCAACATCGAAATTCTTCTCATCGTACGTCTTAATAGAAAGAGTTGGATTCAAATTTTCATCAAGAATTACTTTATAAGTTAAATGCATTCCTTCATCTTGACCAAATACATACTTAGTTTCTAGTAAGTTAGCGTATTTACTTAATATTTTATCGTCATAGTTAATGAAAGACATTTTATTGAATTTTCTTAAATGACCAAAAAGGAATGTTTCCTCCATTTCTACACCAACTATATCAATTAATTTTTCTAGATGTTCTTTACCTATGTTGGTGATAAGACCATGTGTTGGCTCTAATAACTCAGATAAATAAGCAATCTCGCCAGGTTCATTAGTACCTATTTCAAGTATTGCTACTTGATAAGTCTCATCTAGGCATAACAACATTAATGGTATACCTAATTGATTGTTGTAATTTTTATAAGTCTTTAATACTTTATTGTCTACAGATAGTATATGAGAAAGTATTTCTTTTGTAGTGGTTTTTCCATTCGAACCGCCTATAGCAACAACAGGTATATCAAACCTTTTTCTATGGAAATTTGCAAGAAGCCCGAGTCCTTTTAATGTATCTTCTACAATTATAAGTGGAAGATTTTCAAAATCAGATTTATTCTTCTCGTAATATTCTCTGTCAATCAATGAAGCAAGCACACCTTTTTCAAAAGCATCTTTAATCAAAGTATTTCCATCAATATTTTCACCCTTCAATGGTACAAATAAGTTTCCATCACTTATTTGTCTTGTGTCTATACTGATACCTTTAATAATTAAATCATCTTCAATATTGATTACATTCTGAGATTTGAAAATTAATTTTAACTCAAACCCACTGAATTGTGCCTTGTTTTCTATCATTTTTCTGTTTCTGTTTATAATTAATTTTCAAATATAAGTTATAAAACAATATATTTGCTTTTCTAAATAGGAATAGAATGAATCAAAAAAAGAATTACATAAAAGCATTTAGTTTAATAAGTATACTATTATGGACTGGATCTTCAATTATAAGGAGTTCCATCGGATATACTTTATTTGAAATTAAAGATCAATTTGTGTTACGTAATAACATAGATATGAATGAGTTATATTACACTATAACTACTTATATCAATATTACTTTCTATGTAGATTTGTTCTATATATTATCTTTTCTTTTCATTACTATTCTATTTTTGAAGAATTTGAAGAATTTGAAAAAAACAGGATGGCTGTTTATTTCGATTGTTTTGTTTTATATATTTTCGATTCCTGAAATATATCTGATTCTAAATGATGTAGATTTATATTATTTTAATCTTCATACTGTTAATCATACTATATCTGACGGTAGTTTGCACTTATTCAAGCAAAGATACATAGTTGATATATTTAAAATAATACAACCAATGTCCTTTCTATCACATATAGCCATAGCTTTCTTCATGATACTCAAACCACTGGATAAAAATGAAAGCTGAGGAACTATATAAAGAGTTACTTGAGTTAGCTAAACAGTTAGGCGTAACTATAAAAAGAGATAAATCTGCAAAAATCTCAGGTATATGCTTAGTGGATGATGAACCTATATTAGTATTAGACACCAAAATACCTAAAGACAAGCTCGCAGCAGTAATAGCCACAGAACTCAAAAGGGCCGAAATAGATAATAAATTCGTAAAACCTGTACTCCGAGACTTCATAGACCAACAAGAAGTAAAGGAAGCTGATTATGTATTAGTTATTGAATATCCAGAAGAATTTACAAAGGAGTAAACTCATCGTTATTATTCTTCTGTCTTGACATTTCTGCCATTTCTTTTTTATAATCTACTAACTTATTTGCAAGAACTTCATCAGAAGTTGCTAATATACTAATTGCTAAAATACCAGCATTTTTCCCAGCACCAATTGCAACAGTAGCTACAGGTACACCCGGTGGCATTTGGACTATAGAGTAAAGTGAATCAATACCACTAAGAGTTTTAGATTGGATAGGGACTCCGATAACTGGTAAATGAGTCGTAGAAGCTATCATACCAGGTAGATGAGCAGCACCACCAGCACCTGCAATTATTACTTTTATATTACGTCCAATGGCATTAGTACCATAGTCAATCATCTCTTGTGGTGTTCTATGTGCAGATATTACTCGCATCTCATATTCAACTCCGAACTCTTTGCAAATTTCTGCAGCCTGTCTCATTGTTGGAAGATCCGAATCACTGCCCATTATTATACTTATTTTGGTTGACATAATTTCAGCTATTTTTTATTTGGAGAAAAGTATGAAAGTAAATGTTAAATATAACAAAAATATGAGTTTCATAGGAGAAAATGAAGCCGGACATAAAACTATGTTCGATTCTTCATCTGCAGGTGGTGAATACAAAGCTGCTACTCCAATGCAAATACTACTTGAAGCAGCTGCAGCATGTACAGCAATAGACGTTGTAGCAATGCTTAACAAAAGAAAGAAAAAAATCACTGATTTCAATATTGAAGTAAGTGGTGAAAAAAGAGAAGAGTATCCAACTATATTTAATAAAGTACACATGAAATATATTCTAGTTAGCCCAGATATAGAAGAAACCGAGTTAGTTAGAGCTATAAGTCTTTCACAAGAAAAGTATTGCAGTGTAACGGCAACTCTTAAATTAGCTGGTGCAGCTGTTACTTATGAGTATGAAATAAAAAAATCTTAACAAAAATTGAGACGTTTTTGCTGTTCATGTGTCTATATAGATAATATAGATTACAAAAACGGAAAAAGTTTTGAGATTATTAACATTATTAGTTTCAACAGTATTAATATTACTATCCCAAGCGAAAGCGCAAATAAGAATAAATGAGGTATGTGCTTCTAACTCCGAGTCTTTATATGATGAAGACTCGCACACACCAGATTGGATAGAACTATACAATTACAGTGACCTACCAGTTAATCTATCTACGTGGAAGATATCAGATAAACCTAATATAGATTTAGCTTGGCAATTACCAGATACAATTATCAATCCAAATGAATATCTTATAGTACATGCTTCTGGGAAAAATCGGACAGGAAATTCGAAAATCTCAATGAAAATGAAGAGTTTTGGTTCTATCGTTCCTTACAACAACAGGGATGCTTATAGATATAGATACAAACAATATTCAGGTGATTTCCAAGCTGAATTAAATATACTATCTATTCGAAATGAGGGTATATGGTCTTTATGCGGAATACACATAAGAGCAGATTTATCTGACACTACAAACTTCTTTGGAATTTTTGTTGGTTCTAAAGATAAAGATGGTTTTTTTAATTATTGGCGAGACACTGTTCTATATCTTCCAAAATTCAAAGCACTTTACGGAGGTCTTAATTTACCTTATACTAAACTTAGACTTTCACGAAAAAATGATTCTCTTTATTGCTCTTACATCGATAGAAATGGAAAAGAGGGATACAAAGAGTCATATCATAATTTCTTTCCTGATAGTATTCTCATTGGTGTAAGTGTATCAGCGTTTAATGAAAATCAATTCTCTGAGTTTATTCTTGATTCATTTCTAATAGACAATGAATTTACTGATTTGATGAAACTAGATTTATACGAAGTTAATGAAAAGGAAGCTGGAATTGATTCATATTACAATGAGTTGCATACAAACTTTAGTATAAAAGATGATGATACAATATTCCTATATAACAATAGTATTTTAGAAGATAGTGTAAAATTACAGCCAATGACAGGTGATGTTTCTAATATACTAACTAATAAAAATGAATGGCAAATAACAGATAAACCTACTCCTGCAGAAAAAAATGGAATTGGTTACTTAAGTAGATTGTCTAAACCAATCATTTCATTTCAGAATGGTAAAATAGAAATAAATAACTCTAAAGATGCAATTGTTAGATATACAATTGATAATAGTACACCTAACATAGAATCAAAAATCTATAATTCAAGTCAACCTATAATTCCCAATAAAACTACAGTAATAAAGGCAGTTTCATATAAAGATAATTACTTACCTAGCTTTGTACAATCGATGCTAATTAGAATAAATGAACCAGAATTCAAATTACCAATAATATCTATTTCCGCAGACTCAACCGATTTGTGGGGTGAATATGGGATATTGAAAGAAGACATTTTGAGAATAACTCCAAAAGTAAATGCTAGTTTCAATTACTATTCATACAAAAAGGATGTGACACAGAATATTCAAATTAAAGTGCATGGCAATAATTCAAAATACCATCCACAAAAGTCATTTAGGATTTATGCAGATGGAAAAATGGAAAGCAATACAATTAAAAATGATTTTTTCAAATCAGATGTAAAAAAATACAGTCAATTAGTTTTCAGAAATAGTGGTACAGATTGGTCGGAGACGTTTATAAAAGATGCTTATAATGGTATTATAGCTAAACAAATAGGTCATCTAATATCGGCATGCTATACACCTGTTTTGACTTATTTGAATTCAGATTTCTATGGGTTAATAAATTTTCGTGAAAGGTTAAATGATGATTTTCTTGCGGAGTATTATGATATAGATGTTAATTCAATAAATTATTACGAAGATAATGGTGATTATGTAGATGGAGATTACTTCAGATATAAAAGATATTATAATTATATTATTGATAATGAATTTACTGAGAATAAGAAATATGAAGTTATCGATTCATTAGTTGATATCGACAACTTTATAAATTATACTTTGATTGGAATATATGCAGCTAATTACGATTGGCCATGGAAAAATATAAAGTTATTCCAATCTGATGAATTAAGTAGTAAGTTTATATATTTAATTCATGATATGGATTGGACTTATAGCCACTTTGATTACAAACCAATACAAGATAAAATTGGCTTAATGGTGACCGACACATTTAGTCATGTTTCTATAATATTGACCAAATTTTTGGATAATAAGCTTTTCAAAACTCATTATCTAACAAGAGCTGCAGATTTGGTAAACTCAGTTTTCAGACCTCAGAATATGAAATTTATACTAGATAGTCTAGCAGACCAGATTAGAGAATATATACCATTACAGCAAAAAAGATGGGAAGGTTCTTGTCTTGAATGGGACACAAAAATTGAAAATATGAAGGTCTTTTTAGAGGAACGTCCAGAGTATTTTATGAAAAATCTTGATCAACATATTAATATGAGTAATGGGGTTTCCAAATTTTCATTATCAACTTACCCATCTAATAGTGGTACATTCAAAGTTAATACAATTACAGTTGATACTTCGTTTTGGAATGGGATATATTTTCAGACTTTACCAATAACAATCACAGCTATTCCAAAACATGGGATGAAATTCATAAAGTGGAATCATGATTCTTTAGGTACTGAACCAACAATAACAACAACATTACCTGAATCTATTGAGCTAGAAGCAATATTTGAGAAAAAGGATATTAATGATCGGAAGAGAGTAGTTGTAATAAATGAGATTATGTACAATGCTGATAAAAAACAAGATACTAAAGATTGGGTTGAACTTTACAATGCTGGTACAGATGTAGTTAACCTAAAAGGATGGTCAATAATAGATGAAGATACTACCCATTCTAAATTTATTATCAATGAAAATTATCAAATCCAACCCGATGAATTTTTAATTATAACTAGAGAAAAAGAAGAATTTGAAGAATATATTAGTATTTCTAACAAAAAAATTGGTGATTTCGAATTTGGACTGGGTGGTAATGATATAATCAGACTAATCGATGAAACTGGAGTTACTCATGATTCTGTTAATTATGATAATGATAGCCCTTGGCCAGTTGGTGCTGACGGTAGTGGATATACAATTGAACTAATTAGTCCAATTCTAGATAATAATATAGGTACTAATTGGAAGATTAGTAAAATGAAATTAGGAACAGCAGGAGAAAAAAATTCGAATTACGATTCACTTCAAACAAGTATATATTTATACTCCGATTCAGGAGATTTCAGATTTGAACAGAATGATAGAAGAATTAGTATTAAGTCTGATTATATAATAGATAATTTTGGACTCTTTACTTTAACTGGAAAGAAATTGAATTTGAGTGCTGATAGAAATGAAAGAACAAATCAACTAGAACTTAATTTGCATTTTTTGGATAGGGGAGTTTATCTATTAATTATTAATACAGTTAATAAAACTGAAGCAATTAAATTACTACTTGAGTAAAGTTTTTTTAAGTAATAGAATTCTTGCTGGAATTACTGAAAAGTTAAGGAAACCTTTTTTTACTAGCAGCATTAATGATTTTTCGTCACTCGCTATTTGGCCACAAATTATTAATTCCTTTTCTTTCTTATCACATGTTTTTTTGATATTAGTTAAAAGCTGGATAAAAGATTTATCTCTATAGTCTAGAAATTCTTTTACATGTTCATTATTCCTATCAGCTGCGAAGTAATATTGCATTAAATCATTAGTACCGATGCTTATGAAGTCAGATTCTATTGCTATTTGCTTTATCAATGAAGCTGCCGATGGAGTTTCTACCATTGTACCTATTTTGGGCATTTGAATATTTAATTCATTAGATACTTTAGATGCTATTCTTTTAATGTCAATAACTTCCTCGGTAAATGTAACCATAGGAATTAATAATTTTACATTTCCATTTATCGAAGTTCTAATTAGCGCATTGAGCTGTGTTTCTAGTATATGCTTATTTCTAAGCAAGTATCTAACTCCTCGTAAGCCGAGAGCTGGATTGTTTTCTTTTTCATCATTCAAATTTAGTTTATCGTAACCAAAATCAAATAAACGGAAAGTCACGGTTTTAGGATAAATACTTTCAGCTATTCTATTATATATTTCGAATTGGATATCCTCTTCGAATATTTCTTCAATTTCATGTACTAAGTTTTCAGTTCTTACTAGACCTATACCATCTGCGTTATTAATCAAAGTATTCTCAAGGTCAATCATATTATTGATATTTGAATAAAACCTTATTTTTGATCCAATTTTATTTTTAACGTGAGTATCTTTATAGTCTTGGTAAGACTTTAATTCTTCATCTGCTTTATTCTGTTTCTCTTTGTATAATTTCTTTGTCTTTTTATCGGGATTGATTGTAATGTTACCTAAATAGCCGTCAATAATGATTTCATCATTATCTTTTATTAGGCTTAATAGAGAGTTAACACCAAATACAGCAGGTATATTTAAACTTCTAGAAATAATAGAAGAATGAGAGAGATTTGAACCAAATTCAGTTACAAAACCTATTGCCCCATTTTCGTGAATTTTTAATATTTCATCAGTATCAAGTAGGCTAGTAACTATTACTCTATTTCTTACTTCTGAATAATCATTTTCGACATCATTAATTTCTTGAATTAACTTATGCTTAAGAAACTGTATGTCATTTACTTTAATCTTTGATAAATTATTGCCATTATTACTGATTAATTGAATATAGTTTGAAAAGAAAACTTCTATCGCTGTTTCACATCTATTACCTTTATTAATCAAGTTATTCACACCATTTGTCAACTCTACGTCTTGTAAGAACATAATTTCAGATTCTATAATTGATTTTATCTTTTCTTTATGATTATATTTTTCAATTATTCGTTTAGAATCTATTATCAAGGAATTCTTAGCTAAATCAAATTTGGTTTTCTCTACTTCTGGATCAAAAACATTTAGAGTTCTTAATTCGTTCTGATTCTTATCAAAATCTAATCTTTTAGCTTTACCAATAACTATACCTTTTGATATAGCGATACCGCTTAACTTGTGGTTTATCATTATATTGGTTCTCCAAATCCAGAACGAAATAGCTCCTTAATTTCAGTTTCCATTTCATTTTCATCTATGCCATCTATCTCAAATGAAAGTGTGCTTCCTACTTCAGCAGCAAGTGTCATAACACCGATTATTGATTTACCATTTATTCTCATCCCGTCTTTCTCTATAAATACATTTGATTTATACTTAGAAGTTAACTTTACCAAAGATGCAGCAGGCCTAGTATGTAATCCTGCTCTATTTACTACTGAAACTTCAAACTCTATCATTGTTGAATACTCTTTTTTATTTCACCAAAAGAAATCACACCTTCTCTAATGTACTTGATTTCATTATTTGTTAGCTGTATAATTGTTGAATTAATATTATTTATTCCACAATCAATATCAATAAATATGTCTGCATATTGAGTTGCAAAATAATTAATTTCATCTTTGTCTGTTATTACAGGCATACCTGATAAATTACAAGATGATGAAGCTATCGGATA
Source organism: Ignavibacteriota bacterium (assembly GCA_024636855.1). Taxonomy (GTDB): domain Bacteria; phylum Bacteroidota; class Ignavibacteria; order Kapaibacteriales; family UBA2268; genus PGYR01. The sequence goes on along the minus strand of JAGXGG010000100.1, from coordinate 4,216 downwards.
ACCTAAATAATCGATTATTTCTAATAAATAACTACAACTACTTAACCTAAATGCAACAGTTTTTAAATTAGAAGTAACAAAATCAGGAACATTTTTCTTATTCAATACAATAGAAAGTGGACCGGGTAAATACTTCTTTAAAATCTGTTCCAATACAATATTGTTTTCTATTATACTATATTTTTCAAATTCAGATATACTAGATACCTGTATTTGCAATGGATTAGATGTAATTCTACCCTTGATTTCATATAAACGGGTAACTGCTTTTTGATTATCAAACCTGCAACCTAATCCCCAAACCGTCTCAGTAGGGAATACAATTATACCAGAATCATCAAGAATTGATTTAATCAATTCTAAATTATTATCGTTTATTTCCGTTATCGTTATCATATTCTGTCAATTTAATAATATTTAAACTTTTTATGAAGACTATATTTTGGTTTAGAAGGGATTTAAGATTAAAAGATAATGTTGGACTACATAATGCATTAAAAAATAATAAAGAAGTTACTCCTGTCTTTATATTTGATGATAATATAATTAAAGAACTTCCACAAAATGATAAAAGAATAAGCTATATTTATACTGAATTAGAAAGTATTAAAAAACAGCTCATTAATATTGGTTCTGACTTATTAGTATTCAGGGGAACGCCAGAAGAAGTTTTCCTTAAATTAATTGAAGATTATGGAATAGAAAAAGTTTATACTAATCATGATTATGAACCTTATTCTATACTTAGAGACAACAAAATTGAAAAAATATTAAATAATAATAAGATTGAATTCAAAACCTTCAAAGACCAAGTAATATTTGAAAAGAATGAGATACTGAAAGGTGATGGGAAACCATATCTTGTTTTTACACCATATTCTAAAATATGGAAAAGCAAACTCAATAATGATGCTTTAATTGACAATAGTATAAATCAATATAAGTCAAGTTTTAAAAAATATGAAACTCCAAGCCAATTAATATCAATCAATGAACTAGGGTTCGAGAAGTTAGATATCAAACTATCAGAAAAAGAATTAGATATTGAAATAATTAAAAACTATCAGAATACTAGAGATTATCCCGCTATAAAAGGTACTAGTAATATGAGTGTTCATCTTAGGTTTGGTACTATCTCGATTCGGGAGCTAGTTAGCAATGCTTTAGAAACTAATGAGAAGTATCTTAATGAATTGATATGGCGTGAGTTCTTTATGTCTATACTTTTCCATTTCCCACAAACTATATCTGATAATTTTCACCAAAAATATGATAAGATGGAATGGAGGAATAATCAAGACGAATTCGAAGCTTGGTGTAATGGAAAGACAGGATTTCCTCTAGTTGATGCAGGGATGCGTGAGCTGAATGAAACAGGACTTATGCATAATAGAGTTAGAATGGTAGTTGCTAATTTTCTAACAAAGCTTCTTTTAATAGATTGGAGATGGGGGGAGGCGTATTTTGCCAAAAAACTTCTTGATTACGAAATGTCTTCAAACGTTGGTAATTGGCAGTGGGCTGCTGGTACCGGAGTAGATGCAGCTCCATATTTTCGGATATTCAGACCTGATACCCAAGTAGAACGATTTGATAAAAATCTAGAGTATATAAGGAAATGGATACCAGAGTATAGAGAAAATTATATTGAGCCAATAGTTAATTATAAAGAGGCTAGACAAAGAGCTTTAGAAAGTTATAAAAGAATTATGTAATTTGGTAATTATGGATTGTGAAATATAAGTAGTTTTCAAAAAGTTATCTTTTTAGGAAATTATTTTTTATTTTGAATTCTTAAATTCTTTAAAAACAAATTCCCTATATTTTGGGGGAGACAGAATGAACAAACTATTGACCTTTTTAATTTTAGCTGCAATTGCAATAAGTCCAATATTCTCACAAGAATATGCTGAAGAACCCTACACACCAAGAGATAGTTATGGTGTATTTGCTGGGTTTGGACTTAACCTCCATAGTGCGGATTTCAAAAGTTTCGCAGAGATACCAAGTTGTTGTCCAGGTTATGAAACTGGTTCTGGAGTAGGAATTAATGTTGGAGCTTTCTATTCATTCCCGTTAGGTGATTTAATAGATTTGTCGCTAAGAGCAAAATATCTACAACTTGGCGGCGAATTATCAAGGATCGAAGAAGAGTTAGGAACTACATTAAGTGGTGATATACAGACACTTCAGTTCGAACATAGATTCGATGCTGCAATTACTTCAGTAGCATTAGAACCTCTATTAGAATTTAAACTTTCAAATGAATTTAGGTTGCGTGGTGGTTTCCGAATAGGTTACTTATTGAGCGGAAACCTAAATGAACATGTAGAAGAAGTAGTTTCACCGAGTAATGGTCTTTTTGTTGATGAGAACGGAAATACTTCTAGAACTAGAAATAGTTATGAAGGAGAAATACCTTCCTTATCAACGTTAGATGCAGCAATTGTATTTGGGGCTTCTTATGATTTGCCACTGAATAGCTCATATACTTTATTCTTAGTACCATTTGTTGATATGTCATTAGGACTTACATCATTTGTACCAGACTTTGGTTGGACTTCTAATTCAATAGTTGGTGGTTTAGGTCTTAGATACGCGCCTAGAGATATTATAAAGAAAAAGGAAATTTTACCACCACCACCACCACCACCGCCGCCACCATTACCACCGCCACCACCGCCACCTGCTGTACCTCAGTTAGATGCGTCTATTTTGGCTGTGTCAGTTAATGAGAACGGACAAGAAAGTGACGTAAGTTCAATAAAAGTAGAGGAGTTCTTCTTAAATAGAATTCACCCTCTTCTGAACTATGTTTTCTTTGGTGAGAACTCAGCTGAAATACCTAAAAGATATTCAAGAATCACTGAAGCTGAAAAAGAGAATTTCTCATTTAAACAGTTATTTGACTTGAAAACAATGGAAGTTTATTATGAAATTCTTAATATTGTTGGAAAAAGAATGCAATTCTATCCTCAAGCAAAAATTGAGCTAGTAGGTTGTAATTCGGACCAAGGATTAGAAAAAGATAAAATTAGTCTATCAAAAGACAGAGCAGAAACGGTTAAAAAATATTTAGTAGATGAATGGGGTATAGACCCAACTAGAATAACTGTTAAATCTCAGAATCTACCAGAAAACCCTTCTAACGTAAACGAACCTGATGGTATAGTTGAAAATAGAAGAGTAGAGATGAATGCGAACATACCACAAATATTTGAGCCGATGAATATCAAAGATACTTTGAGAACATCAAATCCGCCTCATATTAGATTCAAACCAGTTGTCAAATCTGCAGTTGGGTCGAATAGATGGAAGATTATTACTTATCAAAATGGTAAAGAGCTAAAAACATTTAGTGGTACTGGTGAAATACCAAAAGCTATTGAATGGGACTTGGAATTGGAAAAAGAACAAGATTATATCCCAACAATGGATAGACCTTTACAATATAGACTCCAAATTATTGATAATGACAATAAAATGTGGGAATCTGCAATTCAGGAACTCCCAGTAGAGCAAGTCACAATAGAATACAAATTTGAGAATGTACTTCCTGATAAGGAATTTGATATTTACTCTATGATTGGGTTTGGTTATAACCAGGCAGAATTGAATGATAGAAATATATTTATTGCTGATAAAGCAAAACAAAGACTGAGAAGTTATTCTATTCCTGATATTATCGGATATTCTGATAGATTAGGTAATGAAATAGCAAATCAGAAACTATCTCAAAGAAGAGCTTACAATGTAGCAGAATTCTTATCACTAAACCCTGAGACTACTGCTCGTGGTTTAGGTGAGAAGAAACTACTTTATGACAATGATTATCCTGAAGGAAGATTCTATAGCAGAACAGTTGTAATTAGTATCATAACTCCTATCGAGTAATGTAATTATTATGTAACTGAACTGTTATTAAAATAAAGAAATAAAAATGGTGTTAAAAAAATGAAAAATATTAAAATTTTGATATACTTGTTACTACTGTCATGCAGTAATATGGTATTCGCTCAATCTATAGAAGTAGAAAGAGTAGTCACAACAAACTTCCCTACTCTTAGAGCAGAATTCAGAGTGAAAGATGCAGGTGGAGTAGAAGTTAGAAATCTAAGCGACGCAGATTTCCAGCTAAAGAATTTGGGAATTACAACTCCATTTACTTCACCAACTTGTCCTCCAGATCAAGCTAGATTCTCTTTGATATTAATCT
>JAGXGG010000099.1 GCA_024636855.1 Ignavibacteriota bacterium | reverse complement strand
CATGAGTTCATGTACAAAATGCTACTTTCAGGTGTATTAGAGGGAGACTACGAGATAGACCCTAAGAACTCTTGGATGTTGGCTGCCGCTGAGAAAAACTTACCTATTATAGTTCCAGGTTGGGAAGACTCAACTATGGGTAATATATTCGCTTCCTACTGTATGAAGGGTGATTTGAAGCCGAGTACTATGAAGAGTGGAATAGAGTATATGACATTCTTGGCAGATTATTATATAAAAAATACAAAGGACAATGGTCTTGGGTTTTTCCAAATTGGAGGTGGTATAGCAGGTGATTTACCTATTTGCGTAGTGCCTATGCTTTATCAAGATATGGAAATGGAAACAATACCATTTTGGAGTTATTTCTGTCAAATTTCTGACTCTACAACTAGTTTTGGTTCTTATTCTGGAGCAGTTCCTAATGAGAAGATAACTTGGGGTAAATTGGATATAGATACTCCAAAATTTATAATAGAGTCCGATGCTACTATAGTCGCGCCTCTTATTTTTGCTTGGCTTTTAAATAAATAAATTGTTATTTTAAGTGCTAGTATTACAACAGTTTGAAAATATATTAAACTAATTAATGGAATTATAGGTGATGAAAAAAATAGTTTTGATAACAGTAGCTGCATGTCTAATGACTATGAGCAGCTATTCACAAGAAGACGTGTTACGACCTAAGGGTCGTTCAGATGACAGTTCGCCAACAAAATCGGGCAAACGACCTTGGGCACTAGGTCTAGAAGGTGGATTGAGTTATAATAAGTATGGTGCAGATTTGAATTGGAGAGATGGAATTACTGGTGAATCAACCACAGCTAACTCTGTATATAATGTTTTCGAAAGTCTATCAGGTCTATCGCCCCATATTGGATTCTTCGTTGATTATGATATAGATAAGACTTTCGGTATCCATGTCAAATTCCTATATAACCAATTCAAATATAGCAATAATTCAGATGGGATTGTAGATTTTTTTGATGCTTCTTCTACAGTTTACTTAGGAACAGAAATTGTGAATCTAGAAGTTGAAGATAAATTCAGTTTCTTCAGTTTTGATCCTAGCTTGAGAATAAATGCCAATGAACAGTTATACTTCTTAGTTGGCCCATCATTTAACTATGGGATAGGAACCAGAACTGGTCAATTTGATTTTACAAAAGAAGATACTGATATAAACTTTGTTGGTCCAAATGCAACTAGTGACAATTCTAGTTCTGTTTCAGCTAGTCAGGATTTCAAATCAACTCGTTATGGTATTAATCTAGGTGTAGGTTATAAATTTGAAATTGCCAACAATATTTATTTGGCTCCGCAATTAAATTATAATATGGATATAACTAGTTACAATGATCAAGAGATATTTAACGACAATCAGTCATTCACTGAAGGCCCTAAAGTTTTAACTGTATCTAATGAGACAATTAACCAATTACGCTTTTCAATCACTTTATGGTTTGAAAACCTATAATAAGGAGAAATTAATATGAAAAACTTAAGTATATATATAGCTTTAGTAGTAGCGTCATTCTCCTTAGCTTTAGGACAGAACATAATAGTAAGTCCAATTGGAGTAAATACTGATGGTGATGATTTTTCAAGTGGGATTACACTTCGTGCAAATGAGATGTACTTCACTGCTGATAAATCTGGTGAACAAACTCTTTACCATGCTAAATTGAAAAACGGCAAATGGGAAATCGTAAAGAAAGTAGATAGTGACGTTAATTCTGGTGATCAGAATGGAGCAGCTACACTTACTCCAGATGGTCAATACATGATATTTTCTTCTTATGAGCATAGTGTAGATGGTATAGGCAGAACTGACCTATATAGCGCGCGAAAAGTGAATGGCTCTTGGACTGATGTACAGAACTTGGGAATGGCAGTTAATAGTAAATATTGGGATTCGCAGCCGTCTATAACAAGTGATGGACGTACACTTTACTTTGTCAGCGATAGACCTGCTGCTTCTAGCGGAACTAATATATTCTATAGCGAACGTACCCGAGAAGGATGGTCACAAGCAAAAGAATTAACTTCTGTAAATACTGACTCAGACGAGATGAGTCCATTTATAGCTGCGGATAATAAGACATTCACTTACTCTAGTAATAAATCTGGGGGACAGGGTGGATTCGACATTTATTTTGCGAAAATAAATGCTGATAAAAATACGTTCGGTTTCAAAAATGCTGGTGCTGCAATAAATACTGAATATGACGAGCACTTTTATGTTGTTGCAGCTAACTCTGAAACGGCATTCTTTAGTACTAATAAGCCGTCAGAAAAAGGAAATTTCAACATATTCTCAGCTGTGCCTAACCCGCACGTAGCTGAAGATGTTGTGTTTGTACACGGTACTGTAAGAGATATAGATGAAAACACAGCACTTGGTTCTGATATACGTATTACTGATTTGACTAATGGTCAAGTAGTAGCTAACCTAAGAAGTGATGATATCTCTGGTGAGTATAACTCAGTTCTTACTGCTGGTAGGAACTATTCGATAACTGCAGAAAAAGAAGGGTACTTGTTCTATTCTGAGAACTTCAACATTTCTTCTTCTATTACGAATAAAGACATAACAAAAGATATCACTCTTAGCAAAATAGCTAAAGGTAAAACTAGATTGCTCATATTCTTTGATTTTGATAAATCTACATTGCAAAATGAGTCTAAACCTGAGTTAGCAAGATTAACGAAATTCATGAATGACAACCCTAACGTAAAAATAGAGCTACACGGCCATACTGACGATAGAGGTGCTGATGATTATAATAACAATCTATCACTAGAAAGAGCTAAAGCTGTTAGCACTTACCTTGGTAATAGTGGAATCCAATCTGGAAGAATCGGTACTAAAGGCTTTGGTAAATCACAGCCACTAATAGTGGATACTAGTGATGAAGCAAGAGCTAAAAACAGAAGGGTAGAGCTAGTTATAGTTTCTATCTAGAAATAGATTCCTATTTTTCCCGAATATTAAAAAAGGCTGTCTTTTGCAAAGACAGCCTTTTTATTATCTCATAAAACGATTGTAATGATGGGTTCAATAAATCATAACTCTATAATATCGCTTATCCCGATTAATACAGATGGGCTGGTGATTTTTTCAGTGGTGAACATTTTTAGTTTGGCTCCTAAATAATCGAGTATTACCATATATCCATTTCCTACAAATTTATGTCCAATTACTTTGGCTTGAGTCCCATTATTCGTGATAGAAATAGATTGTGGTGAAATGCATATTCTGTTACTATTTATTTCGAACTGATTGAAAAATGAAAGGTTTGTTTCATCTTTTTCAATTATATATGACTCACTGAAAAAGCGAGCAGAATGCTCATTTATAGGTCTTTTGTATAGCTCTTCGGGGTTTCCTCTTGCTACTATATTGCCCTGATCTAACAATATAACTTCATCAGCTAAGTCAAACGAATCGTCGGCATCGTGAGTTATCATTATAGTTGGTAGCTTTTCTTGGTCTAATATTTTTTTCAAATCAACTTTTAATCTTTCTTTGGTGTTCTTATCTAGATTACTGAATGGCTCATCTAACAAAAGTAATCTCGGTTTTGAAGCTAATGTTCTGATAATAGAGATTCGTTGCTTTTCACCGCCAGATAGTTGATGTGGATAGCTTTTTACCTTGTCTTCTAATCCAAGCATGGATAGATATGACATTGCAGATTCTATTCTTTCCTTTTTTGTTAGCTTCTCCATTCCAAATACTATATTATCATAAACATTTAGGTGAGGAAAAAGTGAATGGTTTTGGAATACATAACCCATATTCCGCTTTTCTGGTTTAGTGAAGTTGCTATGAGATGTTAGTACTTCTCCATTAATAATTATACTACCACTATTCGGAATTTCTAAACCAGCTATCAACCTTAGCATTGTAGTTTTCCCACTGCCTGATTTTCCTATTAGAGCGAGTCTAGAATGAGCTTCCATTTCAAATGAAATACCTCGCAAGACTTCAGTTTTGCCAAACGATTTTACTATGTTTTTTACCTGCAAAAAGCTCATTGTTCTTTCTTCGATTTCACAAAAAATATAATTGGTAATATAGAAATAGCTACGATAGAAAGCGAATAAATAGAGGCATCTTTTACCATTTCATTTTTAGCGTATTGATAAGCAATAGTCGATAACGTCTCGTAGTTGAATGGTCTGAGAATAAGAGTCAAGGGTAATTCTTTTAATATTTCCACTACTGCTACTAGCATTGCTGTTAATATAGCTGGTTGTATTATCGGTAACTCAACTTTCCAGAAAGTACGTAAATTCCCAAAACCCAGCAATCTCGATGTATCATAGGAATTCATACCTAGCTTATCGGTAGCCGATTTGATAGGAGTGTAAGCAGTAGCCATAAATCTAATATTATACGCATATATTAATACGATTAGAGTCCCAAATCCGAATACTCCAAAAGTAGATTTCAATCCAGATAGAAAGAACAACATAGAAACGGCTATGATAGCACCAGGTATAGCATAACCAACAGTAGAGAGTGATATAAGTTTGTTCACCAATCCGAATTTACCCGTTCTTTCACCATAGATAAGTGCTAGTGAAATTATTACAATTACTGATGCTGCCGCAAAAGCCAAGAATGTTGTATTCATCATTGCTACGGTATAAGCGAAAAAATCAACGGAATGATATGTGGTAAAGGCATTATATGTCAGCTTTGCTATAGGGATAACAAAACCTAAAATCACAGGTATAAAGCAGATAATCATTGCTACAAGAGATCCGATAAACCCTTTTTTCTTTTTTGTTAGATTAGTATGGTTTCCTTCTTCATAATACTTGGCTTGCCTTCTGAACAAGCGTTCTGCATAAATAAAAAGAAATGATATAGTGAACAAAATAAGTGCTAACCTGAGTGCTGTACCTAAGTCATTCATGCCGAACCAAGTTCTAAATATTCCAGTAGTGAATGTCTGAATACCGAAAAAATCCATAGCACCATAATCATTTAGCAATTCCATATTAACTAGAAATAAACCCGAAACTATAGCTGGTCTAGAAAGTGGGAGAGCTATTTTTCTAAATATGGATGAGCGCGACTTACCTAGTAACTCAGCAGATTCGATAAATGCTCGGTTGTTATTTTCGAATGAATCTAAACAAGTAAGATAGATATATGGATATAGAACAGAAGACAAAATTGGAATCAGATAATAAACTTTGAAAATATCAAAGTAAATTTCTTTTATTCCAAACCCGAATAAATAGTCAGCGAGTAAATAAAATTCTCCCCCAAAGCTAAATATATCTCCATAGATAAACGCAATAATATAAGTGGGGATAGATAGGGGAAGTACCATCATCCATTTCAAGCTATTAGAAAAAGGAAATCGATAATTTGCAATAAGCCAGGCTGGAAGTACCGCAAATATTAGAGTAAAAAACGATACCCCAACTGCTAGAATCAAAGTATTAAGCAAATAAGTCTGTATCAAACCATCAAATAATTCTTTCCAGCCATCACCTACTGTTTCAAATAGTGAGAGGAATATACTTCCTAATGGAATAAGCAAAACAATCGAAAATACAATTGATAGGGTCAACCATAATTTAGAAGAAGATTTCAATTTTATTTGAAAATTATTACCCAATTAAACTTTTTTTCTCAATTAATAATTTATAATTATGTGTTCAGCGACTTCACAAAAATACGTTTTAATTGAGACTTACAAAGGATATTAGTTTATTTGATTTATGAATAAAAAGTTAATATTTAGAAAAAAATGTAAAAAAATTTCAAATTCGTTTTTATTTATAAAAAAAATATTTATCTTGTGATAGTATTTGGCACAATATTTTCTAAGGGTCTCCGAATTTATGATAAAAATTGATAATGTACTAGTTGACCATGAGGTCTTAAACGCCCATTTCGCATGCGACATAGCCAAATGCAAGGGGGCGTGTTGTACTTTCGAAGGTGACCACGGTGCACCCGTAATTAAAGAAGAAGTAGCCGAAATAGAGAAGAACTTAGAAGCAGCCAAAAAATATCTTGATGAACGTTCGTTAAGAATAATAGAAGAAGAAGGATATATAGACGAAAAGCCAGATGGACTATACACTAGGTGTATAGATGACAAAGATTGCGTTTTTGTGTTTTACGATGGCGATGTAGCCAAATGTGCAATAGAAAAAGCTTATCACAATGGTGAGTCGGATTTCAGAAAACCAGTATCGTGTCATCTGTATCCTCTCCGAGTAGGTGATTTTGGTGGAGATTATGTCTATTACGACAAAATAAAGGAATGCAAACCCGGCAGAATAAATGGCCGAGAAAAGGAAATACATCTAGTGGATTCTGTGAAAGATGCACTAGTCAGACGATTCGGAAAAGAATGGACAAAGAAATTTATACAACAAGTTAAGTAATATATGGGGGAATATATTGAAACTTGGATTAAACATGAAGACGAGTCTCTCGCAGACTCTCACACCGCAGCAGATACAATATCTTAAACTGTTACAGTTGCCTCTGATACAGTTAGAGCAACACGTACAGCAGCAAATAGAAGCCAACCCTATGTTGGATGATGCTTCTTTTGATGATGATGAATTTGAAATTGATCATGTACCCATTTCTAGGGAAGAGGAAAATAGTACAGTTCGAGAAGAAATGCTTAATAGACCTGAAGAAGCTAAGCAATTCGATGAATCAAATGACCCATTCGAATTCCAGAAATTGCTTTGGGATGGTACTACTGATTCAGATAGAAACTCGAATTACTCAGGAAATGATGATGATGATGACAACGAAATGCCTTACAAATCATCAACTTCAGAATCAGAAAGCCTTGTCTCTCAACTCAGATTATTAAAATTAACGAAAGAACAATATGTACTCGGTGAACAGATAATAGGGAATATAGATAATGACGGTTACCTCCGCCGTGATTTGAAAGAAATTGTATTCGAAACTAATCAACTATTAGCCGAACTAAACTATCAACTAGAAAATAACTTCAATGAAATAAAAGAAGAATCTCCCATAGATTATAGTAATCCAGCTAAACAATATGCATTAGAGGATGAAGAAAGGGAGTATATGAACAAAATAAAAAATATCACTCCAATACATTCTAACGGAATAAGCAAAGATATAATACAAGATGTTTTTGGTGATAGTGACTCAATTGACGAATCGATGGTTAATTCAATTATTGACTTCGAACCATTCGAAGAAGTGACTATCAAAGATGCCGAAAAAGTTCTTTATTCAGTTCAGCACTTAGACCCTCCAGGAATTGGTTCTCGGTCTATACAAGAGTGTTTATTATCTCAGTTGGATGCGGTAATGGAGCCGAACGAATATGAAGATTTATCTTATGAGATAATCGAGAATCACTACGACCAATTCATGAAAAAACACTATGATGCTATAATCAAAGACTTGGCGATTACCGAAGATGTTTTGAAGAAAGTCTTGGACGTTATTCGTGGATTAAACCCAAAACCTGGTGGGCACGACTACCAAAATGAAATAAATACGGTAACTCCAGATTACATAGTTTTAAAAGAAGAAGAGACGGGTGAATTATTAATCTCACTCAACGATAATACAATACCTGAGCTGAGATTAAACAAAGCTTACGAGAAAATGCGTAAAGAAGTGAAATATCGTAAGTTCAACCAAGAAACTAGAGATTGGATTCGTAAGAAATATGATGATGCTAAGTTCCTAATCCAAGCAATAAAGCAACGTAAACATACTATGCTAATGGTGATGACTGCTATAGCTCACTTGCAAAAGGATTTCTTTGAAGTAGGGGAATTGGGTATAAAGCCTTTAATATACAAAGCAGTGGCCGAAGAAACTGGATTGGACATTTCTACCGTCTGCCGTATTGTTAATGGTAAGTATGTAAGAACGGATTTTGGAACTTATGAACTAAAGTATTTCTTCAGTGAATCACTTCCAAATGATGAAGGTGAAGAAGTATCTACTCGTATAATAAAGCAAAAACTAAAAGACGTAATAGAAGCTGAGGATAAACGTAAACCACATAGTGATCAGAAACTTAGTAAGTTGATGAAAGACCATGGTTTCAATGTAGCACGTAGAACTATAGCCAAATACCGTGAGCAACTAAAAATACCAGTTGCGCGATTAAGAAAGGAACTTGTGTGAGTTTACTAGAAACATTCGCAGAAATTGAACATCATTTCAGGCCACTTCTGGCTTATTTGCCTGCTGATGCAGCAGCGAAAATTACCTCCTTTGGTAAAGCTAAATTCATGCAGAAGTATATAGAGGATGTTCCTGATGAAAAGGTTATGTTTCGAAAGGATCACTCAGTTAAGCTTTGGGATATCCGTTTCAATGCTCCTATATTCAATGCTGCGGGTATGTTTAAATTGGGTAAGGGGTATAATGTAGTCGCTAATCAAGGAGCAGGCGCTTTCTTAGCTGGTACCACTACTTATAGAAGCCGTGAGGGAAATACAAAATACAAGACAACTCATCCTTTTCTACCTTTCCCTCGCTCCCAAGCTGCTATTAATTGGTTAGGTCTGCCAAATCCAGGTCATGAAGTAGTAGCTGATAGATTGAGTAAAATTGAAAGAGTAAAGAATTGCCCGATTGGTATTTCTCTTTCTTATGATTCGGTGGATAGCAATGAAATCGCTTTGAAGAATATGGTCCTTGGATTAGATATGTACGAAAGAGCAGGCGTAGATTTCATTGAGATTAATGAGAGTTGTCCAAATGTAGAAGGTAAGTCAGTAAGCAATAATCTAGAGCCAGAGTTAATAGAAAGACTCGAATATATTTCACAAAATTTTATAGCCAAACTAAATCGCAATCTGCCTGTTATAGTAAAATTATCGAATGATACTAATCTTAATCAGGTTGAAGACTTGGTGAGAATACTTTCAGATTTGAAATATGCAGGAGTAAACTTTGGTAATACTTCTACTCGCTACAAAGAGCTAGAAAACAGTATTAGACGTAAAGAGAAACACCACTACTATTATTTTTATAATACATTTGGCGGCGGGCTTTCTGGTGAACCATTAAAACAAACTTCGCTCGAACTAGCTAGCAAAGCAATAAAGTCAATTTCTAAAATTAACCCACAGAATGAATTTCACGTAATCCGGACTGGTGGTATTAGTTCTATCAGAGATATCGAGCAATCTATTCAAAATGGCATACAACTAAATCAGTGGTATACTGGTTATTTCAAAAATTTTGGACTTCATGGTCACGACCTCTATAAAAAAATATTAGATTAAGTAGATTTAAAATCAGGACATTAGTTAACCGTTTGATTTATATTCAATAATTAGAATAAACAGTAAGGTAAATATTAATGATTGGGCCAAGAGAACATATTAACGAAAAGGAAAGACTAAAAGAATTAGAATCGTTCTCGATTTTAGATACTTTACCTGACGAAGATTATGATAATTTAACATCTATTGCAGCACAAATATGTGGGACTCCTATCTCGCTGGTTAGTCTTATTGATAATAAAAGACAATGGTTCAAATCACACCATGGCCTTGGAGTATCCGAAACTCCGAAAGAGTATGCTTTCTGTGCTCATGCAATAAATGAAAATGATAAAGTATTCTTAATAAGGGATGCTAGAGAAGATGAGAGATTTCATGACAACCCATTAGTTACGGCTGATCCTTTTGTTATATTCTATGCAGGGATTCCATTAGTTACGGATGAAGGTTTACCACTTGGCACTTTATGTGTTATTGACCATGAACCCAAGGTGCTTAATCAAAGTCAAATAACTGCGCTTAAGGCTTTGTCAGTGCAAGTAATGAATCTACTTCGACTAAGAAAAAGTAAATTAGATCAAGAGATTTTAATTAACAAACTAGAATCTAAAAATCACGAGTTAGAAAGATTTGCAGATGTTGCTGCACATGACTTGAAATCACCACTTTATAGTATTACCAGTTTAGCTGACTTATTTAGAAAGCAATATAGTAATAATATCGATGAAGAAGGAAAAAATATTCTTAGATTGATAAAAGAGTCAGCTGAAAAACTGAGTAGTTTGATCGAAGGCTTACTTAAGTATAGCAAGAGTGAAGATTCGCTAAAAGAAGAGAAATCTAAAATAAACATAAGTACTTTTATTTCTGGTATCTCAAATCTATTCTCTTCTGAGAAGAATTTGTCAATTAATCTGAAGAGTTCACTAGAATCTATTGTTGCTAATAGAACGGCTTTAGACCAAATATTGATTAATCTGGTTGCGAACGCAATAAAGTATAATGATAAAGAAATGATAGAAATAGAGATACAAATCGATGAAGATGAAAATCAATACAAATTCAGTGTAAAAGATAATGGTCCAGGAATAAAGAAAGAGTATCAGGAAAGAATATTTAACATTTTCGAAGTTTTGTCAAATAGTGATAGATACGGTAAAACTGGTAATGGCATAGGGCTCTCAACTGTAAAAAAAGTAATTGAGTTACTAGGGGGCACTATTAATGTAAAATCTGAAATTGGGCAAGGAGCCAAATTCAGTTTCACATTAGATAAATAAATGTCTATTTATCTACCAGAACTAGTCGCAGAGATAGTCGCCGTAGAAATCATTAGCATAGTCATAGCTGCTTGCATCTGAATCAAAGCTTGACTAGTCGCACCGCCTACAGAATTCTCAGCAGTTAGTTCTTCTATTCTGGTAGTTATTTTTTTCTTATTAGCTTTATTTCCAAATACTTCTTTTTCCAAATTACAATTAAGTAATACACTCAATAAGAATAAATTATCTTCATTCTGGGCAGAGTGATTATTGTCAACTATATCAATAAGTTCTGCTTTTACTCTATTTTCCAATGTACTATCTACCATCGGGTAGTGTGTAGTAGGAAATAGCCACATAACCTTCCCTTCCTGCTCTTTAAGTATTCCTTTGGACATTAGGTCTGCCACGATGCCGTCTTTTAGCTTACGAGTTAGTCTAGCTAATTTATATACTACATTAACAGCTTTCTTATTAGTAATGCCTTCTATTAGCTTCATAGCATCATTCAACAGGAAATTGTCAGTTGGGCTATTGTCGAGTACATTTACTTTATTATCAACTAATTCGATTTTATTTTTCTGAGTTAATTGTAACAGAACCCCTCCGGCTAGGGCATAATTCAAACGCATAGAGTCTGTCACCCATTTACCAGTGTCATCGTCTAGAGCTATTAATGTTATTTTCTCGAGTATAGATAATTCCATAAGCTATCCTTTTGTTTATAAAGACAATATAAGAATTATAAATTGAATAATCAAAATTCTTCACGGCCTAATTTTCTTATTGGAGTAGTTTCTCTATTCCGCCAAGCATGTCTTCCTGAAATTGAAATCAAAATAAGTGCCAGAATAATTGCAGTTATTCCGATACTCGCATTTACTTCGTATTGTTTGACTGCAATTGCGATTAAACCCCAGATACCAACTAAAGCTGCTTCTCGTAAATTTCTTTTTGCTAATAGAACAAGGTAAATCACAGTAGCTACTACAAGTACAATTATAGCCAATAATTCAGTTACTCCGGCCTGTATCCCCAAATTCAAACTAACTATTAATGCCGATATATTCACAACGGATGCCAATATTATCCAACCAAAATAGAAAGTAATAGGCCACCATACGAATAGCATTATCCTAAGCGGTGCATCCCAAATCTCTAACCTGTTTCTTATCACTAGTTTGGAAAGTGAAATAAGTAATAAAATCATGAAAAATACAGACATTAGTACCCAATCATTTACCCATGCGATTATCCACATAGTATTAGCTAGATTTGATATAGTGAACCAAAGTCCAGAATCTTTAACTAACGTATCATCTTTCGATTTGAATACAGAATACCATTGAAATCCTATGAAACCGGTTAGCATAATATAGATAAAGCCCCATATTGCAAAGGCGTACCCAGCAGGAGTGATGAGAGTCGTATATTTGGAGCTAATATCACTAACTGTATCACCGCTTATAACACCTGTGCTAGAGAGGAAATTGATATACAGTGCAAGTAAGAAAGTAAGTGTATTTAGTATCACTAATAATCTTGGTTTCATAATTATTTCTCGTGTTTATTTATATGGAATAACTAAAACTAAACAATATTATTGCCTTTATAAAGTAAAGAAATAATATAAACGATGATTTATAAATCATTATATTAGTTACGAACTAAAAACAAAATACTTAAAAAGAATGATAAAACAAGAAATTGAAAATATAGAACTTGGATACCTTACTTCAGATGACTACGAAGAACTTAAAAGTGCGATGATAGAATCGTACGCTAATATGCCTCATGACTATTGGGAAGAATTTCAGATAAAAACTCTCATAGATAAATTCCCTGATGGTCAGGTAGTAATACGAGTGAATAATCAACTAGCAGGTTGTGCTTTATCTATACTTGTCAATTCATCTAAAGTAGAAAGCAATCATAATTATAACGAAATAACAGGTAACTGTACATTCAGTACTCACAAGCCAAATGGTGAAGTTCTATATGGAGTAGATGTATTCATAAAACCAGAATTCCGAGGTCTTCGATTAGCTAGAAGGCTCTATGATTATAGAAAAGAACTTTGCGAAAAACTGAATTTGAAGGGTATCGCATTTGGCGGAAGAATACCTAACTACCATCAATACGAAGACGAAATATCTCCGAAAGAATACATAGAAAAAGTACGTAGAAAAGAGATAGACGATCCAGTATTGAATTTTCAGATTTCAAATGATTTCCACCCATCCAGAATCCTCAAAGGATACTTAGAAGGTGATAAGCAATCCAGCGAATATGCCGTTTTGTTAAAATGGGATAATATATATTTTGAGAAAAAGTCCAAAGAGGCGGTTACACAAAAGAAGATTGTTCGATTGGGACTAATCCAATGGCAGATGAGACCATATAATGATCTTGAAGAATTGATGCAACAAGTAGAGTATTTTATAGATACTGTTTCAGGTTACAGGTCTGATTTCGCTCTCTTCCCTGAGTTTTTCAATGCGCCACTCATGGCAGAGAATAATCATCTCTCCGAATCGGAAGCTATTCGTGAGTTAGCAAAGCATACTGAGATTATAGTTCAAAAAATATCAGAGCTAGCTATATCTTATAATATAAATGTAATAACAGGTAGTATGCCTGAGATAAAGGACAATCTTTTGTTCAATGTTGGATATCTATGTCGTCGCGATGGTACTACTGAGAGATACGAAAAGCTACATGTTACTCCTGATGAGGCAAGAATATGGGGAATGCAAGGTGGGTATGAATTACAAGCATTTGATACGGATTGTGGTAAAATAGGAATATTGATTTGCTATGATGTAGAATTCCCAGAACTAAGTCGCCTATTGGCTGATGAAGGTATGGATATACTTTTCATACCATTTCTAACAGATACACAAAACGGATATTCTCGTGTCCGAAATTGTGCACAAGCCAGAGCAATTGAAAACGAGTGCTATGTTGCTATAGCAGGTAGTGTAGGGAATCTTCCAAAGGTACATAATATGGATATTCAGTTTGCTCAGTCAATGGTTTTTACTCCGTGTGATTTTGCTTTTCCAGCAAGTGGAATAAAAGCAGAAGCAACTACTAATACCGAGATGATATTAATTGCAGATGTTGATATAGATCTACTGCGTGAACTAAATCAATTCGGCAGTGTTAAAAATCTTAGAGATAGACGAAAAGATTTATTCACTTTAAAAAGAAATAAGTAGGTTAGATTTATTTGGCAACCTAATTGCTATACTAAGCTAATGCATTATTGTGCAATATCACTAGATGGCTAATAAATGAAATATTATAACAAAGCATTAAGTAATTATGTGAACTTTAAGGGAAGGGCTAGAAGAAGAGAATTCTGGCACTTTTTCCTTGCTAATTTCATTGCTTACTTAGTTCTTTCTGTTATCGAAGTGGAATTAGGGATAGCTTATTACCTAACACTTTCATACTTAGCGTTTATTTTCATACCTTCTATCAGCGTTACTGTTCGTAGGTTCCATGATTTGGGGAAATCGGGTAAATATGCACTACTTTATTTTCTAATTTTCGTTGGTGCCGTTATGGTTATGTACTATACTGTGCAAGATGGGGACGAAAGAGCAAATAAATACGGTGAAAGTCCCAAAGCGTAGTCTCTTATTTTATCGATTTGTAATTTTTCCAGTTTGTATAATTAATGCCTTTTTAGTCACTATTATTTTATAAATTCAATTAAAAAGGCAAACCTATATGAAAGAAAAGTTAATAGCCAGATGCCCTTGGTGTGGTGAAGACCCACTATATATAGAATATCATGACAAAGAATGGGGTAAACCACTCCATGATGACCAGAAACTATTCGAATTTTTACTGTTAGAATCTTTCCAAGCAGGGTTGAGTTGGATAACGATACTAAAGAAAAGAGAGAATTTCAGAAAGGCATTTGATAATTTCGATGCAAAGAAAATAGCGAATTTCGGCGATGCTAAAGTAAATGAACTACTAGTAGATAGCGGAATAATCAGAAACAGAGCTAAGATAGAAGCCGCAATTAATAATGCCAGAGTATATTTAGAAATTCAAGAAGAGTATGGTTCGTTTGATAAGTATATATGGCAATTCGTAAATCACAAACCTAAATTGAACAAAAGACGCAATATGTCCGAAGTCCCTGCTATTACAACTGAAGCAACACAAATGAGTAAGACACTAAAAAAGCGTGGTTTCAAATTCATTGGCCCTACTACTAGTTATGCTTTTATGCAAGCAACTGGGATGGTGAATGACCACTTTGTTGATTGCGACTTTTACTAATAAGTTTGGTCTAACCCTCAACAACTGCTTTTATCTGATCTAACATTGCTGGTAGGCCGTCTTGAGTATGCTTGTGGCTTTCTTCATTACGGAATCCTTCTTGTACCCAAGTGAATACTGATTTGCCGTCACCTATATCATCTATCAAATAAGTAACGATGAAATAGTTTTCTAGCTTATCTTCTAAACCCGAAAACCCGCTCCAATAATTATATTTGAGCAATTTATTCGGTTCGTTTTCTAGTACATTACCTTTGTCTTTGTATTGGTGCCCCTCGTATTCCCCTTGGAATATTATAGGACTACCTACTTTCCAATCGGTAATAGTCTCAGTTCCGTATAGATATACTTTTATCTTCTCAGGATTAGTCATTGCATCCCATACATCTGCCGGCGAGCCATCTATTTCTATGCTATGCGTTACGCTTAGGTTTTTGTTCATTTGCCTTACTTCTTTATTACTTTCGAATAGTATACACCGTTGCTAGAAGTAACTCGTAGGTGGTAAACACCCGTGTATAAACTCTCTAGGCTAACTACGCTATTGCCATTAGTGACAGTACCACTCAAAACTACATTCCCCAGATTATCAAATATACTTACATCGTAACTCGAATATTCTAGATTTCTAATTTCCACTCTATCACTAGTAGGGTTCGGATATACGAAAAGATCCAAATTCTCTTTAGATTCCCCAATAGAAGATTCAGTTTTCGATACGACTCTGATCTGCATAGTTGATTCTTCCGAAGAACCATCATCATTAGTAGCAACTAGAGTAACCATATAATTCCCAGGTGTAGAATAAAGAATATTTGGGTTTTTCTGTGTCGATGCTGCAGGTGTACCGCCTTCAAAAGTCCACTCCCATTTATTAGGATTTCCACAGGAAATATCAGCATATTGAATAGATTCTCCTTCTCTAATTATTTCTTTATCTGCTGAGAATTGAGAGCTAGGTACATTAGGAATATAGTGATCATAAGTTCCAGTTTCTTTTAGATTACTTACTTTCCAAAGTGAATTTCTAGTAGGATGTGTAGTTAGTGCTTTTAACATTCTTTCTACTTGACCTTGGGTGAACATACTATAACATGCAGTATAATCCATATAATTATCACCATTTACTGGGTGGCCACAACTAGAAGTACCTGGTCCGCAACCAGCAGATTGCAAAGTAGGAGGAGTATCATCCACCTCATCATTTTTACCGTCGCATCCACCTTCGAAAGTGTGTGCTAGATTCAGCCAATGCCCAACTTCGTGAGTAAATACCGATTGGAAATTTTCATCTGCAAATGAGCTACCCTTGTTTCCTAAGTAAACATAATTAAAAACTATTCTAGCTAAATTGTTTCTAGACATATTTGTATTAGGATACCAAGCTATACCTGAATTATTTGTAACTCCATTATTATACAAATCATTCATGATATAAATGTTCATATACTTGTAGTTATCCCATGCATAGGCTTTTACACTATCGTCATAGTCTTGATAATTTCCGAATCCAGCATTGTTCGGATGGAATGTTGCTCCATTAGTTGGATTTCCCTCTGGGTCAATAGCGGCCAAAGCGAAAGTAATATTTAACTTTCCTCTTCTATCTAAAAAAAATGGATCGACATCGTCATAGTCAATATTCAATCCGTTCATATCTCTATTTATTACATCTAATGCCGATTGTAATTGCTCTATGGGAACTTTAGCTTTTGCATTATCAGCAAATACGTGGAATACAACTGGTATTACATAATGTTGCACACAGTCAGATGAATCTGTAGTACTATAGAATTGGCCTTGAGTTTCATTGTTTTTTTCTTTGTAAAAATCAAGCTCATCTACATTGTATTGAGCATTAAATCCGCACTTAATATCCGAAACAGATTGGACTTGTTGTGAATACGCACTTAGGCTAGCTAGCGCTAATACGAGGGTGATATTAAATAAATATTTCATTAAATTCTCCATTTTAATTTTTATCTAATTTGTAATATACTGAATTTGGGATTCCTTCACAAACATCTTTCTTCCAAAATTTCATACCTATTTTCTCTAATACTTTTATCGAAGCAATATTCTCCTGAGATGCTCTACCAATAATCTCGGTCAAACAGAGTGAGTTGAACCCATAATCTAATACAGATTTTGCCGACTCAGAAGCATAGCCATTACCCCAGTACATTCGATGAAACCGAAATCCAATATCTGTAAATCCTTCACTGTGATATTTCAACCCACACCAACCTCGAAAAGCTTTGCTTTCCTTTTCTATAACTGCCCATCGGCCATATCCATTTAACTCGTAATCATTGTAGTTCGATAGGAACTCACTAGCCGCCTCTACGGATTCAAAAGCAATATCACCAGTATATCGAATTACTTCTTTATCAGAATTTAGTTTATAGATTTCCTCAGCATCAGAGAGTTCAAATTCTCTGAGTATTAGTCTATTACTATTTAATATAATATTAGTTTCATTTTTCTTCATTCCTCGAATATACAAAACCATTCGAAATTTTCGTCTGACTAATCACTTTCTTTTTCTTAAATTTGTACTATGGAAAATGTAGAAAAAATATTAATACTCGATTTCGGCTCACAATACACTCAGCTAATAGCACGAAAAGTGCGTGAAGTAGGAGTCTTTGCCGAAATACACCCCTTCAATATAGAAAAAGCAAAATTAGAAGAAATCAACCCCAAAGGTATAATCCTTTCGGGAGGGCCATCTAGTGTGTACTCAGAGGGTGCACCTCATCCGCTATTCAACGTATTCGAGCTAGGGATACCAGTTCTCGGTATCTGCTACGGATTGCAGCTCATCGCCTTCACCCAAAATGGACAAGTAGATGCTGCTGCTAAACGCGAATACGGCAAGGCGATAGTCAACGTAGTAGAGGATAATCCGCTACTAAAAGGCATATCGAACAATGCGCAGATGTGGATGAGCCACGGCGATTCACTAAGCAAAATGCCCGATGGCTTCGAAACTATTGCCAATACGGAGAATGCTCCTATATGTGCAATAGCTAATATAGAAAAGAAAATATACGGCGTGCAATTCCACCCCGAAGTTCACCACTCATTAGAAGGTAAAAAAGTTCTTGAGAACTTCGTTCGTACTATCTGCGGTTGCGTTGACGTCTGGAATGCAGAATCATTCATAGATATCGCTATCCAAGAGATTCGTGATAAAGTAGGAATGGAAAAAGTAATCTGTGGGCTAAGTGGCGGTGTTGACTCTACTGTCGCTGCTGTACTAATCCACAAAGCAATAGGCGATCAACTTCACTGTATTCACATAGACTCAGGTCTAATGCGAATGAACGAGAGCAGTGAGATATATGACCTATTCCAAAAACATTTCGATATGTCTATAGAAGTGATAAACGGACACGAGACATTCTACAGTGGTTTGGCAGGAGTTTCCGACCCAGAGCTAAAGAGAAAAGCGATCGGCAAGGCGTTCATAGACCTATTCGATGGAGCAACGCAAGGAGTTGACTCAGCTAAGTGGTTAGCACAAGGTACACTGTACCCAGACGTAATAGAGTCAGTCTCAGTCAAAGGGCCATCGGCTACTATCAAGAGTCACCACAACGTAGGTGGGCTACCTGAGAAAATGAATCTTAAATTATTAGAACCATTCCGTGAGCTATTCAAAGATGAAGTTCGTGAAGTTGGATGTATGCTCGGCATACCAGATTGGTTCGTAAAGAGACATCCATTCCCAGGGCCGGGACTAGGCATCCGAATACTTGGTGAAATATCAGAAGATAAGATAGAAATCCTACAAAGAGCAGATGCAATCTACTTAGAGGAAATCACAAAAGCTGGTCTATACGACGAGATATGGCAAGCCTTCGCAGTACTACTACCAGTGAAAAGTGTAGGTGTAATGGGCGATGAGCGTACTTATGAGTTCACTTGTGCTGTTCGTGCAGTAACTAGCACCGACGGTATGACTGCTGAGTGGTACCCAATGCCGTATGATGTATTGGAGAAAATCTCGAGCCGAATAATCAACGAGATAAAAGGCATCAACCGTGTGGTATATGACATAACTAGTAAACCCCCCGGAACTATTGAGTGGGAGTAATCTCAAAAATATTGTTGCTTTCCGTGGTACTTCTTTTGGCTTGTTCATCTTTAGCAGAGCCTCCAGAAATCATATATGAAATAACTCATCCAGATTATGAGCAATTCATATCTACTGCAAAGAAGAATAATATTAATCTGGATTTTGTTAAGCTTAAAAAAAATGTTATGCTTGATATTGAGGAAATACAAAAATCTGTAGTTTATCCTGATTACGCCAAAGATAATAACATACAAGGAAGGGTAATTATAAAGGTTTTAATCGATAATCAAGATAGAGTTTTAAGCGTAAATATTTTGAAAAGTGATAATGATTACTTGAATGGTAGTGCATTAAAGGCAATCTATAATGCCGAGTATTACTCAGCAATAGGGATGGATGGAGAAAAAGTAGCTACTTATATTTCTGTTCCATTGTCTTTTAAATTAAGAGACAAACAAAAATAAAGAACTATGAAAAAAACTATATTAATACTTGCATTAATTATTATCCTATCGTCATGTAGTGATAACTGCGTAAAGGGTGATAATAATTACGTAAAATTAGAAAAAAATCTTAATAAATTCGAGAATGTTTCTAACTCATATCCAGGTAGTGTTCATCTGAAAAGTGGAGATTACAAAGTAGATTATTCAATCGAAAATAATCTAAAAAACAAACTGAAGATTGAAAATAATAGTAATACTCTTAGGTTCACTAATGATGTTAATGATTGCTTTTCAAGCAACGGTATTCACTTTGAAATATACGCTACAACTTACATGGAACTAGAGAGTAATAGTAGTGCTGATTGGACTTCTGACTCTTTGGTTTTTGACCCAATAATAACATCCAACGGTTCTGGTGACTTCCATCTTAAAGGTAGTTCGAGTAATCAAGAAATTAAAAGTAATGGTTCTGGTGTTATTGATTTGTCTATGATGCCAACTATTAATGCACAAATAGAATCGAATGGCTCGGGAGATATCACAATCACAGCTTCTAATAATGTAGATGTAAATTCTAATGGCTCTGGCGACATAACTATTAATAATATCACAGGTGAGTTATCTGTATTAATAAACGGTAGTGGCGATATCTATTACCGGTTCACCTAGTAAGATTACTGTACGTGAGAATGGCTCAGGTAGTCTAATCAAGAGATAAATATTTCCTAAAACAAAATGAAATTACTAGTACTAGTAGCACACAACTTGCGAGTAGAAAATATAAAGTACAGCACTATGAAAATAGTGCTTTCTATATGGACTTATTATTTATTATATTGTAACCTTACAATAGTTACTAACAGAGGAAATCTAAACTTATGAGACTTATAATTATAGTATTACTTTTAGCGTTTTTCCCTTACGGGATACTCAAATCTCAATCTGAAAAAAATATTTGGCTAGAAAAAGTTGACCCTAAACTTTTAGAAAAGGTCGATTTGAATAAAATCCCTGATGCTCCTAATAAATCGAATTCAAATGGGAATAGAGACGGTGAATGGGTAATTTGGTTAAGTAAGAGTCATGACGAAACTTCCAATCCTGACTTTATATACCTATATAGAAAACTCAAATATAATAATGGAGTTGTCAAAGGTAAAGTAGAGGACTATTATTTAGATGGTACATTGTCAGCGACTGGTGAAATTGAAAATGATAAATTTGATGGAGAAGTAACATATTATAATACTGATGGTACCAAACAAAAAGTTGAGAATTTTAAAAATGGTAAGTTGAATGGGAATTGGATAAACTATAACGATAAAGAAAAATTAGCCGTCAAAGGGGCTTTTAAAGATGGTAAAAGAACTGGAAAATGGGAAGGATTTCATGAAAATGGTACTAAGAAATTTATTGGTGAATATACTGATGGGTTAAAAAACTACAATTGGACTTATTGGGATGATAAAAACAAGATTGAGAATATGAAGTTGTACATTAGAGATGTTGAAGTTAGTCCTAAAGAAGCAGTAGTAATTATTGATAAAATGATCAGTAATAACGAGATCGAAGAAGCTAAGAAAATGACTAGTAATTATAAGGAAGTTATTACTTGGAAGATTGGAGAAGAAAGCACGGAATTTGTAGATGGATTATTTCTAGACAGCAAATTATATATTTCCCAAAATGATGATGCAAATGCAATTGAAACTTTAAAAAGGTTGATAGACAAGAAAAAGGTTTCAGATTTTTCTTATCATAGTTCACTCATTAATCTGAGTAAGTTATATAAAAAAGCAGGCAAATTTGATAAATCCATAGAAGTACTCAACAAAGCTTTAGCAAAAGTAGAAGCCGGCAAATCAGTCTTGCCCTTCGAAAGAACCTTAGTAACTGATGAATTAGCTGAAATATATTTACAACAAAAAGACTATACTAATCTTGGTCAGGTGATTCAGAAAGCGAATTTAGATGAGTGGTCAAAGTTGATGAGGGATAAAGATGGAATGCTGGAAGTTATAAAAAAATATTACAATGACAACAGTATTAACGATTATAATTATATTAATCGAGATGTTGTCATCATATTTGATACACGTGTAACAGATCTTGCTTATAAGGACATTTTATTGTCGGAAGCAAATAATGTAGATAAAAATGGGATCATACAAAAAGTAGTACAGTTGTATAATCTCCAATCTTTTACTGTAAATACAGATTCATTCTTAAAACAATTTAATCCTCGAAATGAAGCTGTAATTTTTGATAAAAGTATTATAGAAGCACTTATTAAGAAATATGACATTGTATTTAGATAAGAAAGAAGGAAAAGTGTTATTAAGGTAGTGCCATTCCCCTTTGAAATAACATAGACATTCATTATATTAAATGCTATTAAACTTTACCAGTGCTCTATGAATTTAATCAATAGAAGGTTGTTGCTTATACTATTAGCCCCAATTGTTTTCTTTTCAAATCCAATAGATTCAGTTTCTGAATCTCCTTATAATTCTAATTGGACAAAAGAATCAATAATCTTTGGTGCCGATCTAGGACTAATTATCCTGAGTGAAGTACTTTCCGAAGGTGCAGAGGTCATGACAGTAGTTGAGATAAATGCACTTAACACCTCTGATATCAATTCGTTTGATCGAAGTACAGCTTCCAATTGGTCACCAGATATCAGCAGTGCAAGTGATATTCTTGTCGTTACTACTATTATTACACCTTTTACACTATTACTCTCTGAAGATGTAAGAGATGATATTGGTACAGTGACAGTTATGTATTTGCAGACTATTCTATCTACTACATTTCTAACTAGCTCTATAAAATCGGTTTCTCGGGTAAGGCCCCTGGCTTATAATCCCGAGACTCCTTTGGAAGACAAATTAGCACTAAAACAAGATTTGAGAGGATCTTTCCCTTCGGGACATACGGCATTAGCTTTCTCTAGTGCTGTATTTTTCTCGACCGTTTATTCTGATTATTTTCCTGATTCAGATTGGACACCCTATATTTGGGGTGGTACATTAGTAGCAGCAAGTGCTGTTGGTTTGTTTCGTCAGCAATCTGGTTATCATTTTCCAACTGACGTTATTGCAGGTGCAGCTCTTGGTAGCTTGATTGGTTACGCTATTCCTTATCTACATAGAAAGAGCGAAAAGAAAGATTTATCAATCACACCTTTGGTTTCTCCCTATTATGCAGGCATGGGAATTAGATATGAGTTTTAGGGATACATCTCTTTGATTAACTAAAAAAACCTCTTCACTATAAGCAAAGAGGTTAGATATTAGATTCTATTTGTTAGGGCTAATTTACTTAACCACGTTGACTTTTCCGCTATACTTAGATTTATCAAAATCTAAGCTATAGATAAAAGCTCCAGATTTGATTGATTCATCGAGTACTATTTTCTTTAAATTATTACCAGTTGCTACGAATTGTATTAGCTCACTTTGGACTACAACACCATCCATATTAATCAGCTTGAAGTTAGCTGTCAATTCACCTGGGTTCACATTACAAGATAGGTTAAAATGATTCGATGCCGGGTTGGGATAGATACTTATATTGTCGTTATCATAGCTATAATCATCTGGATTTACGCTTGTTACTGCTAGTTCTGGTGCACCATTGAATGCTTTGCCTTCTAGATCAGCAAGGTAATGCTTTGTGAAACTATTCTGTCCGAATTTCAAATTCTCCATATTTATCTGCGGTTCGTCGCCAAAAAATTCATCTTGCCATTGCGAATCAGTATATCTTTCATATTTATCCGTCGTGAATTCATAGAAACTAGATACTGGCCCTGCGTAAGCTGTCTTTTCACCATCTTTGTTGTTTGTAATTATCACTGCCATATTAATTGGGCCAGTTGCTATATGCTTCACCCATCCCACTGGATTGCCCTCTTCGTCTGTAGGTGAAGTATGTATATCAGCTACAAGAAAATCTAAATGTTCCGAGCGTTGACCTTCTCTATTCAAATCCTTAGTACTAATATTATAATTATAGAATAATTTAGGGTACCATCCATCTAACCAAGTGTCTTTAGCGCAAACCATATCAATTTCCTTAGTGCAAAGAAAATCATTTAAAAAATCTTGGTACTCATTAGATATATTATTGTTCAATGTGCTTTTTGAAATAGTTTCTAACTTTTTATAAGTATTAATGGCATTATTAAGGAATTCAAAAATATGACCAAATTTACTCTTATCAATACTAAGTTTATTTAAATTTTTGAAAATATTTACAATACTTTCATACATATCAGGGACTGGTTCCAAAAAAGCATCAGGTGTACTACACCCTATTACACCTGCTGAATAAGGTTGCTTAGCATAAAGTAAAAAATCATGTCTCAACTCAGCCCATGAAGCGAGTTGGGTATTCATCGATTTTTGCCACCAAGCAGCAGTTCTCATAAATTCAGGAAGTTGTTCTCTTTCGTCTCTTGTGTTCTTAGGGTTGAGTCCTCTAATAGAACTTAACCAAGAAGTATATACATTCTTAGACCAAAAATCATCATCATAAGAGTTAATCAAATATCTTAATGCTGCTAAGTTCGAAGAATAAGGATAATTAATTAGTTCTTTTTCTAACGCTTGTATAGAAGCGTTATTACCTAATCCAAATAAAACATCTAAGCTATTTGGTAACATCCTTGTTATCTTGCTACCATTATAGGTGACTCTATCATAAGTGACTTTAGAGGTAATAAACCCATCTAGTATTGGTCTTTGTCCCATTAGCATAAATGCAGCAGCTGGTTCTATTTCTTCCTTTATCATTGGATCAGACATTAAAATTTGAGATAGATAAGTCTGTTGAGCTGAGTTCAATTCGAGGGCTGTGGACTGAAGTTCCTTGATAAGTTTATCATCTAGTAAATCATCAGCACTGGTTACTTTACCTTCTATAACTTCTTCTAATTCAAAGCTTGTGATATTATCTTGCCTTCCTATAAATGTTGCAATAATTTCATCTATATATTTGAAAGTACCTGAAACATTAGATTTTTTTGCAAGATAAGTAATAAAATAAGCTAACCGGTTTTGTCTCATTACTTCTGAATCTCTGACGCGGTATCTCTCATCTGGGTCTTGATCTTTAGGAGCATTTATAAAAATCTCTGTTCTTCCTAGCCAGATTAATGCCTTGAAATAATTTCTAAGTTCTTCTCCATTTGACTCGTAATGACCTCGTGGTACAAACTGACTCCAATCATAACGTCTGTATGAGGTATCAGCGAATAGTTGAACATCACTCATACCTTTTTGTTGTTTTATGTTCTCTATTATTTCACTATATTTATTTATTATGCTTTCTGAAGGTTTAAATACTTCTTTATCTTTTAGAGTATTAATAGTTACCATCAGATATAAGTTTGCATCGTCTATTAAATCACTGTATTTCTTATTTTTGACTGGGTCTGAGGAATATTTATTTCGGTCATATTTTTCAAGTTCTTTTAACATAGAATTAAGACCATTAAAAACACCATCATATAACAACTCCTTTTCTATATCAATCAATATATTGTCAACTGATTTATGTACCGAATGTAACATCATATCTGCTGAAATATATACTGGAATGTCTTTTTTGTAAAGTTCGTAAAGTCCTTCTATGAAGCTAGGATAGCTATATCTTTCCGAGACCATGAACGAATGAGAGTTTAATAACGAAATCTCATCTTGAGTCAACCCGAAGAACTGGTTGATAGAATCGGAATACTTTGCATCATAAAAATTAGTTTTAGCGTAAGCGTTGAACTTACTAGCTGGATATTCATCTAATAGGTCAGGGTATGACATATTTTGATGAGAATTAAGATATTCCCTATAGTTATCA
Source organism: Ignavibacteriota bacterium (assembly GCA_024636855.1). Taxonomy (GTDB): domain Bacteria; phylum Bacteroidota; class Ignavibacteria; order Kapaibacteriales; family UBA2268; genus PGYR01. Next base: position 27,741 of record JAGXGG010000099.1, on the reverse strand, counting down.
ATATTAAATTCTGTCTGTGCGAATAAACTAATCTGGAATACAAATAAAAGAGTAAATAAAGTTTTCATAAAAATCTCCCTATCTTTTTGTTGAACTTAATAAGTTATAAAGACAAATAAAGCAGAATAAAGTTACAAAATTTATTGACTTTCTCATTTTTTTTTAATCCTATTGAAATATGCATGAGTTGTAATAGCATAATCTTATATTTGCACTTAAACATTAAATACAAAATCGAAATTATTAAATGGAAATAAGAAACGCAATTCGCAGAGCAAGTGGAATAGTAGAAGGTAAACCTCAGCTATTCATAGCAGAAGAAAACTTTACTTACAAAGGGCTACCAGTGCTCAAGGACTCATTAGTGCTATTCGACGGCATAGGGAAAGTAGATGTTAATATGATCTATTTCGGAATACTGCAAGATAGCAATGTGCCTCTTATGCTAGAATGCATATTAGAGCCAAAAAACAGCTTGATTAAATTTTTGGGTAAGGTTAGTGATTGTCCACAAGAGATGGATGAGATAGATATGCTAGACACTGGCATATGGCACCAAGACCACTTCGATGAGTGGAATAACTCGTTCGCGGAGTTCTTGCCCCGCATAGAGTCAGGTGTGAATCTGGAGTACAAGGGTACTTATTTTAGCTCGCTTATGTACTCATTCAATTCTTTAGTTGGTGTTTTGACTAACTTCATCAATGTAGAGCCATTGAGTGTGGATGTAAATGGAATTAAACTAGAATTACCACCACTACTCGAAATCGTATATCCTAACGAGCCGAAAGATGCTGAGACACTATATCCATCTGCAATTCAACCGATAGAGGAGATGGAGTATTTTGGTTATAGCTTACGTGGTAAATTAGGCATTGATAAGGAAGGGGCAGTATTCGGCGAGTGTGCCGAGGAATTCGAAGCTAAGGTTTACGAACACCCCAAATTCGAGACTATTACTATGACAGTGGGTGCCAATATAGTTATACTACCTGAAGGTACAGCTGGTATCAGATTGCAAGACCAGAAGCATAAAGTACATCATTTCAAAATAGAGAGGGTGTAAAAAATTTGAATTTAAAATAAATTATTGGTAATTTCGACCTATTATATAGGTTATATACACTAATATCTAGGTCGATAATGATTGAAGGAATACTTGGTAATATAAATAAAGAACGTTGCTTGCAATTTATAATAGCTCGTAACGATGGGTATGCTCGTGAGATATCGGAATTCTATGAGACTTCTCTCAGCCCTATTCAGAATCAATTGGACAATTTGGAAAAGAATAGTATTCTTTATTCTGAATCAAAAGGGCGAACGATTATTTACAAACTCAACCCACGATACCCTTTTTTAAAAGAGCTATCTGCTCTAATTGAGAAAACATTGACTTTTCTTCCTGATGAAATCTATGAAAAATTAGTTAATAATAGAAGAAGACCAAGAAGAAAAGGTAAGGTGTTATGACTAACTTGACTTATCAGGAACTAGCTGCCCTCGTTTGTACTCATCTTGATAAAAATGATTTTCGTTGCGTCCTCTCCGGTGGTGGATGCGTAAGTGTTTATACGCATAATAAATATCAATCAAATGATTTAGATTTTATAGAGTTATACTCAAATAACACAACTGACTTCAAAAAGATAATGTCTGAAATAGGTTTTACATTTGAAAATGGATATTTTAAAAGTGAAAAATTTAAATTTATTGTTGAGTTCCCAAAAGGTCCACTCTCAATTGGTAGCGAACCAATAAATAATTATGAAACTTTAGATTTCAGTACAGGGAAATTGTTTCTACTCTCTGTTACTGATTGTATCAAGGATCGTTTGGCGGCTTACTATTTTTGGAATGACAACCAATCACTAATACAAGCTCTAATGGTTGCTAAAAGCAATGAAGTTGATTTGAAAGAAATTGAAAGATGGTCAAAAGTAGAAGGTAAATTGGAAGAGTTTATGAGAATAGAAAAATTATTCGATGAAATCAATAATGAAACTGACACTGAATGATAATGTGATACCCTTTTGCAAATCTAATTCATTTGGTTTAAATTAGCACACCGATTTTAAAAATAAAAATAAGACTTTAATATGAAAAGCATAATACCTTATCTTACTTTCAACGGTAAAGCCGAAGAAGCATTGAATCACTACAAATCAATTCTTGGTGGGGAGATTATTTCATTAAATAGATTTAGTGAAGCACCTCCTATGGATGGGGTAGAGATGACAGAGGAATCAAAGAATCTGATTATGAATGCCGTTTATGTTATTAATGAATATACTACTATTATGGCAAGTGATGGACATCCTGCTTTCGATGAGATTCCAATTGGACAGAATTTTTCACTTGCAATAACTGCCGAATCAAAAGAAGAAGTTGATACTTTTTTTGCTGGTTTATCTGAAGGTGGATTAGTGACTATGCCTCTTGAAGAAACTTTCTGGAATGCTTATTTCGGTATGTGCGAAGATAAATTCGGTGTTAATTGTATGATTAATTTCGATTTGTAAGATTTATGCAAAAAATAATTTCATTTTGTAACCATTCTGTAACTAATCTGTTCTTTTAATTATTAATTTGAATAGTTAAACATTTTGTGGTTTTTTATGAAATATATTTTTATAATTATTTTCATACTTGCTCAATCATTTTCGTTTGCCAATAAACCTTTTTCAACTTGGCAGCTTGACAGCCGCGAGCAAATAAATTTCGGTGAAGAAGAATGCCAATATGCAATAGATATCGATAATTATAAAAAAGATAGAAATTATAGGCATTCCGATATTTTCACAGATGAGAAAGGCGAAATACAATTAAGTTTTGATATATATAAGAACAAAATTGTGATTCGTAATAGTTCAGGTATAATAAGATTCGAACATTTATTTGATAATCAAGATATAAATACCAATATAGAGTCAATAGTCTTACCTTTCTATTCCAAAAGAATGTGTTATTTCGTTTATATTTCAACCAAAGAATCCGACAAAAATGGAACATTAAACTATATCAAAATTGATTATAACTCACCTTTAAATACTATCAAACCAGAAACCTTGATAGAAACTTCAATAACAAGTTTGCCATTAGCCGCAACTTTAAGCAAAGATGGAGATAGTTACTATATAGCATCAATGGTTGAGGATCCAGATGAATTGCTTATTACTCAGCTATTCTCATCAGATACATTTGTAAATACTCGATATAATGATATAGATACTGATAACGATAATAAGATTTTTAGTGGTATTAAAGTTAAGTTTTCCCCCCAGGGCGATAAACTAATCTCAAATTATTATGGAAGTAATTTCGTATTTTATTCTTTTGATAATAGTAACGGAAATGTAATACAAAACTATAAGATTGATTTTAATAAAGAGTCAGAATATAATATAAGAACTATCTTTGAATTTTCGCAGAACGGGAGTAAACTCTATGCACAAAGTGGACACGATAACTACATTATTCATCAATTTGATTTGAAAGATTATACTAATAAAAATAGTGTACTTAATTCAAGAAAAATCGTTTGGATTCAGGAAGCAACATGTGTCGATTGTCTATTTAGAGATTTTCAATTAGCACCAAATAATAGAATTTATATAAGTTATTTACAAAGTTATACTGGGAGAAAAGATAGTACCTTTCTCGGAGTAATCAATTGTCCTAATTCTGAAAGTCCAAATGTTGGATATCAACATTTGGGAATAGGTGTAAGTAATAATATTATCAACGTTCCTCATATACCTAACATTCCATCGAACTTTCTAGCTGAACCTATTACTCCAGCTATTTTTAATCGACCTCCTGATTTAATGCAGTATTGTATTAATCAAGATGTTACTATCAAGGGGGTTGAAGATGCTTGTGGTGTGCATACATGGATTAAGAGAGATGGTTCTCGAGATTATAGTAATGATTTAGTTATCGAAAACATAAGTAAAAGTGATGAAGGAATGTATTTGTATCATTTCCAAAGTTGTTACCAGCAGTTCAATGATACATTTTATGTTAGTATAATTGAGAAAATCACGCCAGAAATAGTAAAAGTATCACCTGCTGAATTTGATTTATGTCAATCCCCGCTTGAAGAGATGACTTTTACTTCCACACAAAAGTATATGGAATATAAGTGGTATTTTACTAAGTCGGGTTCAACAAATAGAATTCAAATTGGTAGCCAAGACACTATTGTTATAGCTGATTTGGGATTGTTAGAACTTGAAGTTGTGGATGCAGGTGGCTGCGAAGGGATAACAAGCTATAACATTGAAGTAGCTCAGATTGATTATACCCAAATAGAAGAATATGAAATAAGAATATGTCGCGGAATTGAACAAACTTATAGTATCGAATTCCCTGTCAAATCTAATAAGCCATTGAGTGTAGATAGTCTTTCTTTACGTTTAGGTAATAAAATGAGTATCAAGAATAAGCCCTTTTTGGTTAACAAATACCCAAATGGAAATTTCAATAGAAATATTCTCATAGATTTTGACCAATTATATGTGGGGATATTAAAGGACACATTGGATATATACATAGATTCTGAATGCAAAAGAAAAATCACTTTACCTTTGAAAATAATTATAGAAAGTACTAAATTCACTCTTGAAGTACCACATTTGCGAACTGTAATTGGTATGAGAAATTTTGAGATTCCAATATTTCTAACAACAACTTGTATAGAAGTAACTGATAATTTTAAGTTTGAGGCATCGCTAATTCTATCTAATAGTAAGTACTTTGTAGAAAGAGTAGAAGGAGTTGAGCTCATAGATATATCAACAGTAAATGACAATCAAGAAATCAGAATTAGTTACGATGGCACTGCTAATAGTAATGGAAGGAATCAAATAGGTAGTTTGTTCGGTACAGTATTGCTAACTGATATTGATTCAACTGGAATTTCAATCCAAGATACTACTTCAAATTATGTGTTTGATTTAATCAATGGCTCGTTAGTAACTGAGAAGATTTGTGCTCAGGATATAAGGCAAGTATCTTTCTTTAATACTCAAACAAAAATAAATAATATTGGCAATTCACTTCACTTAATTAGTAAAGGTGGATATAAAGGGAATATTAATTTAAAAATAATGAATTATACTGGTAAATCAATTGCTGAGTATAATATCAATAAAGACGAGGATGAAATTGAAATTAATTGGGAGATTACAGGAATTTCTAGTGGACTTTATTTTCTGCAAATAATAGAAGGTAATAAGATGGAAATGAATAAATTATTCATTGAGTAAATAATTCTAATTCCTCAGTTATTTTAGATTCTTCGATTTATTCAAATCGTACAATTTCAGATACTTTAGATAAGTAGCATAAGCTGAATTGAACGCAACTACGAAACCATAGAAACCATCTAGAAAACCAAGTAGAATGAAATAATCCCTAACAAATTTGAACCATGAGTTGAAAAGGATTTTAGCTATTGAAGTCTTTTTTCCTTTCTTGTGCAGTGTTTCTGCGGCTATTGTTGTGAATTTCTGAATTTGATCTATGTGTTGACTAATGCTATCGATAGAATAATGTAGTAAATCCCCATTTAGTTTTTCTACTTTTTTCCCTTTCTCAAGTATGACTTCGTCATGTGGATTTGTTCCACCCCATTTACCATCATTCTTATTCCAAATTCTTGTCTTTACATCGGGGTACCACCCTCCATGTTTTATCCATTTACCACAGAAATTTGTAAGCCGGTTGAATTTGTAGGCATCTGATACGAAATTTGTTTTAATTCTTTGGATTGATTTGATTAGTTCTGGTGAAAGTACTTCATCGGCATCAAGGGATAATACATAATCAAAATTTGATTTTTCTAATGCGAAATTCTTTTGCTCTATATATCCGAGAAATTTTTGGCTGATAACCGAGGCACCTTTGGAAGTGCAAATTTCAACCGTACAGTCAGTAGAAAGTGAGTCAACTACTATAATCTCATCAGCGACATTAATCAGCGAATCTAAACATCTGCCGATTTTATCTTCTTCGTTGTAGGTAATTACAACGGCAGAGAGTTTTATCGAATTGCTACTTTCCAAATTGTAAAGCTTCGTTTATTTTCTATTTTTTCGATATTGCTGTACGTCTAGGTCGTACTTTCTTATTTTATTGTGTAATGTCTCTCTACTAATGCCTAGCTGAGAAGCTGACTTGCTAACGTTACCATTACATCTTTTTAGAGTTCCCTCTATTTTCTTTTTATCTACTTGCTGCAAATCTTCTTTTAGAGTTCTATCAGCAGATAGATATGCGTCTGCTTTGCCTTCCACTATTGGTGTCGAAGAGCTAGTTTTTAGCATCTTGTGTACATCGCTTACTTCTATTTCTTCGTTCTTCACTGTTTGTAGTATTACACGAACCAAACTAGCTAACTCACGAACATTACCCTTCCAAATCTGTTCAGACATGAACTCTATGGCAGATGGAGAAAATACTTTTTGTTCGTCGAAGTTCTCATTATGTATTCGCAAGTAATAATCGACAATTAGTGGAATGTCTTCTTTTCGTTCCCTTAGAGGTGGAATATAGATTTCGCATTCACGTAATCTGTGATAAAGTGGCTCTCTGAAAGTGCCGTCTTTCATCTCATTAATAAGGTTTTTATCTGTCGCTGAAACGATACGTACATCTACATCTTCGCTTTCTACTGACCCGACTTTTCTAACTTGTCTTTCTTCTATTGGTATTAGCAAATTACTTTGCAAATCAAGGGGCATATCACCAATCTCATCTAAGAAAAGTGTCCCACGATGTGCTTTATGGAATAGACCACGCTTAGTATCAGTTGCACCTGAGAAGGCACCTTTAATATGTCCAAATAATTCACTTTGGAAAAGTTCCTTAGGAATGTTTGGTATATCGACAGTTACTATTGAGTTTTTACTTCTCCGTGAAACGGCATGTATTGCCTTAGCTACAAGCTTTTTCCCAGTTCCAGTTTCACCAGTTACTAATATATTCAAATCCGTGCGACCAAATCTAATAACGTGATCACCTAATTCGACCATTTGTTTACTATTACCTATTAGGCCATGTACTTGTAAGAAATGAAGTATTTCTTTTTCTTCACCTTTTGACTCTAATCGGCTAACAGCACTTTCTAATACATCTTTTATTCTTTTTTTGCTGACTATACTTTTCTCGATGAAATTTACAGCACCGAGTTTAGTAGCTTTAACCGCTGTCTCTATTGACCCTTTACCAGAAATCATAACTACTGGGATAGAAGGATATTTTTTCCTGCAATGTTCTAGTATGTCTAGACCCGTTTTCTTTTCAGAAGGGCCGAACTCTATGTCTAGCAGGGCTAATCCTATCTCACGATTATGCTCACTAAGATAATCCATAGCAGAATCAGGATCATTGAACATCACTGTTTCATATCCAAAACTACTTACAATCTCAGAGATTGTGGAGCAAAAATCTACATTATCATCAGCTATTAAAACTTTCATTAAAATTATTCTTCAAATTTGATTGGCGAAATAGTATTCAATATACTAAAAACTTCTCTGTATTCCTTACTTCCTATTGCTTTCAGTCGATTATTCCAAAACCCATTTAGCTGATATCCTGTTGCCAAATTCGCATATCTTACGAATCTGACTGTATCAGCTGGTACGTTAAGCTTCTGTACTTCTAGTATTGTATTCCAAAGCAAACCACTCATCTCACAATATACAGAATCTGTCGTTTTATAGAGCGGAATAATGCCTATGCTATCACTAAGGTTATATAATTGATAGACTTGCTTGTCTGTAGTAATAGCATAGCCTTTAATCAATTTATTCTGCTTCATATCATAATCGCCCCAACTAATAAGGACTTTTTTACGAGCTTCACTTACACAATTAGCTTCATTTTTGGAAGAGCCGCATCCCATTAGAACGATTAAAAATATAAGTACAAAACTATTTTTCATTTTTCAATTTTATAAAATCATTTATTCTTTTGAAAGTTTCTTCCTTACCAAGCAATTCCATAGTTAAAGTTAGACTAGCTCCAACCGATTTACCTGTTACCATTAGTCTGATAGGATTCATCACTTTGCCAAACCCAAGACCTGAAGTTTCAACGAAATTCTTTACTATATCGTGTATTGGCTCATCTTTCCAATCATTTAGCTTTTCTAGTTCGTCCATTAATGGTTTTATAGACGAATATGTATCATCTTTCCATTGCTTTTCCATATACTTTTCGTCGTATCCACTGATATCTCCGAACATATAGTCACCGAAAGTAGGTATCTCTTCAACGAAATCTACTCTCTCGCGTAATAAATCAATAACAGCTTCTAAGTATTCTTTATTTTTATAGTTAATACCTTCCGCTTCCAATTTCGGAATTATTTTATCTGCTAATTCACTTACCGGCTTAGCTTTTAGGTACTCAGAGTTCATCCAAAGTAACTTTCTTCTATCGAATATAGCTCCACCTTTGTTCACTTTTTCAATATTGAAACCAGCTATTAACTCATCCATTGTATATATTTCACGTTCTCCACTTGGGTTCCAGCCGAGAAGAGCTATGAAATTAGTGAAGGCTTCTGCAAAATATCCCTTTTGTTTGAAATCTTCTACAGCGACATCGCCGTGTCTTTTGCTTAGCTTTTGTTTATTTTGATTCAAAAGAAGAGGCAAGTGTGCAAACTTCGGCATTTCCCAACCAAATGCTTTGTATAATAAAATATGCTTGGGAACAGAAGGTAACCACTCTTCACCACGAATTACGTGTGTTATTTCCATCAGATGGTCATCTACTATATTAGCTAAATGGTATGTTGGAAATCCATCTGATTTTATTAGAATCTGATCATCTACATCTTTACCATTGACTGATACTTTACCGCGAATCAAATCTTCATACTTTATCTCTTCATGAGGTACTTTTAATCTAACAACATACGGAGCTCCCTCTGCGAGCAATTCCTTTGTTTTTTCTTCACCTAAAGTATATTGACTTCGCATAGTAGTGCGATCATATTTAGGCGCTATACCAGCTGCTTTTTGTCTCTCACGCATTGACTCTATCTCTTCGGATGAATCGAATGCATAATACGCTGCGGCATTGTCAATTAGTATTTGGGCATGCTTAGTATATAGATCAAATCTTTGGGACTGTATGTAGGGACCGTAGTCACCACCTTGCATTGGACCTTCGTCAAACTCAATACCACACCATTTTAGCGACTCTATCAGATTCGTTTGCGAATCCTCTACGAATCTAGTTCTATCAGTATCTTCTATTCTAAGTATCATTGTACCACCTGTACTTTTAGCGAATAGATAATTGTATAGTGCTGTTCTTAGACCACCTACATGTAGGTATCCAGTTGGTGATGGGGCGAATCTTACTCTAGTTGACATTGGAGTTTTCCGTTTTATTTCTATTTATTTTTTCAAATATATGTACAAACATAACAACAAAGATAATAAATTTAAGAAGAAGAAATAAATATGCTGTGCTTACCCTAAAAAACTACTCCCGTATATTATTCCCAAAAAATATTATGTTTGGTAAATAAATGGAATGTAAAAAAATATTAAATACATATATTAAAATAATTATTAATATGTATTTGAAAAAAGGTTTTCAGAATAGAATGAGTATCAAAGTAGAAATAGAAAATATAAATTTTTCATATAGCAAGAAAAGTTTTCAAATTGAGGACTTTTCTCTGAGTATTGAAAAAGAAAAAATATACTGTTTAGTAGGCGAAAATGGAGTAGGCAAATCAACACTACTCAAATTAATAGCGGGTTTAGAATTTCAAAAAGAAGGTAATATACTAATAGATGGATTAGTTTATGAGAATAATTATTTAGATATAAAAGAAAATCTATTAGCTTTTGTAAATGAGCCTTTATTTTATACTCATCTTAATGCTTATGATAACTTAAGCATATTGTGTAAATATAGGAACCTTCCTGAAGACAGAATCAGTGAGGCTCTAGAATTTGTAGAGCTACATGATAAAAAAGGAAAATTCGGCAAATTTTCATCTGGGATGAAACAGCGCTTAATATTTGCCATTATATATCTTATAGATACTCAGTTAATACTGTTAGATGAGCCATTCTCAAACCTTGACCCAAAAATAGCAATTAATTTCAGAGAGTTCTTAATTAAACTTAAGAATGAAAATAAATCTACAATAATATTATCGAGCCATAATATCAGGGAGATGGGATCTATTACTGATTATTTTGTTTTTATCAATAATGGTAAGTTAATAGAAGTAGTAGAGAATGCCGGAGATATAGACGATATAGAGAAAAGAATACTGGCGATGTACTTATGATGGAATTTCTTAAAAAAATAAAAAGAGCTTTCGCTTCAGAACAAATAAAAGTTAAAAATAAGCAGTTGATATTAATTTGCTTATTTACACCTTTGCTGTATTTGTTATTAATATTTTTAATGACTGAATCTTACAATGATTTAAGTAATATGTTACAAGAACAAACTGTTCTAAGTAATCTCTTTTTTGTAAATTTTGGTCTTTATGTTCAATTATTTCATCCCATATTTCTATTGTTAATATGTTATATTATTTTTAGTCAAGTTGAAAATAAAAGAGGTAATAACATATTACACAATTCGGTTTTGCCTAGTTACTTCATCGATTATTCTAAAATACTTATGGTTATCAAGTATAATGCATATAATATGCTATTCTTAATTGGTTATCTGTTACTTTTTATCATATTTTTTTATTTTAAATTTGATTTGGATTTAAATATAGATTATCAGCAATTACCTAAACTGCTTTTAATTATTCTCTTTTCCCCTATACTAACACTACCTATTATAGTATTACTAAATATACTTAATAAATGGATTTCGGGCTTCTATATCTCATTTCTCTTGATATTACCATTGATTTATTTTTCTTTATATAATGCTATTATGGTTATCAAGGTTACTATTTATTCATATTTCAATATCCAATTAGTACTTTTTCGAACAATAGAATCTGAAATCCCAATTAGTAGCATGGAACTTTTTTTGATAGTTTCTTCGAATATACTGTTTGTGGCTTTATCACTATACTTTATTAAACGTTATTCTTATAAGAGAGTATTCTGAAATGGATGTGGATTATAAGTTGACGTATTTTAATGCGTTGAAAGCTGACATAGTAAAAATAGCACGGTTTAAAATATACATTACCCTACTGTTTTACCCAATTCTATGTATGCTTATGTCATATATATTTTTGATGGATAGTAATGCGACTCAATATTACTCAAGTACATCTATTCTAAAAGAATCATTTATGGTTCTTGGATTATTCATATTAGCGTTCTTACCTTTCCTAATAACTACTATTATGTACAGTTCAAATAATTCAGATTCAGAAGCAGATACTTTATATTCGAATTCTTTAATTCCATTATATGTTCATATGTTCTCTAGATTATCTGTGACTTTTATACTTTCTACACTTTGTATTTTCATTATGATTATCTTAATTTTAGGACAGATATTATATCTTAATTTGATACAAGGAATAGAAATAAGCTATGGGAGTTGGAATATCAATAAAATATTATTCTACTTGTTCTTACTTCCGTTTTTAATAGTTCCATTTTTGGAAATAATTGTTCTGATTCAAAGTTACTCGAAAAACATACTCTTTTCATTTATACTCCCATTAGTTGCTTGCTTAATGGGTAATGCCTTATCGTTCAATAATAATGAGTATATTGTTTACTCACCGATTAATTTACCTGTGACAATATTAAAACCAATTTTTATACCTTTTCTATTAGACATATTTGATTTGATAATAGTAAGCTGTGTTTTCGTGGCATCGCTATTATTATTTAGTTATTTAATTGTTATTAGAGGGATGAAAAAGATTTAGAGTTTTCTGGTATCTAATCTAGATAACCAGCTCATTATTAAGTCTTTTATTATCTTCAATTCGACTTTGATCAGCAAAGAAACTACTATCAGGGTAGATGCTTATAACTATGATATTGATATTGTTCAGATAATCCAATAGATATTTGACTCACTTTGAAGACAAAAGACACCTATTTTACAGAGTTATTTAATATTTAATATTGACTATTTTGATAGCTATTAATTTTTCAAATCAATTTGCAATTATTAATTAAATTTTGTAAATTTTCACTAGAATTGTGACTTATATATATATTTTTTGATAAAACTATAAGTTTATATAAACTGATTTATACATTGGCACGTTAATATATTTGTAATTTAGTCTTTATACTTACAGACTTAGTATTATAATTGAGAATTAAATAAAGTAAAATTTTATGGCAAAACCACATTCATTTCATATACCCGTAATGGGAATTGGGTTCACTATCGATACCCCTCTTAAAGTAGCACATCTTGGGATAGACTCTGTTATATCGCTTGTTGATGACATGTTACTCGAAAGATTGCGTAAAATGTATAGTGAAAAATTCAATGTACCATACGTAGAAATAACAAAAAAATCAGAAGATTTAAGAGCTCGCCGTATAACGGCATATTTGAATTTAATAAATGAATTCGCAGAAAAGAAATTCGAGAAATTGAAAGATGTTACCTCTAATCAAGGTAAAGAATTAAAAGAGTATATCAAGCTATTGCCTGATACATCGAAGATAAAACAAGAATTTAATGAATTGCTTGCTAAAGTATCTGATATAAGCGAGTTGAAATCTTGGATAGAAGAAAATGTTAAAATGGGTAGTATCGATGTCAATATTATGACAAAAGTTGACAAGGAAAACTATGTCAAAAAAGAACAACTACCAATAGAATATAATGATGCTCACGCTGCTTTACGTGGCTATGCGCTCAGTGATTTGAAATCTTCGATCGTACTGTCGGCAGGTATGAATCCGCGACTATTCTCTTATATGGAGAATTTCGATGATTTCTATACTGATGAGAACGGTGAGATTAATAAAAAGATAATCTTAAAGGTCAGCGATTATCGCTCCGCTCTTATACAAGGTAAGTACCTTGCTAAGAAAGGAATTTGGGTGTCTGAGTACCGTATAGAATCTGGACTTAATTGTGGAGGTCATGCCTTTGCAACTGATGGATTTTTATTAGGCCCAGCCCTAGAAGAGTTCAAAGAGAGAAGGGAAGAGCTATATGATGATGTTTACAGCGTCTTACAGCCTGCTTTGGAAAGAAAATTGAGACCAGTTCCTAAAGTAAAATTAGAAATGCGTATAACAGCTCAAGGTGGTGTTGGTACTGCTGAAGAACATAACTTTTTGCTTGACCATTACGGAATGGATTCAATAGGGTGGGGAACCCCATTCCTACTTGTACCATCTGTAACTACTGTTGATAATGACACTAGAGCTCAGTTAGTAAAAGCAACTGAGAAAGATCTATATTTAAGTGGTATTTCTCCACTTGGCGTACCTTTCAATAGTATGAGAGGTAATACTAAGGACAAAGAAAGAGATGAAAACCTTAAGAAAGGTCGTCCTGGTAGTTCTTGTCCTAAGGGCTATGTACAGCTTAACAAAGAGTTTGGTGAAAAAGCGATTTGTACAGCTTCTAGACAATATCAGAGACTAAAAGTTGAATCGCTTAAAGAACAAAATCTTCCTGAAAATGAATACCAATTTGAATATAACAAAGTTGTAGATAGATCATGTACTTGCGTGGGATTGGGGACGACTGCACTTATAGCACACGGTCTAGAAACTAGAGTAGAAGGTGCTGGTGTATCTATTTGTCCTGGCCCGAATATGGCTTATTACGATAAACTAATAAGTATGCCTGATATGGTTGGTCATATTTATGGTAGAAAGAATATAATTTCTCGTCAAGACAGACCACACATGTTTGTTAAAGAGTTGAACCTATATATAGATTACCTTAAAGACAAGGTAGTAGAAGCAGCGAGAACTCCAACTGAAAAAGAACAGAAGTATTTGAGTAAGTTTGCTGAGAATCTGGAAAGTGGAGTTGGATATTACTTTAACTTGCTAGATAATGCTGGTAAAGTTATAAAGAATGCAAATACTACTATTAGAGAGCAAATGGAAGATAGTTTAACATCTTTGAGATTGCTCAAATTAAAAATTGATAATCTTATGCTGTTCAATATCAAAAGAAGCGAAGAGGTAAAGGAAACTAGAGAAATAGCTTTCAAAGAATCGACTTACACTCATAGGAAAAGAAGCATAGTTAGCTTTGGTCAATTCTTATAATTGAAACTAAATATATACAGAAAATAAGAAGCAGGATTCATCAATCCTGCTTTTTTTATAATACTAAAAAAAAGAGACTGTTTATAAAAACAGTCTCTTATCATATTAAGTGTTACTCAAATAGATTCTATTATAATATTGCCCAAGGCAAAATATCAATTTTAGCTTTCTTACCATTTAATGTTTCTAACTCTATACCAACTAATCCAAATTTGTGATTAGTGTAATATGAAATCTTTTTCAATAGTGGGTCATTTGGTTGAGTTTCATCCACTTTAGTTACTTTTATATAAAAAAATCCAAGAGGATATTCATCTTCAGTTGATTTGGAAACTATCTCTCTTGTGTATTCAGTCCCATCATCAGCAGTGAATGTGTACTTATCACCAACACCATCATCATACTTTATTAGAGTAAAAGGTTTGTTTGTATTACCTTTGCTATATACAAAGTCTTGTATACCTTTGTCGGTAGCTTTTACTTTGATTTCAGTAGTAACAGTAATTCTCTCCTTATCAGTTGTATCCAATTGTGCATCAAATCTTTTTAGGAAGTGATTCACAATCTCTCTTTTAGTAGCTTCAGACAATTCCTCAGTACCAAGCAAAGTATCAACATCTATCATTGTTGACTCACTGACAACAAACTTAGCACTTAGAGTAGTTATTCCATTTTCTCTCTTAGTAACTACTACGCTATCTTCTACATTGTTTAGTACACCTTTGGTATCGCCTTCTATTTCTAAGTATATACCGAACTCACTACCTACTTTGGTTGCCTCTAAATCCGTGTTTCCGTCTAACACATTCGGATCCGTACTACTATCATCAGAACATGACACAAATGCCATAATTCCGAATGCCAATGCTATTGCAAAAATATATTTCTTCATTCTACACCCTTATAATAATTCGAAAAAAATTAATTCATTTTCATATAATAAGACGCTTTTATCTTAAATATAGTTTCATAAATTCGACTGATTTTTTAATATTATTTCTATAATTTTACGAATGATCTAGTAAATCTCTTTGTAGTTGTATTGACTACTAGGAAATAGACCCCACTTTGTAAATTTGCAATATCAACTGTATTCAAATTAGTATTAGACTCAAAAGAAAGTAACTCACGACCTGATAGACTATAAACACTGATATCAGCGATTACTA
Organism: Ignavibacteriota bacterium; assembly: GCA_024636855.1. Lineage (GTDB taxonomy): Bacteria > Bacteroidota > Ignavibacteria > Kapaibacteriales > UBA2268 > PGYR01. Next base: position 12,341 of record JAGXGG010000099.1, on the reverse strand, counting down.
CGTTCTTATTCTTTTGCAAATATAAGAAATCAGATGTAGGGTTTGGATATATATCAAAAACTATATCAACAGAATTATCTGCAGAACTGATGCTATCAAATTTGGCAAGTTCGAATAAAGTAGCAATTACTAGTTGACTAATTTGATGATGGTAATCCAAACTCATAAAAGAAATTCTATCATTTGAACTATGATAAGTTGGATTGAAATCGTCATTAAAGAATCCTTCCGTTATAAATATAGCAGGGTAATTTTGTCTCCAAAAAGAGGCATGGTCACTTCTATCTGTCCCTGGTATTTGAATCGATTTTTCTATATCTAAATCACTGTTATCAAGAACCTGAGTTAACTCATTAGTTAGTCTGTCATTTATAGAATTTGTACCTATGTGAACTTCGAACAAATAATCCTCGTCACCATCGTAACCTATCATATCCATATTCAGAACACCAACTATATTTTCATTGTTCTCTTTTGCAGTTTTAGCGTAATTGTAGCTACCTATTAGACCCTTTTCTTCTTCATCCCATAGGGCATAGATTATAGTATATTCAAATTTATATTGTGATAATATTCGCGCAGCTTCCAACACAGCTGTAGTACCACTCGCATTATCATCGGCACAATAATCATCAACCGAATCATAATGAGCGCAAATTATAAAAGATGAATCAGGATATTTCACACCTTTCTGAACAGCAACGACATTGTATCCTGTAGGTCGATAATTCTCTATTTGAGTTTCAAGCCCATACACTTCTAATTCTCTTTCTAAATGAAGTCTAGTAACCTCTTTCCCAATAGTGGTATTCCTATTGGGTATAGTACCTAATGTTTTTGTGGGTTTTTCACCGGTCAGAATTTCTAAGGATATTAGCAGTGAATCAGGGTTTACTTCAGCCATTACAGATTTTGTAGTCTGAGCATTGAGTGAATAAATAGAAAATATAAGAACGGAGAAGAGTATTGTTTTTTTCATTATTTGATGCTTTTGGATAATATAAAGAAACCCAATATAATTATATTTTGGGATAATAACGTTAGAATGACACTATTTTTATAGCGTTAATGACTAAGGTTTTGATAAAAAAATCAACATAAAATATTTTATAATCGCATAAATATTTGTATTATGTGATTAATTGAAATTCTTTATAACACTTTTTTTGATAGTCACTTCTTTAATCAAACATGTCAAGTAATTATGCTAAACAAAACACTTTTAGAAAAATTAACCAGTATTCGAAAAGTCTTACATGCTAATCCTGAAATCTCAGAGCAAGAGTTTGAGACACAACAAAGAATAATTGATTTTATGGAGGCAGAAAGTAACGCCATTGTAAAAAAGGTAGGCAAAACAGGTGTGCTAGCAACTTTTAATAGCACTCAAACTGGACCTACTGTAATGATTCGAGGTGATATAGATGCCTTGCCAATTTTAGAAGTGAATACATTTGAGTACAAGTCTAAATATGAAGGGGTATCTCATAAATGTGGACATGATGGACACACCACTATTTTGCTAGGATTGTCGAAGGTATTAACTGAAAAACCAATTTCAAAAGGAAAAGTGTTATTACTTTTTCAACCTGCCGAAGAAAATGGTATGGGAGCTGAAGCTGTATTAAAGGATAATGAGTTTATAAAAGAAGAAATAGACTACGTATTCGCATTGCACAATTTGCCTGGTTACGAAACCCACGAAATTGTGACTAAAGAAAATGAATTTACGGGGAATGTAAAAAGCATTATTTTGAAAATAACAGGCAAAACTGCACATGCAGCAGAACCTGAACAAGGCAATAACCCTAGTATGGCGATTGCAAAAATTTTCGAGTATGCGGATAAAATTACACTAAATAATCCTGAAGAGCCAAACTTTTTCTTAATGACCCCAGTATATGCCACTCTAGGCGATATGGCTTATGGAATTTCAGCTGGCTATGGCGAGGCACATTTTACAATTCGAAGTTGGGACACTGATCTAATGGATCAACGTAGCGAAGAAATTATCGCTTTCATGGAGCAAATATGCAAAAGATACAAACTTACTCCAGATATTTCATGGACTCAAGTATTTCAAGCCAATATAAATCATCCCGAAGCAGTAGAATATATAAGAAATGCTTCTAGAAAGTGTAAACTGAAGCTGACGGAACGCGCATATCCATTTCGTTGGGGCGAAGACTTCGGTGTATTTACCCAACGTTACAAAGGCGCTATGTTTGGGGTTGGGGCGGGGAAAACAACTCCTGCTTTACACAATCCGGACTATGACTACCCGGATGAAATTACCGAAAGCGGAATCAAGATGTTCTATCATATTATTAAACAAATACTATAAATTATGTTTCAAACTTCTTACATTGAGTTATCAGAATCAGCGGTTAAAAATAACATAGAATTCATCCATAATTTTTTGGGGAAAGGTGTTACATTTTCCTCAGTTGTAAAAGGAAATGCTTATGGCCATGGTATTGAGAACTATTGCCCAATTGCGTACAAGTATGGAATACGTCATTTCAGTGTTTTCAGTGCTGGGGAAGCATTGAAAGTAACCAATGCTTTGGATAATCAAAAATTTACACTAATGATTATGGGTCAAATTGACAATGAGGAATTATCTTGGGCTATAGAAACTGGAGTTGAATTTTATGTATTTGAACAAGACCGTTTGAACGCGGCTATTAGTATAGCAAAACGATTAGGCAAAAAAGCACGCATCCATGTTGAGTTAGAAACTGGAATGAATAGAACTGGATTCCCCAAAAAAGATTTAGCAACTACTTTAAAAAAAATAGAATCAGAAACAGCATATCTTGATGTCAAAGGAGTTTGTTCACATTTCGCTGGAGCCGAAAACATAGCTAATTATAAGCGTATCAAAGATCAATTCAAACTATTTAAGCAATACAAATCAAAACTAAATACTGCACCCTGGCTCCAAGCCAAAAAACACCTAGCTAGTTCAGCGGCTACAATTCGCTATCCCAAATCTCAGATGGATTTAGTCCGGATTGGTATTTTGCAATTTGGCTTCTTTCCCACCCAAGAAACTTTTGTGCATTACACTACAAAGTATAATTCCAGCAAAAATCCACTGCAACCCATTTTGAGTTGGAAGACTAAAGTAATGGATACTAAAACTGTTAAAGCTGGCGAATTTGTTGGCTATGGAACTTCTTATTTTACCAACAATGTTACAAAAATAGCATTGGTACCTGTTGGCTATTCTCACGGGTATAGTCGTTCATTAAGCAATCAAGGTAAGGTACTAATTAATGGTGCTAGATTCGATGTAATAGGTACTGTAAATATGAGTATGCTAGCAGTAGATGTAACACTAAGCGAATCAACAATTAAGAAAGGAGATGAGGTAGTATTGATAGGAACACAAGGAGATCAAGAACTTTCCGTTTCATCTTTCAGTGATTTTAGCCAGCTAATTAATTACGAATTACTCACTCGTTTACCACAAGATATTTCTAGAACAATTACTTAGTAAAATCATAATAATAGATTATATAATTAAGTAAGTATCTAGCCATTTGTATTAAAAAAATAGTACTACTGTAAGTATATAACCATTCAATAATAATCTATTTTATTATCAACAAAAAAAACCGACTTCCAATAAAGGAAATCGGTCTTTTAATTATAGTTAATGCTTGGTCTCTTATTGTTGCAGTAGTTGCAAGAATGCTTGTGGATTCTGGTTCGCTTGTGAAAGCGAAGTCAGTGATGTTTGCTGTAAGAATTGTGCCTTGATCAGAGACAATTGTTCCATAGCCACATCTGCGTCCTCAAGACGAGAGATTGCTGCATTGTAGTTGGTTACCTGTTCTTCTATCAACGAAGTTTGTGAATCTAACCTGTTAGAAATACCACCGACAAATGCTGCCGTTTTACTAACATTGTTAAGTGCTTCTGTTAACGATGTCAATGTGACATTGATTACAGAATCATCAAAAATTCCTAGATCTGTGTCATTAACTGAATTCAAGCTAGATAAATCTAGACCTGTTATTCCAGCAAAATTAGCAGTTCCAGTTGAATTCAAGTCGAAGTTATTACTTTCTACGTTGAACTCAGGATTACTAGTTGATAAATTGACTGCCATCGAGAGTAGGTCATTATTAGCGTTAGTTGCAATATAGAAATTAACACTGTAAGTACCGTCCAATAGCTGTCTGCCACCAAATACCGTCGAATCAACAACAGTTTGTATCTGTTGTGCCATTCTCCAAGCTGCTTTAGCAAGTGCGATTTTTTCATCCGTTCCCATCGCTCCTGATGCTGCCCCTGAAGTACTATCCTTAATTAAAGTTATCAATTCAGTGATATTATCAAGTGAATCCATAGCTATATTAGTGATATTTTTGGCATCGCCAACCACTTTAAGTGAAGCTTTTAGGGCACCGTTTCTTGCCTGTAAAGCTCTTGAAGTGATGTAAGCCGCAACGTCATCCGATGCGTTGTTAATCCGTTTACCTGTCGAGAGTCTTAGTTGCCTTAAAGAAATCTCTAAACCTGATTTTTTCAAAGAATTATAAGCATTCTCCGCAGGTATATTCGTAACTATTCTGGCGCTCTCACTAGATGCAAAAGGCATATTAACCTCTTATATGTTAGTGAAAATATTATTAATTATGTCGAACAAATTTTCTTATTCTAACAATCGTAAATACGATTGCGGTGATACATTTGCTTGTGATAGCGATTGGAGTGCCGTTTGTTGCATAAATTGCCTTTTGACAATTTCCAATTGTTCTCTAGCCACATCAGCGTCTTCTATTCTGCTGATTGTATCTTTATATCCTGTTATCTGCTCTGTCAGAAATTCTGACTGCGAATCTAATCTCTTACTAAATCCACCTACATATGCAGCTGTATTAGTGATATTGTCTAATGCTTCTGACATGCTAGCCAAAGTAGTAGCTATATTGTCATCTGAGAATATCCCAAGATTATTAGAATCTGTCAAATTAAGCTCACGTAAATCGAGTCCTGAAACCCCGGCAAAGTTTGATATTCCCATCGCATTTACATCGAAGAACCCAGTTTCCGTATTGAAATTGGGGTTTGCAGTACCCATATCTATTGAAAGTGTTTGCAAACTATTGGATGCATTGACTGAAATAACAAAATTAGCTGAGAAAGTCCCATCTATTAGACTTCTCCCTCCGAATACAGAACTATCAACGATAGTTTGTATTTGTGAGGCCAATCTGTAAGCCGCTTTTGAAAGAGCAATTTTTTCGTCTGTTCCTTGTATTCCACTCGCTGCCTGAGCGGTCGAATCTTTTATCTCAGTAATCAAATCAGCGATATTGTCAAGTGATTCTAATATTATATTGACAACATTGCCAGCATCGGCTACTGCCTGAAATGCAGACTGTAAAGTACTATTTCGGGATTGCAATATTCTGGAGGTCGGGTAATTGGCAATATCATCAGAAGCATTATTGATTTGCTTCCCAGTTGATAAATTCAGTTGGTGTTTGTTTAACTCCAATGTCGAATCTCTCAACGCTTTTAGATGACTCGCTGCCGGTGTATTACTGCTAATCCTTGCACTATTGCCCACCGAAAAAGGCATATTCACCTCCATGTGAATATATTCTTCCTAAAATCTTTCTTCCTACTATGTCTTTTACAATGCTTGTGCCAAAAAATATTTAATGCTTTATATTTGACTTATTGCTGAATAATTATATAACTTGGAAAGAGCCATTATCAGGGGAGTTGGGGAGAGGGTATTAGAGGTGGAAAAGGCACTTAAAAAACTTTTCATTATCGATTCTGCTATAAAATATGTAATTTTGAGAAATGAGAAATACTGCAAAAAGAAAGGATAGTATTCAATAAAGTTTTTTATTGGTTAATATTATACAATGACGAATAAACAAAACAACACTAAAAGTATTATAAAACCAGAAATTCTTATCCAAGCTTATAAGCAAGGGTATTTCCCTATGGCTGACCATAAGCATGGCGATATCTATTGGCACTGTCCTGACCCAAGAGCAGTTATACCATTGGATAGTCCTAAAAAGCCGAGATCTCTAAGACGTTCGGAAAATAAGTATGAGTTCGAATATAGAGTTAATACTTGCTTTAGAACTGTAATGGAGAAATGCTCAGAGAGAGAAGATACTTGGATATCTGAAGAAATTATCGAAACATACATGCAGTTGCACTATTTAGGAATGGCACATTCAGTCGAGACTTTCGAGGATGATGAATTAGTTGGTGGCTTTATGGAGTAGCTATTGGTGGTGCATTTTTTGGTGAGTCTATGTTCAATACGGTAACTGACGCTAGTAAAGGTGCGTTTTTCTACTTGATAGAAAGATTGAAAGAAAGAAATTATTTACTGCTAGATTCACAGTATATAAATCCTTTTACGAAACAACTGGGTGCTATAGAAGTATCATACACTGATTACACAAAAAGATTAATCAAAGCTATTAATTTACCTACATCTTTCGTAGATTAGTTTATGAAAGTAATTTACATAATACTCTTTTCTATCTTAATGGTATCTTGTCGGCCTCCGTTCAATAAAGATAAATCAATTGATTGTGAAGTGACTCCCCCTCAGTGTTTACCTACCGAATGGATGGGTAAAGCTATTGATACCTCATACTATAATAATGGTAAGAATTACTATTATCAAATAAAGCAAGTAGCCGGTCTAAATACACCAAAACAAGAATATGGTATTTATCTCAAAGATGTAGTTTATTCTATCGGGAAAAAGCAAAAAGCTACTTTTGCCACTATATCTAAAGGAAATGAACAACGAATATACAATATTAAACAGGGTTATGACCAATTAACCGGTACTAAAGCAAGTGATAATTTCACAGTAGGTGATGAGTTGTTCCCTGAATACGAGGGGGATTTTGGCTTTCCTGTTTATATAACTCCAAATGAATTAATTGTTGCTTCTACTCAGCTCAGTAATGATAACTACGGTACTATAAGAAGAGTTGGATACGAAATCCAAGAACTCGCTGCTACTATTGGTCAATCTAGAATTTATGACTCCAAATCTGAAAAGATAACTGAGATTAAGACTTCATTAGTAACCAAATCACCACATCTGATTTGGGAATCACATCCAGCTTATGATAATAAGAATAATATACTTTTCTTTGCTTCTGATAGACCCGGTGGTTATGGAGGTGTTGATATTTGGTATATGAGTAAAAGTGAAAATGGCTGGAATGAACCAGTAAATTGTGGAGCCAATGTTAATTCCCCATGTGACGATATTACACCCTTCGTTTCTCCTGTGGCTAATAAATTATATTTTAGTACAGCTGGTAGAGATAATATGGGGGGATATGATATATTTTACTTAGACTTTAATGTCAATGGTAACAAAATTAATTTCCCTAATGCACCAACTAATATGGGTGCCCCTGTGAATACTAGAATGGATGAATTTTCTCCTAGCTTCCCTAACTATTCCGACAACTATTTCTATTATAGTTCTGATCAGGATGGCGATTTTGATATTTACTTACTTCAGAAAATATTCAAAGAAGGGAAAGACAGCGTTGAATTTATACCAGAAGAAAAACCTGAAGATAAAATTGATATTGTTATAAAAGAAGATTCTGTCGTCATCAATCCTAATTTCAATCTGGAAGGTGTTGTAAAAGATAATAGAACAAATGAACCTGTCGAGAATGTAGACGTAACAGTTAAGAAAGATAAAGAACAAACACCTCACAAATCAACTAAGACTGATAATAAAGGGGTGTATAAATTTGAATTAGAAAAAGGTCATGAATACAATGTAGAAGTTAAAAATGACACATTATTTAATGACTCATACAAAGTATTCGTAGCTAATAATGATACAAACAATACTGTAAAAAGAGATCTAGTATTCGATGTTGTGAAAACTGTTAGGATAAACTTCAAGTATAATCAATCCGATAAACCTTATGAATATATATTAGATAGTTTGGGTAATCAAGAAAATACTACTTGGCAAGAGGCAATAGATAATCTAGCAGAAGACATAATAAAATCGCAATCACTGCTATCGAAAGTAGTTATAACTGGTCACACTGACCCCGTGGCAAGCAATAGCTACAACAAACAGTTAGCACAAAAGAGAGCAGAATTTGTGGTTTCACAATTAGTCCAACGTGGTATCCCGATTTATCTACTAAGTGCTAAAAGTAAAGGTGAAACCGAAAAATTAGTTAAATTTGATAATGAATTAGATGAACAATACCATAAACGACTTCGAAGAGTCACCTTAGAAAAGATATTTACAAAATGACACCAAGAAACTTTCTCATATTATTAATCTCGATAACTCTAGTAGTCTCTGTTGGAGTATCTATTTATTTCTATTCTGTGATTTCCACAGGATTGCCTTCTCTACAACAGCTAGAGAACCCAGAACAAATGTACGCTAGTCAGATAATAAGTAGCGATGATGAGATTATAGACCATTTCTATATGCAACGAAGAGTGAATCTGAAATTGGATCAAATGCCACAATCAGCTGTCGATGCACTTATATCTACCGAAGATAGGAAGTTTTATTCCCATTGGGGAATTGATTTGGATAGATTGATGAAAGCAGTACTTAAGAAAGTTATCAATCCTTTTAGCAGAGCAGAAGGTGCATCTACTATTACTCAGCAATTAGCTAGGAATCTATTTTTAGATTTATCTAGGAATATGGAAAGAAAAATCCGTGAAGCTGCAGTGACTGTCAAAATAGAGGATACTTATACTAAAGATGAGATATTAGAAATGTATCTCAATACAGTGAATTTTGGGCGTGGTTCTTACGGTATTAGTGTGGCATCTCGTACATTCTTTGACAAGGATGCTAAGGAATTGACAATTGCTGAATCGGCTTATCTGATTGGATTGCTGAAAGCTCCATCAAGATATGATGTTCGAACTGATTATGATAGAGCACTTAGAAGAAGAAACCTTGTTTTATCCATGATGCAATCACAAGATAAAATCTCTTACTCAGAGTATGAAAAAGCAATAGAAACTCCTATCGAAGTTCGCGAAGGAAATGCTGGCTCAGTTACTGAGTCTATGCTAGCACCTCACTTCGTAGAATCTATTCGCCAGAATTATTCACCTTTTTTGAAAGATAAAGATTACGATTTGTATAAAGATGGATTATTAATCTATACTACACTTAACGAAAAAATACAACAATACACAAATGATGCTGTGACTAAACACTTAGCCGAATATCAGGAAAAATTCGATGCTAAATGGAACTGGAAGTATCATAAACAATTAGAAGCCGATATAATCTCCGAAGCTATCAGAAAGAGTCCAGAGTATCGCTCTGCACCGAAAAGTGAAAGAGAAGCAGTAGCAAATAGATTAAAAAAGAACAATCGTTTTATAGATTCAGTTAAAAATGAAAAGACAACTATCCAAATAGGTGTCGTAGTAATTGACCCTTCTTCGGGTGCTATATTATCTTTGGTAGGTGCTTCACCTAAGTTTATGAATGAGAATAGTCATAGTAAACACTCACTCAATCATATAACACAAATACAAAGACAACCGGGTTCTTCGATGAAGCCGTTTGTATATTCTATGTCATTGAAAAATGGACTATATCCTACAGATTCTATTGGTTGTGGACCTTTTGTTTATGTAGACCCGGATACAAAGCAAGTATGGGCTCCTCGCTCTGGTACTAATGATTGTCCTGACTCAACTTATAAGATGACTTTGGCTAATGGATTGAGAATGTCAGTGAATTCCGTAGCTGCTAGATTGATAACTAAATACACTACCCCAAGCGAAGTTAAAGAACTACTAAGAAAAGCAGGTATCACTACACCAATAGACGCTGTCCCAGCTTTAGCACTTGGTGCTGGTGGAGATGTCATCCCACTCGAACATATTTCAGCTTTCTCTATATTTGCAAATGATGGATATAGAGTAGAACCATACTATGTAAATCGAATTGAAGACAGAAATGGTAATCTAATATTCAGAAAGAAGAGAACCAATAAAATTTACGATGTATTAGATAAGGAAATAGCTCACGAAATGACTATTATGTTGCAAGACGTTGTTAACCGAGGTACTGCTGCTAGGATTAGATCATATTTTCCTAGAATAGAAGCTGCCGGTAAGACAGGTACTACCAACGACAATTCGGATGCTTGGTTCATAGGTTATACTCCTCAATTGATATGTGGTATATGGGTAGGATTTGACGATCATCGAGTTAACTTTAATACTATTGGTAATGATGGTCAAGGTGGAAGATTAGCTGGACCTATATGGGGTATGATAATGAACAGTATATACACTGATGAAAAGCTACCTTACAAACAAACTTCATTTGGCTATAAAACAAGAAAAGAACTTGACTCACTTTCCAAGTTACAGAGAGAAGTAAGTCAATATTTTGATATCATTAATAATTAATCGAAAGATATATGTCTGAGCAATTTATACATACCGATGGAACGATAATACCAGTTGGAGTAATCTACTGTATTGGTCGTAACTATGCCGAACATGCTAAGGAAATGGGTAGTGAGCTATCCTCAGAGCCAGTAGTATTTATAAAACCGGCTACTGCACATGCTATGACTGGTAGTAAAGTGCCAATACCCAATTATTCTAATAATATGCATCACGAAGTAGAGTTAGTAGTAGTGATAGGTAAGGATTGTAATAATGTATCCGAAAGTGAAGCAATGGAATATGTTTCTGGATTCGGTGTTGGTATTGATTTTACATTGCGTGATGTTCAAGCAAAAGCTAAACAAAGTGGTTTGCCATGGGCAACGGCTAAGAGCTTTTTCTCTTCAGCTCCTGTCTCGAACATTGTTCCGCTAGATAAAATTGAAGACGCTGATAATTGCCATATTGAGCTCTATGTGAATGATAATCTAGTGCAATCAGGTGATAGCTCAGATATGCAAAGATCAGTTGCTCAGCTAATTTCCTATATTTCGCATGTATTTAGATTGCGTAAGGGTGATTGTATATTCACAGGTACTCCACAGGGTGTAGGGCCTGTCAGTAGTGGCGATAAATTAATGGCGAAATTAAATGACGTTATAACTTTAGATATAGAAATCGAGTAATATATGAATAAACTAATACTAATTATAATATTGCTATTCTCATTACTCCAATCTTGTACCATAGTAACTACAAGAGAGGAAGAAGACTTATACACTATCACTGAAAAAGATACTACTGTAAAGCACTTTATCAAAAATGCACCAGGTAATAAAGATAGAGGTGTAGTCCACCCTTCGACTAAAGAAATACTTCGAGAAAGAGAACTTACACAAAGAGATAGTGTAGTCAACAGATATTATCCAGATTTCATAAGATTAGGTCTATTCGAAGGTATGGGACTCATTGGTGGTAGTACTGATTTCTCTCTGAACTCTGGAATATTTGGAATATTCCCAAACCCCGATCTATTGGATGAAAATGCAAGAGGTGCCAAAGGTGGGAGTATTTTCACGGGTGGTATTTATAGATTGGGAATATATGAAAATAGATTACGTTGGTTCCGTGATGCTGAAAATTGGACTTGGGGAGTGCACGGAGTAGAAGCTATAATCCCCGATGCAAGAATTGAAAATGGATTGATGGGATTAATCACCCCTTACATAAGAAAAAGATATTACTTCAGAGATGATATACCTTATGTTTCAGCTACAATAGCAGTAGGAATGGGATTCTTTCCTTCGCAATATGCTAATGTATCTGGCTCGATCGATGTTGGTTCGCTAGGTGGAGTGAATTTGAGGGCATATGTAGGATTTGCAGCTGGTTATAATTCAAAAACATCATTACTAATCCAAGGAAATGATTTTGCTGACGAGGGAGTATTCAATACTATACCTTATGCAGGACTTAGTGTGTCGGTACTTGATTTCGTCAATGTAGTACCCGAACTATATACCGAATGGAAAGACCACGAGCATTCATCTTGGAAAATAGGGTTAGCAGAAATGACTTTTGTGAATACAAATTCTCAATATTCTGCATTCGGCAATAATTCTAATGACTCGTCTACCTCGATTATCAAAGGTTATTTCATGAGAGTGGCTAATGCGGAAGTAGCAATACCTATAAACGGTAACTACAACCTATATGCTGGTACTTCATTGCTATCATTATACATAATGGGGCTGAATGGTAACGGAATAGGTGTCCTACCGCTTAGGGTTGGCTATTGGCAACAAATACTAAGAGATGAACTAAGTATAGACCCATTTATAGAATATGGGTATTATCCTTCCAGTTATTTCAACATAGGTGCTAAACTCCGATTACGATTCTCAGAT
>JAGXGG010000098.1 GCA_024636855.1 Ignavibacteriota bacterium | reverse complement strand
CCTTTAGGAAGATCATATTTTTCTGCCGCCATTGAGGTGCCGTAACCAAGGTCTCTTAGAGATCCTGCAGTAATTCTACTAAGAGGATTTTCTCCCAAGTTAATAAAGCCTGTCATTAGTTCATTATCAAGGATGAAAGTAATGATATCGGATGATTTGGGCTCATTATATTCTATTCCAAATATATCGTAAGCGAGTTTACTGATTAGTATTATGTCGCCTTTCTCAAGCGTTGGTTCCATTGATTCGGAAGCTACGACTCTAAAATCAAGTATAAAGGATTTGATAAAAAGAATAAGACACACTGCTAGAATAATAGTAAACAGTATGTCTTTGATTGATTTCAAGATTAATCTATCAGATTACCGATTCGGTTGAATCTAATAGTAGAAAGCTTGTCGAAGAAACTACCAAAAGGCATATTAGTATCCCAAGACCAGTAAACTACTACTGGAGTACCCGTTACATTTTCATAAGGAATAAATCCCCAAGAGCGACTATCCAAACTATTACGTCTATTATCACCCATTCCAAAGCAGTAATTTCTTTCTACTGTGTAGCTAGTTGTAGGTTTATCGTCTATGTAAACACTCTGGTTATCAAAAGTCACTTTGTGACCTTCTCTAAGTATAAATATTCTCCATCTATCTATATTTTCTCTAGAGATGGGAATTACATCACCTTCCATAGGTATAACTAGTGGGCCGTAGTTTGCTTGTGTCCATTCAGTTCCTATTGGGAAAGCAGCTGGAGCATTTGGGTTATTACTTGCACTAAAGTTAGCATTTTCAGGAAGAGGTTGTTTCTCACCATTTATATAGATGACTTCATTTATTATCTGGATAGTATCACCTGCCGTTGCTACGCATCTTTTGAGGTAATACTGAAATTCTTGCGCTTCGATTAGATCTCTATCACCAGGATAAATGAATACGATTACATCACCTTTCTCAGGATCTTTGATACCTGGGAATTGGTAGAATGGTAATTCTTGATTTATAAATGGTATTACTTGCGGTGTTGTTGGCCCATAGACGAATTTATTCACGAATAAAAAGTCACCCGTCATTACTTCATTTTCCATAGAACCAGTTGGTACTACGAATGATGCTACTAATAGTCCATTTATAATCATAACTACTATAATTGCACCTAAAATCGTCTTTCCGAAAGAAAAAGCTTTTTCTCCAAAAGACATGCTCTTCATTTTCTCACGTTGTAATTCTTTCTTCTTTTTCCGATTTGCTAAATACTCTTTGACGGACATAATTCTTAATTCCTAATCGATTGATAGCACGGCGTGGAATGCCTCTTGTGGCACTTCTACACTACCTATTATTTTCATACGCTTTTTACCAGCTTTTTGTTTCTCTATTAGCTTACGTTTACGCGAGATATCACCACCATAACATTTGGCAGTTACGTTCTTACGCATAGCACTAATATTAGTACGAGCAACAATCTTATTTCCTATACCTGCTTGTATTGCTACATCAAACATTTGTTTAGGTATTAATTCTTTTAATTTATCGCAGATCTTCTTACCCCACGAGTGAGCTTTGTTCCTATGGACGATATATGATAGGGCATCGACAGTCTCGCCATTAAGCATTATATCTAGCTTAACCAAATCGCTTTCTTTTTCTTTTGAGAACTCATAGTCAAGTGATGCGTAACCACGAGAAGTAGATTTCAACTTATCATAGAAGTCAAATACAACCTCAGAGAGAGGTATCTCGAATATTAATTCTACTCTGGTCTCAGATAAATATTTCTGGTCAACTATCTCTGCACGCCTTTCCATACATAGAGACATAATATTACCCACATATTGGTCTGGAGTGATAATCTGAGCTCTGATATATGGCTCACGTAGAGAAACAATTGATACTCTATCAGGCATCTGAGCTGGGTTATCTATATATACAATATCGCCATTTGTCTTAGTGACATTATAGCGTACATTGGGAACTGTTGTAATAATTGTTTGGTTGAATTCACGCTCCAATCTCTCTTGTACTATCTCCATGTGTAGAAGACCAAGGAAACCACAACGGAAGCCAAAGCCAAGAGCCGTAGAAGATTCTGGCTCGAATGTAACAGCACTATCATTAAGCGATAGTTTAGACAATGCTTCTCGTAATAATTCAAATCCATCAGAATCAGTTGGATATATACCAGAGAATACCATTGGTTTTACTTCTTAAAAACCACCAATAGCTTCTGTTGCTCCACCTTTTTGGTGTGTAATTGTATCGCCGACTTTCGTATCAGAAAGCCCTTTGATAGCGGCAGTTATATAGCCTACATTACCAGCAGAAAGAACTTTAGTTCTCTCTCTTTTCATTTTCATAACTCCAACTTGCTCAACTATATGTTCAGTTTTGTTGGACATAAATACGATTTTATCATTTTCTTTTATCTCACCATCTATTACTCTAATATTAACTACTACACCTTGGTATGGATCAAATATTGAGTCATAGATCAGTGCTTTCAGAGGCGCAGTTGGGTCACCCTTTGGTGGGGCGATTCGCTCTACTATTGCTTCCAATATGTCGATAACACCCATTCCTGATTTACCTGATGCTTCGATTATATCTTCTTCTTTACCACCGATTAGCTCTAGAACTTGCTTTTTTACATTGTCTTTAGTTGTAGCTGCGGCTGGTAAATCTATTTTATTTAATACAGGAATAATATCAAGGTCATTTTCTATAGCCATATAGAGGTTGCTTATAGTTTGAGCTTCTACACCCTGAGTAGCATCTACAACAAGTATAGCACCTTCGCAAGCAGCGAGTGAACGTGACACTTCATAAGAAAAATCAACGTGTCCAGGAGTGTCAATAAGATTTAGCTTATATATTTCGCCATTCTTAGCTTTGTAATCCATCTGAATAGCATGTAACTTGATAGTAATACCCCTTTCTTGTTCTAGGGCATTATTATCTAAAATCTGAGCGTGTATCATTTCTCTTTGAGTGATGGCACCCGTAAGCTCTAGTATTCTATCAGCTAAGGTAGATTTACCATGATCAATGTGAGCAATAATACAAAAGTTTCTAATGTTTTTCATCAAATTCCGAATTATGTAAGTTACAAAGATAATAAAGCGTTGCGTCTAAGACAACGTATTATTTCAATATTTATCGGATTGATGGTGAAAATAATCGGAAATATACATAATTAGAGACATCGTCGAATAGTGTAAGATAAGCCCCATCGGGGCTTCATATCTGTAGCAATTTAGTATTTAACCACCCTAATAGCCCCGTAGGGGTTTTATAATAGAGCCTAAATGATTTATTTAGTTCTTATCGAATGATATGACTTTAGAATTAATTAAAGTAGAGTCATTATTAAAGTTAAGATATAGAGTTTTTCCTCTAACCGGATCAATATCCAAACTATATTCAACTACTAATTCATTAAGATATTGAATCAAACATAACAAAATTGAACAACAAATCTTTTGGGTTTCTGATTAGCTGAAATCTTATACCCTTCAGTTTTTTTGATTTGATTTTGCCATTTATCAAAATTGGTATATTCAGATGACCAAATATTAAATGAGTCTAATTTATTCATTTTTGTAGCATCAAAATATAAAGTCAAACTTAATTGAATCAAACCTTCATCATTAGGTAGTATAATCTGTCTAGTTAAATCGAAATCAAACTCTTTTCCATGACCTTCTCCGAAATCATGAATTCCATATTGGAATAAAATCATATCTTGTTCTTCAAAATCTAGTTTCTCTATAACTTTAAATTCATGGAAGTATTTGATAATTTGATTTATAGCTTCATCAGTACTATTAATTTCATGAATATAGTTTTTTAGTTTATTTTCTAAATCTTCTGGCTTTATTACTTGCATACATTACTTTTTATTTTAATTATTAAAAAAACAACTCAATTTAAACTTTTGCAAATTGACTTTCAAATATTTATTATGGAAGATTGTCTTTTGAAGTATTACTACTTTATATTTAAATTTAAAAGCTATTCAATATCAAATCATTAACCATCTGTTCTCGATTTAAATAGAGCATATCATATTTCTTATTCCAAGTGTTTTTTATCAAAATCTATTTCATTTACTCCACAAGAGGTAATAGAAAGAATAGATACTAGTAGAAGAATTATTTTCATTTTTTGAGACTCAGAATGATAAGTTTTTTTTTCTAACATATTATAGAAATATTTATTTACCTGCAAACTCTAACATATTCTTTTCATTAGATTTCCTAAAGACATAAACATACATTCGTGATGGTGAGTTAATCTTTACTTGACCTTTGACTCTAGTTTTTATTAATACAGTTGATGTTTTAGTATTATAAACTTCGTTTGCATCTAATATCAATTCAATGTCGGAGCGTTCAACTTGGGAAACCGCAGTAATACCGCCACGTACAGAAACATCGAATCGCCTCGGCATGATATCATAACTCTCGGCTTTGCCATTTATCAAAGTGTATGGTACATCTCTAAATGTTCTTTCAGCTATTTGCTCTAGTTTACCAAAGACAAAAACGCTTTGTCTTGATTTTGCAACAATCGAATTTAAAGTATCTTGGAGTTGAACTTTGGTCCTAAATTTATTAGCAACATCATTGACTACAGTATATTCAGTTTTCCAAGTCTTTATATTACTTACTATTTTGTTGTTTCCTTTTATACGAATTCTTTCAGGTTCTACGTTTGGTCCTTCAACTAGCGTAAAGCCTTGTTTCGGAACTACTTTAACATTAGGTTCCACTTCTACGAAGTACTCACCACTAATACCTGTCCTGATTTCTACGTTGTCTGGCAAAGCATCGATTGTTTCCAGATTCCCAATGTAATGTACTGATTTTAGAATCTGTTGTCTACCAACTTCTATGTCATTTTTTTCTATTCTTTGCTTTGATAAATCTAAACTTATTTCTTTAGAAGTATTGAAAAATAGGAGGTTGAATATATCCCAGCCTTTTCCTTTCACTTCTATATCCAAATTTTGAGGTATTGGATTTTCTATAGCGCGGTTATTAGGCATTATAACTTTCAATGGGACTTTTACAAAAGTAACATACTCATTGTTAAGAGTAGTATATGCCCATAAAGTTATAGCTAATAATATAGCCCCAATTATGGATTTTCTGACTCTAAACTTCTTTTTCATGCATCACTTCTCTTCTTTTTATTAGATCTCGATAACTTAACATCACAGAATCATTTTCTGGTTCTTCTTCTATTCTTTCTATTACTAATCTTATTTCTTCTTCTAGATTATTAAGTATTATACTTCTAATAGCTTCCTGTATCAATACTTCTTCATTAGTAATTTCGATATGTCTGAACTTTTCCCACTCATCAGAAGGTCTAAATTCTTCATTTAGCAATAATACATTGGTTAATATACTATTTATTTCCTCTTCTGCTTCCTCAGAATGTAAAATTTGTTGGAAAAGCTCTTCAGTAGTGTTGAATTCAAGATATTCCAAATGATCAAATATACGCATAGCCATATTGGTCTGGAAGAACTCTGGAGTAAGTTGCAATTTGACTATAACTTGCTTTATATCCTTGCTATGTAGTAGATATGAGAATATTTTTATCTCTGCGTCATTAAGTACTTGCTTAAGCTCGGAAACCATGTTCTCAGGTTGCCACTCACTTTTTGTAACCTGTATTAACTCTAGCTTTCCTCTTTCTGCGTTTTGACTTGCCTTGTTTTTTTCTTGATATATTAGTCTTCTTTCTGATTCACTCAAATCTAAAAGGGAAGCCAAACTATTGATATAGTGATCGTGAACGAATACATCTTTTATTTTGTTGATAGTCCGCACCATCTTCTGTAGAAACTCAGAGAGTAGTTTCGGATTTTTGACATTATTGTCTTTCTTAAAATTCTCTACTCTGAATTCGACGAATGTCTTTGCTTTTCGCAATAATAGCTCGTATTCTTTCTTGCCTTTTTCTCTGATAATACTATCAGGGTCTTGCCCTTCTGGAAGTACGACTATCTTTACATCTATCTCATTTTCCAAGCACAAGTCTATTGATTTATCTGCAGCGTTAACTCCAGCTCTATCCGAGTCATAATTCAGATAAACAGAATTGACATATCTCTTCAATCTAGTTGCATGTTTTTCAGTAAGTGCAGTACCACTGACTGCGACTACATTCTCTACACCCGCTTGACTAAGTGAAACTACATCAGCATATCCTTCGACTAATATAGCTACTTCGTTATTACGGATAGAATCCATCCCCTCGTAAAAGCCGTAAAGGACATCGCTTTTATCATAGATTGAAGTCTGGGGCGAGTTTATATACTTAGCTGCTTTGTCGCTATTAGTGAGGTCTCTACCACCGAACCCAATCACTTTACCAAGATGATCTTTGATAGGGAAGATGGCTCTTCCTTTGAATCTATCGTATAGTTTACCAGTCTTTCCTTTACCAATTACACCTGATTCAAGCATAATTTGCTCGGTGTATCCTTTACTCTTCAAATGGTTTACAGTAGCATCCCAACTATCAGGGGCATATCCCAGTGCAAATTTATCTTGCACCTCGCTAGTGAATCCACGCTTTATGAAGTATTCTATTGCTGTATGCTTTTCGTCTAATCGCATAGAAGTTATATAGAATTTCTTCACTTCCTCTAGTAATTCTAGTGTTCGTTTTCTTTTTGATACTTTTTCGGTGTTTTGCTTTTGACCTGAACTCGATTGAGTAGGTATTTCTATGCTTAGCTTGTTAGCTAGCTCAACTACTGCTTCTAGGAATGTTATTCGTCTATATTCCATTAGGAATGTGAATACATTACCACCTTTACCAGAGGAGAAATCTTTGAATATTTGCTTATCTGGTGATACCACAAATGAAGGGGTCTTTTCACTGGTAAATGGACTCAGACCAATGTAGTTTTTACCACGCTTTTTCAATACCAGATGGTCGCTGATTATCTCTACTATATCAGCGTCTCGTCTTATTTGCTCTATTATATCTTCTGGTATATGCATCTTAATTCATTTTATCTATTTTGCAGCAATCTTCACATTGCTTAACTAACTGATCCAAACTCAAATCGTTGTTCGGTGGTATATAGCTACCAGCTATTTCCGCAGCTGGTACTAAAACGAAATTTCTCTTTCTATATTCTTTATGAGGAATTGTCAAATTCTCAGTTTCTACTATTTCTTTTCCGTAGAATATAATATCTATATCCAGCTCTCTTTCGTGCCATCTTTCCCGCTCTTGCCTGCCATACATTTTCTCGATAGCCTTGCACTTGGTCAACAATTCAGCAGGGGAATGCTGAGTCATCCCCTTTACACATATATTAATAAACCAATTCTGGTCTTTCACTCCATAGGGCTCTGTACCATAATACGATGATACAACAGCTTGCGAAATCACACCTAGCTCTACCAAAGTCTCTACAGCTTTGTCTATTGTAGATTTCTTGTCGCCTATATTAGCTCCCAATGAGAGCAAAACGAATGTATTTTTAATATTAGATTCAGTCAATTTGTATTTGCAGTATGTATAATTACTCAACTTCAATATAATATAATTTGGGGAATTTTTGGGGATTATCTTTTCTAAAATAAAGAACACAAAGAAATGTTTTTCTGATTATTTTAAAACAAAGGGCACGGAGTGCAATTACTCGTCATCCTGAACGAACAAAGTGAGTGAAGGATCCTGGCAACTAAACTGGTAGTTTAAAATCAGAGGTTATTCTATCCACCACTTCGCAACTATCTCTTTCTAATCCAATAGTTTCTGAAAGGTTACATTTATATTTTTCAAATTTGATTAATTGAAATTATGTAATTAATAAATTTAAATGTGTAATATTTAAATTTTCAATTAAGTGTACCTTTGTTATGTAAGAGAGAGATATATTTTAAATAGATAGGTTCTAAGATGAAAACCGATTATGAATTACAACAAGATGTACTGAAAACTATTCAATGGGAACCATTAATAAATGCAGCAGAAATAGGTGTAACAGCTAAAGATGGTTTAGTTACTCTATCAGGAATGGTAGATAACTTTGCTATAAAGATAAATGCTGAGATTGCTGCGAAGAATGTATTAGGTGTGAAAATAGTAGCCGGAGATTTAATTGTTAATTACCGAAATTCCAAAGTCAAAGACGATACCAATATTGCAGAGAAAGTACTTGAAAGTTGGCAGAATAACAAGTTCGTTTCAGACGCAAATATTTCAATTAAAGTAAAGAAAGGTTGGTTGAAATTAGAGGGTGAGGTTGAGCAGCATTTCCAAAAAGTAATGGCTGGGAATATATTAATAAATTTACCTGGTGTAATGGGTGTTAAAAATTTGATTGTCGTAAAGTCCAATTCCATAGACTCTATCGTGCAAAAAGATATTGAGCAAGCATTAGATCGCAATTGGGCTCTATATCCATTAGATATAAAAGTTGATGTGAAAACTAATAAAGTGAAGTTAACGGGGCTTGTATACTCAATATATCAAAAAGAAGAAGCTGGGCGTTTGACTTGGAATGCACTTGGAGTGTGTTCTGTAGAAAACGATTTAGCATTAATTTAATAACAAATAAGGAATAGCAATTATGAATGCAATAGATAATAAAAAAAGTGATCAAAGATCAAATCCGATTTCTGCAAACCAGAAAGAAAGTGAAAATCAAAAAAAATCTACTCCTCGTTTAGAAACTGCAGCAAGAACCCAACTGAGTGCAGCTAAATTACGCGCAGAAGGTAAACTAGAAAAAACACCACAAAGTAAAGTTGCTCAAGATAATGTAAATCTTGCTAACAATTCTCAGAAAAAAGATGCTAAACCACAAACAAAAAAGGCCTAATTATCTACGGGCTATAAATTACTCGAAAGCACTCTCAAAAAGTGCTTTTAAGTTCTTTTTTGTTTCATTCTATAATATAAGTATTTCAAAAAGAAAAAGCTAGGCGTTTGAGTTTGAATACATCTGAAGTGTGTTCAGTAGAAAACGATTTAGCTATAATTTAATAACAAATAAGGAACAACAATTATGAATGCAATAAATAATAAAAAAAGGGAACAAAAATCAAATCCTGATTCTCTAATTCAGAAAGGAATTGAAAATTTCAAAAAAATAGTTTCTTATTTAAGAACAGCAACTAAAGGCCAATTCAGTGCAACTAAAAAACAAGCAAAAAAAGCATAGTTATATAGGGACTATAAATTACTTGAAAGCACTAATAAAAAGTGCTTTCGAGTTCTTTTTTGTTTCATTCTACTAAAAAACTATTTCAGAGAATTAGCTATAAAATTGTTAACAAAAATTTAATGACTACTCATTACATAGAGAAAAAAATTATGATTAAAGAAGACCGAATGGAGCATGATATTATATTTAGTTTATTGAAGCTCAGCAATGAATTCCCTAGATTATCTAAATACTTAGCAGCAATAGAGCAAGAAAATACAAAAGAAGATAAAAGGATTATTAATCTAAAAGAATTAATACCCTATTTAGATTCTTTAGAGTTAAATTTAAAAGATTATAGAAAAACGGAAAGAGGTAATAAATTGAACAATTTAGTAATGTTCTATTCAATTGGGAATTCAATATATTCTTCAGGAGATGATTTGGATATACTAGGTTCTGAACTTGAAGATAAACAAGAATGTGTTGGTAGTGAAGGTGAAATGCTTAAGTCTATAGTGGTGGAAGAGTAGATTTCTTAGTTTGACCATTCTTTATCCACCCTCTTCGCCACTATCTCTTTTTTACCAACTAACTTCAAGACTTGTGATTTGCCATTCGCTTTATCCTCAAAAACTACATCCATTTCCAAAACAGAGAAAGTGTACTTATTAGCACCAATCGGGAAAAGCTCTTGCTTTTGTTGACCAGTTTCTTTCATATAGACTTCACCATCATCCATAAATACATCAAGTGTATCACCTGGTTTTATCATGTATTTTCCTAAGTGCGGTTCAATCTGTTTTGAAGTCAGATTAATCAATTTCTTTTTTTCAGGCAAATCTACTTCTTTACCAGTTACTATTTTCGCCAGATTTTCAGCGAAAGTATATCTCTGAGTATTGTCATCATTAGTCAGAAAAGCGATAAAATACTCACCATCTGGAATATAGGTCATTCCACCCACATACCCATTCATAGCACCTAAGTGACCATAAGCCATTACCGAGTCATAATCTCTGATTCCCCAACCATAGCCATAGCTTCCTAATCCTGAGGTGAATAATGATTTTGTCTTTTCTTCAGACAATAGCTTATTTTTCATGACAGCTTTTGTGAATTTCCATAGGTCATAAGTTGTTGAATACATATTACCAGAGCTAAATGGCTGATAGTAATTAATAAATTCTGCTTTCTCCGATGTTCTTAGGTTTGTACTATAGCCACTTGCCAGTCCATTCACCATATTCAGATTATCAATAATACCGGTATTAGTGAGTTCTAGTGGTTCTATAATCTTTGTATTTACATAATCTACGAACGAAAGACCACTCACTTTTTCAATTATCAATCCTAATAATATATAACCAGAATTAGAATATCTAAATTTAGTACCTGGCTCGAAATCATAAGGCAACTCAGCTACTCGGTCAATTGTATATTGGGGTGTTCGTTCGAGTTTACTAATTTCTATCCAATCAGGTAGATAATGATAATCCCTAATCCCAGAAGTATGAGTTAGCAACATATCAATAGTGACTGTTTCACTTTGGGGGAAATCTGGGAAATAATCAGATAGTTTATTGTTCAATTTTAGTTTACCATCTTGCTCCAACAGTAGAACTGCCATAGCTGTGAAGGGTTTGGTAATAGAGCCAATCAGATATGTAGTGGAGTCATTGTTTGAAATCGAGAATTCACGATTTGCAAGACCATAAGCAGAAGAATAAATAACAGAATCGTTCTTACATATTAGAACTGAGCCATTGAATTTTCCATTCTCGTGGAGACGAGATAAGTAAGCTTCTACATTTTCAGTGAGACTGTTCGTATTTGGTTTCTCATTATTGTTACACCCAAACAAAAAGAGTATGATAAATAATATCATACTCTTGTGTAAATTTCTTTTGTTCATTATAATTTCGTTTTATATTTTTTACGAGATTCAATATCCAAGTTCACTGAGGCACTCGAAGTGAGCTTGGAATTGTTGCCTTCGAGAGCCTCAGGCAACTTACTAAATTTTATCTCTATGTGCTATTGATAGACTAGGTAAAATATCAAAAGTTCTATTTATTAGACTCTCTTTTTTCTTTCTATTCCACCCCTGAATTTGTTTCTCTCTATTAAATGCATCATCTATTCTATCATATTCTTCATAATACACCAATTCAATTGGTAATCTATTTTTAGTATATTTAGAACCAAATCCGATATGGTGTTGATTAACTCTTTGGTACAAATCCTTTGCACTTCCTACGTAATAAGAATTATCAGAACACTTCAATATGTACATAAATGGCATAAATATACATTTCTAATTGTTGAATTTGAAATCGTTGCCTTCGAGAACCTCAGGCAACTAATTTCCTCAAAGTGATTTACTCAGCAATATCTTCTATTTCTACAGTTTGCTCTACTTCTACGTAGTCTACATAGCGTTTCATAGGAGCATTTATCTTTCTGACCTTCACTGTAGCTCTTTGTAAGAAATCAAATTTCTCCGCAACTTGGTTTAGTATTTCGTTTGCTATAGTTTCTATTAGCGAGTATGAGTCACCTGTCATAACTTCCGAGATGCAATACATTGCTATTTCATAGTTCAAAGCATAGTTAACGTCATCTCTTACTATTGCTGATTTGGCATTATAATCCATAATCAAATCTACTTCGTACTTGCCACCTAACTTTCTTTCTTCTTCTTTAACTCCGTGGTAAGCATAATACTGAGCATTTTTAATAGTTATTCTTGTTAAACTTGTCTTTTTCATATTTTACTCTGTTTTAGTTCTTTAGAAAGTATAATTTAAGAATATTAATAATAATTATTCCCAATTGTAATTAAATTTATACTCAAGCGTGTAACTTATACGTACAATTTGTACAAATGTGATAAATATAGAATCAATTTTATGAATGACCTTGAAAAACTAAAGCACTTATTTCTTTTCAAAGATGTAACAGATGATGATAGCCACAGTGAACCTATAGTAACTTTTGGCTCCATTGTATGGGGTGTCTTGCTTCGCTCAGCACTATTAGTTATTATCACTATGGTGCTTATGTATCAGCTAGGTAATAATGAAGTTTGGTATATTTCGCTATTTATGATCTGGCTAGTTGCTCTTTATCCGGGATGGCAGCAATATCAGAACTATGAGAGTAGGATGAAAAAATTCGAAGAAGACACGTTATGTGGTTCATGTAAGCATTTTAGTTCCGAAAGTCAACTTTGCAGATTATATGATGTCCATGTGACTACAAAAGATATCCCTTGTGAGGGAGAGTCTTGGGAACCTAAAAGTAATTACTAATTATAATTCTTTAATCTCGACTAATCTATAATCTCCAGCCCCTATCAGCTCAAAAACATATTCTTTCTTTTGATTAGAATAAGTCCATATAACTAGAGTTCTATCATCTATGAATTCTTCTTTTATTTCGCTTGGGGAAGATTTTAATATATAGATTTTTCCTCTATCAGTTTTTGCACCATCTTCTTCTGATATAGTTTTAAAATTGAAAAATGCATAATCAACTCTAACATAGTACTGTTGCAATGCTTCGTTGAAAGGAGTCAGTGGAGTAGGGTCTTTTGCTTCCCAATATTTCAGAAATGCTGCCGAAATGTTATCTGAGTTATTTATTTTCTCTATTTCTTGTTCCGTGGCTATGTATTTCAATATTTCTGCAGCATAGGGTAACTTATTAAGTGAAATAGGTTGGCTTATCCATTCTATTTTTATTTCGTAGTTTGTTAGCTTTTCATTGTTCTTACTAATTTCAAGGTTGTAAACTCCAGGTATAACTTTGATTCCTGGCAAATCGATGTCTAATACATCGTAATTTTTGTTTCTCTTTAAATCAAACTTCACATCTGAATAACTACTCGTAAAGCTAAAATCTACATTATTTATGATTTTACAGATTCCATTAACTTCATTATTGGCGTCCCATTTCAGAGCTATATCACTTATATCCTTCTTTTTAGTAAAAGTATATGTGTAATTAGCTTCTTCCAATTCTTCTGTTGGAATCAAAATCTTTGCACCTTGAGCATCGAAAGAAATAATTTGATTTAGTCCAAAAGGTTGTAGCTCAGTATATACATCAGATCTTTGTGAATTGAATAGAAGGGGAGTGTAAAGTTTTGGTTTTTTGGTAATATCTAGTTTGTGTTTTTTTGTGTTGAGATAACTATTATCTTTTATATCAAATTTGACTTCTATATCAAACTTTCCTCGAGGCATGATTATTTCCTTAGCTCCCTCTACATAAATAGACTTGCTAAGAGTTTGCTCATATTCCTTGAAATAAATAGTATCAGATATCTTAGAACGGTTTTTGACAATTCCATCACTATTCTGAAAAAGAATTTCTACATCCAGTACTCCAAAGTACTTGCCGAAATTTGGTCCGTCTTTCACTTTCTGGAATCTAAGCGATTCATTGGCAGCTTTCACTAAGACTACTATTTTAGCAGAATCAGGATTGCTATATGGTAACTCCAAGACCTCAGAGAATAGTGACTCACCATAAGAATAATACTTCGATTTGTCTATCTGAGCCGATAGAGAAAGCGATGTTAACAAAAGTAAAACAACTAATAATCTATTCATTTTCATTTAAAAAGTTTCTTAATATTACTGCTGCAGCTGTCATATCCAAATTACCTTTCTTTCGACGGTCTTTTTTCTTCTTTCCATTCGCCACCATCATACTCATTGCTTCTTTGCTCGAGAAATTTTCATCATATAGTACAACATCTACACCTGATATAACGGATAGCTTCTCTCTAAAGTTTTCGATTGCCTCTAATACTTCAGAACTTTGACCATCGTAAAGTATTGGCTGACCTATTACTATAAGTCCCGTTTTCTGAGCCTTTAATTCTTGCAGAATGTCATCAAATAGCGATTTGCTAGTAGCGTCAAATACTTTGACTGGTCTTATAGTTATGTGTAATTCATCTGATACAGCAAATCCTATCCGCTTCAAACCATAATCAAAGCAAACTATTCGCTTGTATTTATATTTACTCAAGTCGATTTTCATTGATTGCAATTTAGTGAAAAAATTAATGTATTTAGTTCATATTGAGATTAACATCTATTTCTACTATTCAGTTTTATCTCTAGATAGTATTTTGATAGATTGTAACTAATAGGCACATTAATTGTCTTATTACCTGTATAATCAAATAAAAACAGGATAATAGATGAGATTTCTTTACACTTTTACTTTTTTGTTAATACTTTTTCACACAATTTCATTCTCAGCCCAATGGGAAGTAATTGATAATAATACCATTGTAAAAAATCCTGATGGTGATGAATTCCACTTCAAGACTTATGAAATGGAGGAATTGTTTGGTATTTTTTATACTGTCAATCTGAATAACACGAATGGAATTCTTAATTCTATGAATAAAGGATTTAGATGGGAAGCTTCATTTTATGAAACTCGAAATATTAAAAATGAATCTAATGCCATATATGATTTGATAAAACAAGGAGAGCAGCTATATGCACCAGCAGAACCGGGTTCAGTTCATATTCTAAGTTCTAAAACTCAAGAATGGAATAAGATTAGTATAACAAATGAGACCGATCCTCTTACTCGCTTACAATTTGTCAATGATTCTGTAGGTTTTATTGGTTATAATTCAACCATTGGGTTCTACAAAACAACTGATAAAGGCATTACATGGGAAGCTTTTAATAATATAGAATCACAAATCGTATCAAACTTCAGATTTCTAAACTTCGTTGCCAAAAATGAAAATGAATTATATATAGTTGGAAGCGTAAATAATTCATTATATTTCTACAAAACTACTAATAGCGGAATTACATGGACTAGCTTCCAATCTGAATTATTCGAAAAATCTGATTTAGTTATCCAAGCCTATTACAACCTTAAATATGAAGCGCCCTATTTCTACGTAGAAAATAGATACAAACAGATAAAAGACGGAAAAACTTCTATGATGAGATCTAACGATTTTATCAAATGGGAGCCAGTATTTATTAGTGACTTTGTTGATTTTGGAAAGTTTATCCATAGCTTCAAATTCTATGGTAATAATGGATTTGCTCTTGGTACACAAGTTTTCCTCTACACCGAAGATGGAGGAGATACGTGGGTTGATTTATACGATGAAAATGATATTTTCTACGATAATAAGAACCCTATTAATGGCTTTTTCTTATACGAAGACTATCTATATGCATCAGGTGCCATAGAAGAATTAGATGAAAATGGTGATTTGACAAGAGTCAGCAAGTTCTTCAAATACAATACTAAGAACATAACCAGTGTTTATGAAAATAGAGTTAATATTAGCATTTACCCAAATCCATCTACATCTTTTATTAATTTAGAATCAGAAGATATGATTGAATCCTACGACATACTAGACATGTCAGGAAAAGTTGTGGCTAATAATACTTCAACTCTATACCAGAATAAGGTATATATAGATATTGAAGGCCTCAGCAAAGGTACTTACTTCATTCGAATAAATGAGAATCTATACAAACGTTTCGTAAAACAATAGAGCTAGATATATTGGGAAGGTGCAATTTTTATTTCAACTTAAGTCAAGTTGCTAAGTAGTAAATAATTAGTTAAGTTACTATCTCTTAAAAATAGACAGAGTAAAATGAAAAAATTAATACGATTAAGCCTAGTAGGTATAATAATACTTGTTTCCAACACGATTATTATGTTGGGTGAAGTTGATAAGGATTGTTTGTGTTCACCAGAAATGTCAAACAAAAACTCAAAAGTAATTCTAGCAATAGATTCCTGTATTTTTTATGATATATATAATTATGAATTTGTATGTAAAGACGTTCTATTTAGTCAACGTGGAGCTGATTTTGTTAATAACATTGATAGTAGTTACATGTTTGGAAGAAGGAATATTTTTATAACTTCTAAAAAGCCATTATTTAAAAATTATTTTAATGAAATGGATACTTTACAATCAATAGAAAATATAAAGGACAAATATATTGAAATCAAAAATTATTTTGAGGATGTTGTTAATGAGTTTGGTGAATTTGAATTTTATTTTACAAATGGCAATAAAGTTGCGGCTCTTTTTTTCAAGGAATTTCAATCACTTCCAGCATTGAAATATTACTTCTCAAATATAAATTCAATATTTAGTGGAGATACTTTACGGTATGAAATTCTTAGCTTTACTGTTACTACGTCAAACATTAAGAATAGTACAGCGATTAATAATACTAACCTATTAATGAATGAAAATATTTTGTTCGTAGAAGTTGGAACAATTGAATCGGTTATAGCTTATGATTTGTATGGTAGAAAAATAGAGAGCTATGAGGACATACACTCAAACACTCTGAATCTAAGTGGCTTAAAAGGTGCATTTATATTAAGAGTTAAAACTAATAATTCAATTCAAACAATTAAGTACTTTAGTAATTAAGTAAGAATCAAAATCATGAAAAAATTAATTTTATTTCTTTTTATTTTTAGTACTACTTTTGGCTTTTCAGAAGTAGATGAAGTTTGTTTATGTAATCCAAATGAACTCTATATTGCTCTATCTGAGCCAATAATAATGGCAGTAGATTCTTGTGATTTTAATGACTCCCGAGTCGAAATATTAAATTGTAAGTCTTATAATTTTATAGAAAATTTATCAAATAATTTTGATAGTAGTTACATTTATGTAAAAAGAAATGTTGTAATTTATTATGATAAATATATATTCAAAGATGGCTTTACGAAGGGCGATACATTAAAAAATATTGATGATATTTCAGATCAGTATTCCTCGTTTAAAGAATTTTATATAAAAGCAGAAGCTGAATTTGAGGCTATAAAATTATATAATGTTACCCCTGACCCAAAAGTAATCATTGAGTTTGATGAATTCAAAAGTCTATCAAGGATAAATAATTTTGTTGAATCTAATTGGGAACTATTAAAAAAAATAGGATTGGATGCTTATGTATATACATATGAAGCTTTATTGGCCTCGGTTGATATATCTGAAAAGAATAGTATTAATCTTTGGACTTATCAAGATACTACGAAAGAGATTCTTATATATTCACCTAAAGTAAGGAAAATCGAGATATATAATTTATTGGGAGAGAAAGTAATTTCAAGAGAAGTCAATTATAGTTCTTTAATAAATCTAACTGGAAAAGATAGGATGTTATTTGTTGTCACATATGATTCAAACAACAATATCCACACAAAAAAAATAATTAATAACTAATCCCTTATCTCTCTTCCCATTTCTTGTTTTTCTTACGGAATAGCAAACTAATAGGAGTGCCTTCCAAATCGAAGTTCTCTCTTATCTGTCGCTCTATGAATCGCTTATAACTACCAGGTAATAAATCAGGTTGATTAAGGAATAGTGTAAACAATGGTGGCTCTGTCCCTACTTGTGTTACGTAGTTGATACGTAAATCATATCCACGCACAGCTGGAGCAGGCGTTCTCTCGAATAAATCGATAAGTACTTTGTTCAGCTTACCTGTAGATATTCTCTTTTCTCTTCTTGCTTTTATTTCTTTCGCTATATCTAATACCTTGAAAATTCTCGTCTTTTCAGTAGCAGAGGTGAATAAAACAGGAACATAACTGAATGTCTTTACCTCTTCTAGGATTGATTTTTTCATCTTATGAGCTGTATCGGATTCTTCGTTATCTACCAAATCCCACTTGTTCACAGCTATTATGATACCTTTTTTCTGATCGTCGAGCATTTGGATTATTCGCTTATCTTGCTCTTCGAATCCTCTTTCTGCATCTAGTAAGACTACTCCAATATCGCATCTGTCTATGGCTCTATGAGTACGAACCATACTCCATTTTTCTATATTTTCTTCTACTCTAGATTTACGTCTTAGTCCAGCCGTATCTATTAGAACTATTTCTTCGCCGTGATATTTGATTACTGAGTCAATAGAATCTCTCGTAGTACCAGGTATATCAGTTACTATATTCCTTTCTTGACCGAGCATTGCATTTGCCAAACTTGATTTACCTGCATTCGGTCGACCAACAAGTGCAATTTTCAACCTAGTGTCGTTCTCATCAAAATCAATTACGGGGAATGTCTCAACTAGCTTATCCATAAAGTCACCAGTACTTCTACCATTATTAGCAGAAATTGGGAATGGGTCACCTAGTCCTAATTCGTAAAATTCATACGAATTATGATCCATAACGTGATTATCACATTTGTTAACTATCAGAGTTACAGGTTTATCTGTACCACGAAGTAGTATGCCTATATCTCTATCAAATCGAGTAAGTCCGTCTTTTCCATCTACCATAAATATAATAGAGTCGGCTTCTTCCATAGCAATCATAGCTTGTTCACGGATAGCTTTTTCCATTGTGTCTTCGCTACCTGGGATAAATCCACCAGTATCTATTACGTGGAAATACTTTCCATTCCAATCGGAACGGCCGTATATTCTATCGCGTGTAACGCCCGGTTCGTCTTCGATTATGGCGTTTTGTTCACCAACTAATCTATTAAAAAGGGTGGATTTGCCCACATTCGGACGACCAACTATTGCTACTGTAACCATGTTTTTTTGCTTTTTTCAGAAAATAAAATTTAATTTACGGAATTCAATTGTCAACTTTGCACATAATACAAAATGAAAAATAAAAATATCATACTCGGAATTACTGGTTCCATCTCTGCATATAAGTCTCCTTTCCTAGTTAGAGAGCTGATAAAAGAGGGTGCCAGTGTCAATTGCGTCATTACCCCAAGTGGTAAAAAGTTCGTCAGTAAGTTAGTACTTGACAATCTAAGTCGTAATACAACTATAGACGATATGTTCGACGATAAATTTCAAGATTCAGGTTCTTGGCATATAGAAAAGGCACAAAAGTGCGATTTATTCATTATCGCCCCTTGCTCAGCTAATACTTTAGCAAAAATAGCGAACGGATTCTGTGATAACGCACTTACAACTCTAACGACTGCTATCCCCAAAGGAATACCTAAGTTAATAGCTCCGGCTATGGATAGTGATATGTGGGAAAACAAGGCAATACAGCGTAATGTAACCCAGCTAAAGGAAGATGGATACATTGTGTTAGATCCAGAATACGGAGAGCTAGCAAGCGGCATAATAGGGCAGGGGAGATTACCCGAAGTACTGAATCTTATAGAATCAATCAAAGGGCATCTATAATGTCATTTTTGAAAGGAAAAAGGGTGCTAATAACTGCTGGCCCGACTTATGAGAGAATAGATGATGTTCGCTTCATAGGTAATTTCTCATCTGGGAAAATGGGTTTTGCATTAGCAGAATCTGCTTTAAAAATGGGAGCTTTGATTACATTGGTGACTGGACCGACTTGTCTGCATTGCAATCCAGCTATAGAAAGAGTAGATATAGAGTCTGCTGATGATATGTACAGGATAGTTACTAGCAACTCAGAAAAGCAGGATATAATAATAATGGCTGCCGCTGTGGCTGATTACACCCCAAAAGTAAAGCATGATGGAAAAATCAAAAAGAATGACGACACTATGACTATCGAATTAGTGAAAACAAAGGATATACTAAAAGAATTGGGTAGTAAAAAACAGGAAAAGCAAATCCTAGTTGGCTTTGCACTAGAAAGTGAGAAACTTGTGGAATATGCGAAAGGTAAACTAGAGCGTAAGAATTGTAATATAATCGTAGCTAATCAAGCAAACAGTGCAGATAGTGGCTTTGGTAAGGATATCAATACAATCACGATAATTGATGACAAGGAAAATATTAAGGAAATACCAACTGCTCCAAAATCAGAAATTGCTGATATTATTTTGCAATACGTTTCAGAATATAGTGAGCTGCTCTAAACCCATTCTTTGATGCACCTTCTAGAGTAGAAGGATAGCCATTATCTGAATAATCACCAGCCAGATACAACCCTGATATATGAGTCTTTACTTTTGGCCTTTTCAGATTATTCTTCTTATCAGCAAGGAAAGTCGCCATTAGCTCGCGCACGATTTTGTAATGAGTTATTCGGAACTCATCGCCGAACATTTTTCTCAAGTCCTCTTCCATCATCGACAATATAACATCATCTTTCAGCTTTGCGAAATGAACAGCGTCACTCGTAGTTATCTGGTAAGAATATGTATCATCACTTCTTTCTATCAATTTGTCTCTATTGAACAGCCAATCAAATCCGCCATCAACTGCAGATATCATAAACGAATCTGTCAGCTTGGTATCAGTCCAGAAATAGACCGAAACAATTGGTGAGTAGTCAGGTACTTCAATATCTATTGGTAATTCACTCAATATCCGTTTAGAGATGAATGAAGGTGTTGTAATCACTACATCATCATAATATTCATCGCTCACAAGGAACTTCCCACTATTCTGTGTTATAGACTTTACTGGACTATTGTAGAATATCTTATTCTCTTCCTTCAAAAATACTGAATCAAAACCTTTGAATAATTCACCGAAATGAACATTAGGCAGATAGAATGCAGCGTTTTGGCTCTTACTTAAAAATCCATCAAGCATTATATTCTCGAATATAATTGGACTTGCCTTGCGGACAGGAGTATTCATTGTAGATACTATTAGTGGCTCCCATAGTATCTTGATTACTTTTTCCGATTGCTTGTTGCGAATTAACAAGTCATAGCAATCGGAGTAATTCTGAAATGAGATGGAATCCATCTGAACTTTGATTGCAAAGATAATAGTATTTAATTTCTCTTTAAACGAGAAGTTACTATCTCTGATAATAGCTTCTAGCAGACCAAACTTCCCAGAAAAAATCTTTGAGGTAAGTGAACCGAAAGTACCTTCATAGAAATAAGGAATGTCGTATTTTTCTAGAATGTGGAAATGTTCCATTCCACCAATGGTTTTAAGCAAATCGAAGAAGTGTTTGTAAGCCCCTATACATATATGCTGACCATTATCTATGATTTCTTGGCTGGTCTTGTCTTCTATAGTAGTAGCTCTACCACCAACGGAATCTGTAGCTTCGTATATATGAACAACACAGCTATCCATCAGCTCTATAGCGGCAGTCATACCCGATACGCCAGCCCCAATAATCGCAACTTTTCGTTTTTGTATTCCCATAGATTCAAATTTAATAACAAAAGAAGAGAAAAACTTTAAAAATATATTTTTTAGTTAATATTAAATGTTATAAATTTGTAACCTATTTTGATGCGGACGTGGCGGAATTGGTAGACGCGCTAGACTTAGGATCTAGTGGGCTTAAGCTTGTGAGAGTTCGAGTCTCTCCGTCCGTACCAACTAAGAGCAGAATTTGAGTAAAATCAGATTCTGCTCTTTTTTTTTGATACATGTCATTACAAACGAAGTGTGGCAATCTCAATTAACTATTGAGAAGTTTTGTTTACACTCAGCAGCGTCGAAGTGCATACTTCTCAAATCCCCCAACCCTCAAGTAATAACGTCACTCTGAGCGTAGTGAAGAGTCCAGGAGAAATCTTACAATCAGTAAATAAGAGGCAAATTATCTAACATTTCACAATAATCCTCAAATTGTTTCTACTCCAAAACTCATTAACTCAAACTCTAACATTCAGATACAATCATTGATAAAAAATGTCAGTATAGAAAATAATTCTTGCATTTTATTCCTTTTAATTTTATTATAGTGTATGGAGGTATGAACGGTTGTTTATTTACAGTTATTACTTCCACTATTGGAATAACTTCATATTTTTATATGTCTGATAATAATACTAAGGTTGATTATGAATAAATTACTTTTAACCCTATTTATAGGTTGCAATTTTCTTATAGGAAATAATATTATAGAATGTAAATCAAGTATTGATAAGCAAATTATGATAAAACTTATAGAGGATATTATTGAAACTCCTACAAGAATGATAGAAATAATGGATAATAATGAAACAATTGACTGTTCAAGAATAATTGAACTATTTAAGAATGAAGAGTGGAGACTTATAAATTTTACAATGGATATTACATATATAAAATGTAGAGGGTATGTTTTTGAGAATATTTATGAAGGCCCATTAGCAGAGACTGATGGTTTAGATTATGATATTTATTATGTAAAAGATGAAGGTCTAGAATCTGAAGATTTAATTAGATTTACATTCTATGCAGAAAATGATAGTATTATTTTTATTGGTATAACAAAGCCTATAGGCTAGAGGATAATAGGTGTCCTATATCATTATAGCTATAATAATCCATTTATGTTTAGAGATCCTATTGATTTGGAGTGATAATTAAGGTTGTACGCTAGTAGGTTTATGTCAGTAGATCCGCTAATGAAAACCATTATTAAACAAAGCACCTTTAAATTCTAGTAGAATAATATAAAAAAGCTCACAGTTCATAACTGCGAGCTTTTTTCATTCTATATCTATTTATTCTTTCTATTTCTCATTCCTTCGGTTCGAATGCAAGAATTTCTTGGTAAACTCTTTCGACTATATCTTCTTCGTTTACGTATCCGATTGATTCGCCGTGTTTGAATAGCAACCCTTTACCTTTGGCTGCTGCTACCCCGATGTCAGCATCAGCTGCTTCACCCGGTCCATTAACCGCACAACCCAGAATACTTACTTTTACTGGTTTTTTGATATGCTTTGTTCTTTCTTCTAGCTCGCCTACTATTTTGAATAAATCGACATCTAGTCTTCCACAAGTCGGACAAGCGATGATTTCTACAGTTCTTTGAGCTAATCCAAGAGATTTTAGTATCTCTTTACCTACTTCTACTTCGTTTTCTGGTTGGTCTGTTAGCGATACTCTTATCGTATCACCTATGCCTTCTGCAAGTAATGTCCCTATACCAATAGCCGATTTGATAGTACCTTTGGTAATCAATCCTGCTTCCGTAACACCTAAGTGAAGTGGGAAATCGGTTTCTTTCGCTAATAATCTGTAAGCAGATATCATAAGAGGAACGCTAGTAGATTTCACAGAGATAATCACATCATCGAAGTTGTGATCTGCTGCTATATTAGCATGTCTCATTGCACTTTCGAATAGTGCTTGGTCAGTGGGATAGCCATATTTATCTAGTATATCTTTCTCAAGCGAACCAGAGTTCACACCTATTCTTATAGGAATACCACGCTCTTTGGCTGCTGTTAGTACTTTCTTTATTTTGTCAACGCTACCGATATTACCTGGGTTTATCCTAACTTTCGATACACCACCTTCGATTGCACGAAGAGCGTAAGTATAGTTGAAATGGATGTCTGATACAATTGGTACGCTTACTTGCTTTACAATCTCGCCGATTGCATCGCAAGCTTCCTTGTTGTTCACAGTTACTCTGACTATATCTGCACCTGCTTCTACGCATCTGTGGATTTGCTCCACAGTTGCTTTTACGTCAGCAGTTTTCGTCTTAGTCATTGTCTGCACAGATACTGGAGAGCCACCACCAACAGGTACATTGCCCACCATTACTTTACGTGATTGTCTTCGAGGATACTGCACACTTTGTGGCATTTCTTCTTTTGGCTTAAATACGTCTAAGCCGATGATACCGTTTTTAGATTCACTCATATTATAATCTTTTACTCAATTCGTTTAATATCAATTTTTCTCTATCAGTCAGATTCTGATAACCCGAAGCCGATATTTTGTCTAAAATACTATCGACTGTATGTTGTGTTATCTCTTCACCGTTTATTATATACGATTTACTATTCGAATCTGTTTCTTCTATTTTATAATCATTATCAGAGCTAGTCTTTTCCCAACTAACTTTGTATCTAGTAGCTTCTTCTTTTGTTTTTGTTCTTTTACTGAATGGATTACTTCCACCACCACCGTATTGGCCACCAAATTGGCTATGTCCGGCACTTGTTCCTCTAACTCCAAACGATTTTATGAATGAATTCAGAAGCTTATAAATTCCTAATTGGTCACCGAATTTTATAAGTAAGAACCCAGTTGCAGCACCACCGACGTGAGCTAAATGGGCTATACCATCAGTAGCAGAAGAGCCAGTTATACCCAAGAATAATTCTATTCCAGCATATATCATAACGAAATATTTGGCTTTTATTGGGATGAAAATAGGGAATATAAATATTTTCCTATCAGGATTCATCATTCCAAATGCCAGTAATACACCAAACACACCACCAGAAGCACCAATAGTAGGGCCTGCCTGGATAGCTAATTGGACTAAACCTGCACCTATGCCTGTTAGTAAATAGTAGAATAGGAATCTACGGCTACCCCAACTATTCTCCAGCTCAATTCCAAACATCCAGATTGCGAACATATTGAAAAATAGATGCCACAATCCACCATGCATAAATTGGAATGTAAGTAATTGCCAAGGCCAGAAAGAGTTCTCAACGAAAGAGAATGAGAAATTTGTTGTTTGGAGTGCAAAATAATTGAAGAAATAAGCACTCATCGGCAATCCACCAATGTAAACAAGTTCCATAACGAAGTATTGCAATATAAATATAGCAACATTCAACATAAGGATGAATTTGATTACTGGGGGAAACATTCCAAACATTCCACCGCCAAATCCACTAGGTCTATTACCAAATCCGTTCATTTAACTCAATTTTTAATTCAAATTTATAATCTAATGCTTGACGCTTAAGATAAATAATTGTTTTTTATCTCAGTGCTTCGATTCCAGGAAGTTTTTTTCCTTCTAGAAATTCTAATGAAGCTCCACCACCAGTAGAAATATGAGAAACTTTATCTTCGAACCCTAATTTGCGAATAGCAGCTACCGAATCACCACCACCAACTATCGTATTAGCACCTTTGGAAGTAGCAGTTGCTAATGCTTCTGCAACCCCGATAGTACCTTTAGCGAAATTATCCATTTCGAATACACCCATAGGGCCATTCCAAAGTACTGTGTTTGAGTTTTCGATTAGTTTTGCATATCTTTTTGTGCTTTCTTTACCAATGTCCAGACCCATTCTGTCTTTGGGGATATCGTTAATTGATACATTTTCAAATTCTGTATCATTTTTAAATTCTTTAGCCACTATTATATCTGATGGCAAAACAAGATTTACATTGTTTGCTTTTGCATCCAATAGTATTTTCTTAGCTATTTCTAACTTATCATCTTCAACTAACGATTTACCAACCTCAATACCTTGTGCTTTGAGGAATGTAAAAACCATACCTCCACCGATTAGTATGTTATCGCATTTAGTGAAAAGATTCTCAATAACATCAATTTTACCAGAGACTTTAGCCCCACCTATAATAGCAGTAAACGGCTTCTTAGCATTATTAACAACTTCTTCTAAATATTCTATTTCTTTTTCGATTAACTTACCAGCGAATCGATTCTCAAATTTCTTGGCTGCAGCATAAGTGCTAGCGTGAGCTCTATGTGCGGTACCAAATGCATCATTAACATAGACATCACCTAAGGAAGCAAGATTAGAAGCAAAATCATCATCATTTGCCTCTTCTTCTGCGTAGTATCTAAGGTTTTCTAAAAGTACTACTTCGCCTGTTTTTGCTTCAGAAATTACTTTTTTAGCAACTCCTGTATTACAATCAGTTGCAAAATGTACTTTTGTATCTAGTGCATTGGATAGGTAGTTTGCAACAGGTCGTAGAGACATTTCTTTTACTCTAACGCCTTTTGGTCTACCTAGATGTGACATTATAATAGCCATGCCACCATCAGAAAGTATTTTCTTAATGGTGGGCATAGATTCTATGATTCTTTTATCATCAGTTATGTTCAAATTCATATCCAAAGGCACATTGTAGTCAACTCTAATTAAAGTTTTCTTACCTTTGAAATTGAATTCATCTATTGTTCTTATCATTTATAATTGTGTTGCTAGTTTAGAAACTAAATCTAATATTCTATTGCTATAACCAGCTTCATTATCGTACCAGCCAACAACTTTTACGTGGGTACCATCTACAACATCAGTTAATAATGAATCAAAAATACAAGAATGTCTATTTCCAACTATATCCGAAGATACAATTGGGTCAGTAGTATATTCTAGGATTCCTTTTAATTCATTTTCTGAAGCTTTTTTGAATGCAGCGTTTACTTCTTCGATTGTTACAGACTTCTCTAATACAACAGAAAAATCAGTCAATGAACCATCAGGGATAGGAATCCTAACAGCATAACCATGTAACTTACCTTGTACTTTCGGATAAACTAATCCGACTGCTTTTGCAGCACCAGTAGTAGTAGGTATAGCATTAACTGCCGCTGATCTCGCTCTTCTCAAATCTGAGTGAGGAAGGTCTAATATTCTTTGGTCATTAGTATAAGCGTGTACTGTAGTCATAAATCCAGATTTCAAACCAAAGTTCTCATCCAATACTTTAACCATAGGTGCTAGGCAGTTAGTAGTACATGAAGCATTAGAAATTATTCTCTCCTCTCCAGTCAATTCACTGTCGTTTACTCCCAATACTATGTTTGCATCCATTTGGTCTTTACCTGGAGCAGAAAGTACTACTTTTTTTGCACCAGATTTGAAATGTCTAGACATAGCTTCTCTAGTGCTGAATGCTCCTGTAGATTCTAGAACGATATCAGGGTTTACCCATGGAATATCTTCAGGGTTTCTCTCTGCAGAAATTTTTATTTCTTTACCATTAACAACAATTGCTCCTTCTTTAGCTTCAACTGTACCAGCGAATCTACCATGTACTGAATCATACTTAAGTAAGTGAGCCAGAGTTTTAGAATCGGTTAAATCGTTGATACCAATAACTTCTATATCCAATTTCCTGTTAAAAATTTCTCTGAAAGCCAATCTTCCGATACGGCCAAATCCATTAATAGCAAGTTTAACTGACATTATACAACCTTTTTTTAATATAAGAATATAAATAGAT
Organism: Ignavibacteriota bacterium; assembly: GCA_024636855.1. Lineage (GTDB taxonomy): Bacteria > Bacteroidota > Ignavibacteria > Kapaibacteriales > UBA2268 > PGYR01. Next base: position 32,020 of record JAGXGG010000098.1, on the reverse strand, counting down.
TTCAAAATTAACAAATATTAGTATCTAAATAGAATAATGAGTAGAATTAATTATTTTTAGAATAACAGAAGAATATTATCTGTTTTAATAAAAAAAAATGTAATTTTAACCCATGTCATATTTAACATCAAGGAGTTTGTTATGAAAAATTTGTTATTAGTATTATTATTTGTGCTTCCACTGGCACTATATTCGGCATCACCTAGTTGTGTTGCAGGTATTGAAGTATCTATTGTTGATGCTAATGGAAAAGTTATAAAGAAAGGAAAACTTAATAGCCAAGGTAAACTTACACTCAGTGGAGTGAAGGATGCGAACTGGGATGTTAAATTATCCAACAATGGAAAGTCAATCGTTCTAGGTGTAAACAAAACTAAGGGTAGGATAGATAAATCAACCCCTTTACTTTATCAATCAAAATTGTCAAATTATCAAGATGGTGATGATCTAATCCTAAGAAAAAGACCAGGGAGAACTCATTCAAAAGAAGGTGGTAGTAGTGGACAAGCAACTGGAAAAAGAGGTGCTCAAAGTGAAGCTGGTATGGATGAAACAAATAATGCTAAAAAGTTGGATGCTAATCATAACACTACTCGTTCAAATCAAGCCGGTGGAATAAGAGCAATCGATGATGATGATGATGGTGATGGACTAGATGATGACTGTGATGATGCTTCTATTAGTGTAGCTGATAAAGGCAATGGAAGAATAGAAGTACATGTTACTGTTTTAAAATAAATTGAGAGTTGAAATTATGAAAAATCTATTAATTATATTAATATTTGTGCTACCACTTGCACTTTTCTCAGCAGCTCCTCGCTGTTTGGAAGGAACTGTTGTGTCAATTGTTGATGCAAATGGTAAAACTATCAAATCTGGTAAGCTAAACAGTCAGGGGAGTCTGACCCTAGACGGTGTAACAGATGCCGTATGGGATGTTAAGCTTACAAATAATGGTAAATCTATAGTATTGGGTGTTAATAACACTAAAGGCAGAATAGATAAAGCAACCCCAATGCTTTTTAATGCTAAAATTTCAGACTATAAAGATGGTGATGATCTAATATTAAGAAAAAGGCCAGGCAGAACTAAGTACAGTGACGTTACACTAGAAAGGGGTGAAGCTGGTATAGACGAAACTAATAATGTTAAGAGGTTAGATGCAAATCATAACACATCACGTTCGAATAAAAAATCAGCAAATATAGATGATGACGATGATGGGGATGGTGTTGATGATTGTGATGATGCTATGATAGAAGTTTCTGCTACTACAGGTCGTGGTGGTGGGATTAAAATTAGCGTAAAAACAAAAAATTAAGAGAAAATTAAGAGAAAATTAGAATGAAGAAATTAATAATAATATTGCTTGTATTGCCAATTGTCCTTTTTGCTGGTGACCCTATTCCGGGTATTGATATAACAGTAGAACAATCTCCAAATGGTGTTACAAAAAAAGGTAAGACAAACGGTAGGGGTGAGTTTATCGCTACAGGTTTGAAAGAAGGTGATTATAAAGTTACATTAGAAATGAATGGTGTTCGATGCGTTATTGGTGATCAAGTTAATGAGAAAATCACTGTACCATCTACTAAATCCTCAGCTACTGTTAAACCAATTCGGTTAGAACTTTCTTCTAAGTCAATGTATTTATCAAAGAAAGGATATGATTATTATGCTTCTAAATCTCGAGAAGCAGGTAGTGGAATGGCTACTGGTAAAAGACAACATAAAACATCGGCGAATACTAATAGTTCGGAGAATGGTTTGAGCAAGGCAGATTCAAAACGTGCTATTGGTTCAATTGGAAACGAATCTTCTGATGCAGATAGTGATAATGATGGTGTCGACCAAGATTGTGATGGAGCAATTGAAATAACACCAATGAAGGGTGGACAATTAAAAGTGAAAATTACTTGTAAATAAATGAGGAATCTTAAATGAAAAAATTATTAATATTATTATTAGCTTTACCCGTTGTGTTATTCGCTGGTGACCCTATACCGGGTATAGGTATAACAGTAGAACAGTCACCTAATGGTGTTACAAAAAAAGGTAAGACAAACGGTAGGGGTGAGTTCATAGCAAAAGGATTAAAAGAGGGTGATTATAAAGTTACTATAGAAATGAATGGTGTTCGATGCGTTATTGGCGATCAAGTGAATGAAAAAATTACTTGCCCATCATCCAAATCAACAGCTAGAATCAAACCTATTCGTGTAGAACTTTCTAGTAAATCTATGTATCTATCTAAAAAGGGATATGATTATTATGCTTCTAGTTCTCGTGAGGCTGGTAGTGGAATGGCGACTGGTAAACGTCAGTACAAGCCAGTCACTATTACTAAAGAAGTTGATGCTTCAACTCCTAGTACTAGGGCTACAGATCACAATTCATCTAGGTCTAATAAAACATCGAGTTCTGCGAATTTAGATACAGATGGAAAGGATAATGACTGCGATGGGATGGTAGAGATTACACCAATGAAAGGCGGACAAATAAAGATAAAAGTAACTTGTGATAAATGAGAATTTATTTATTATCACTGATTTTCTTTTTTCTTTGCTCGTTTGCATATTCGCAAGTGGACTCAACTGCTGTTGTCATTGAAGATGAAATAATCGACTCATTGGACAATTCTGAAGATTATGAAGAAGAAGAAATTATAGAAGAGAGTGAAAGCGTGATTGATTTCATGCTTTCACCTACTCTTGGTTTCAATCTACAAAGCTCTAGTTACGAAAGGGGAGAGGAAACAATAAGTGCTCAGTGGCTAGGTTCACTTCGCTCTAAGCTAGATATATACGGTAGTACATTTAACTTTAATTCTAGTGTGACTGCCCAATATGGTCAGATTATTTCTAAAGAGGATGTCCCACAAACTACCCAAGATAATTTGATGGTTTCTATTATGCCATCTATGAGCCTTTTCGAGAAATTACAACTTAGGTTATTTTTTGACAATGTTCTTCAAACTTCTATGGATAATAATGATAATTATGGGAACCCTATCTCTTTTTTAGACCCAGCTTATCTATATCATACTTTGTTTTTAGGTCAAGACTATAAATGGGAAAATGATGAGTACACTTCAAGTTTTAATATAATTTATGGTGTTGGGTATGCTGTTCAGCAAACTTATACTGATAAATATATTTTAGAAGAGAATAAAGATTTCATCATAGATGATGATAATCCACTTTCGGATGTTCAAAGTCATTTTACTTTAGAAACTGGATATAGTGGTATATTGAAATTTACTTATGATACTATGATTTCTGAAGATTTTTCTTTTTATACCGATTTCAGTATAGCTGCCATTACTAAAGATTCATTTTTCGAGGATGTCAGCAAAGTTTCTGTGAATGGAATATTCTATTCAACTCTCAAATACAAGTATTTCAGTTTGCAATACTCTGCTAATCTGACATACGATGAACAAATATATAGCCACAGACAATTAGAACAAACTCTAGTTTTTGGATTTACTCATACTTTCAATTTCTAATACTCTTCCACATTTTCAATTTATTCCTTCTTTTTGACTATTTTAATTTTTTCAATTTTTAAAATAAAACAAAATGAAATTATTAAATATTACATTAGCAGTACTCCTAATTTTCGTGACTACTAATTCTCCCTTGTTTTCCGATGATAAAGAAGATGAGGAAATGATGCTCAAAGTAGACTCAGTCTATCAATTCGAAAAAATAATCAATGTAGAAACTACAGATGTCAAGAATCAGAATAGAACAGGTACTTGTTGGACATTTGCAGGTAATTCGTTTATAGAGTCAGAATTACTTCGTGAAGGTAAGGGTGAAGTAGATCTATCAGAGATGTTTATAGTTAGAAATATGTACCCAGAAAAAGCGGACTTATATGTACGTTATCATGGGGCAACTCAATTCGGAGAAGGTGCTTTAACAAATGATGTTATGCGTTCGATAGAGAAATATGGTGTAGTACCTGAATCAGAATACTCTACTCGTCCGGAGAATGGATATCTGAATCATGCTGAGATGTCAGGTATATTAGAAGATATGATAAAAAGAGTAGTTGCTACTCCAGCAAGCAATAGAACATCAAAATGGAAAAAGGCATTTGATGCAGTCCTAGACATATATATGGGTAAAGCCCCAACTAAGTTTAAAGTGAATGGAGTAGAGTACACGCCTCTTAGTTACAGAGACCATCTAGGAATAGATACAAAACAGTTTGTAGACATAACTTCTTTTACTCACCATCCTTTTTATGATAAATTTGTTTTAGAAGTACCAGATAACTTTTCTCATGGAGAATTTTATAATGTTCCAATGAATGAGATGCTACAAATAACTGAAAAAGCATTAGAAAATGGTTATTCTGTTGATTGGGGTGCTGATGTATCGGAACCGTCTTTTGAATCGAAATATGGACTAGCGATTAATCCGGCTGATATGAAGCAAATGATCTTGGATAAAGATGAATTGAAATGGGACTCTATATATACTGAACTAAATATAACTCAAGAAGAAAGACAGGAAGATTTTGATAATTATCTTACTCAAGATGATCACGGTATGCATATAGTTGGGATAGTCAAAGATAAACTAGATAGAAAGTACTTCGTAGTAAAAAACTCTTGGGGAACGAATAAAAGAGGCCATGATGGCTATTTGTATGTATCATATTCTTACTTTATGCATAAAACTACATCTATAACACTCAACAAAAATGGAATTCCTGTTAATTTGAAAACGAAAATGAAAATAAATTAGAATGACAGAATCAGAATTTCTAAAAGACCTAACTCCAGAACAAAGAGCGGCGACTCTTAAATTTGAAAGTGATGTATCAGTTACTGCTAATGCGGGATCTGGAAAGACTACTTTATTAGTTAGAAAATATCTCTATTTGCAGCTATTTCATCCAGATAAGTTTAATTACAAGAACATTGTTGCTATCACTTTTACTAATAAAGCGGCTTCAGAAATACGAAAGAAGATTAGAGAAACAATTTTATTTTTGTTTAACAATACTAGACCTTTTGAAAAAGTTAAACTAGATAATAAACAAAAAGAAATCCTCGACAAGATTAATAGAAACCTAGTAAATCTAGAAGTTGGTACTATTCATAAGTTCTGTAGAGGTTTAATAAAGGACCACGCTTTTAGGGCAGGCTTAGAACCAAATTTTACAGTTTTCGATGAAAATGAGAAAAGTATTATTCTTACCAGAATAATTAATGATGTATTGGGTGAGAGCAATAGCAATAATTATAAATATATAGCCAAATCAATTCTTTTCTTGGGAGTCCAAGATACAATATCGACTATTCACTCTCTTGTCTATAAACAAGTACATTTGGATAAGCAACAGAAGTTCTATGAGCAAGAAGTAGATGATATAACCAATTATATTATTGCAAAAATTAAACAAACGAACAAGCAATCCATATTTAAAATACTTGAGCAGATAAGCCATGAATTTTCATTTGGCACTATACTTAAAGATAAAACTAAAGAAATCTTATTACCTGTCTATGATGAACTGTATTCTAATGAATTTTATGAAAAATCGAGTTTAGACGTACTTCTTTCTAAGCTCCAAACTCTAAGGGGTATAAAGGAAGGAAATAGTCTTGCTGTTAAGAAACTAGTTGGTCCTTCTACTTTTGACGAATTAGACTCAATTATAAAAATATTTGCCGAGGTATTGGATGCCACTAGAGAAGATAAGAAAACACTTCTCAAAAATAGAATTGAAATCGGATTAGCTCTTACTGTATTGGCCAAAGAAGTTGCTAGACGTTATTCGGAACAAAATTATAAATTGAATAGAATTGATAATGACTCAACAATAGATATTGCTGTAGAATTACTAAAAAATAAAGTTGTAAAGGAGATAGTACAAGACGAATTAGCCTATGTAATGATAGATGAATTCCAAGATACAGACGATAGACAATTAGCTATAGCTAATCTGATTCGTGATACTGGAGATGTTAAAATATTTGTGGTGGGTGATGATAAACAAAGTATTTACCGCTTTAGAAATGCAGATGTCCGAGTATTCAAGAATTTACGCCGTGAATTAGATGCTACTGATAGATTGGAGCTAAATACTTCGTTTCGTTCTGATATAGAGATTAATGCCTTTGTAAATGACTTATTTTCACCTTATATGGTATCTACTAAAAGTGATTTTGATATAGACTATCAATCAATAGTCTCTTTTCACTCTGAAGTAGATGAAGATTTAAAGAAAATTAATATAATGCTTTATGATACTACTGGCCGTACAAAAGAAGAAGATGGTAAAGTTGGTTCTTATAATCAACTAATGAAATCAATTAATTATTTGATTAATGAGAAAGGAGCTCAACCAAAAGATATTTGTATCCTCTCCTCTAGTACAACACATTTCCCTGCTATTACAAAACTACTTGCTGAAAAAGGATTAGAGTATAATGTAATGGCTAGTAAAGGATTCTTTGATAAAAATGAAGTCAAAAGCTTAATTTCTTATATTCAATTTATCGAATCACCTGAAAATGACATGTTATGTGCTGCCGCTTTGAAATCGTCTCTGTTTAATTATACAGATAACGACCTTTTTATTATAAGCAAAAACTCAGAACGTGAGCTTACTTTTTGGAAAAAATTTCAAGCATTCGCTGAAAGAAGTGATAACCCTCTAGATAAAGAAATATCAACATTACTGGCCAAATCAATACAACTATCAAATAAGTTACCTCTTTCAAATCTAATTATTAAAATAATTGATGAGTCCAATTGGAATTATTTTTACCAAGGGGATAAAAATCAAGCTACTGTATTCCGAAATTTATATAGATTTATGGGGTATGTCAGTGCCTTGGAAGATAGATCTTACGGTAGTTTGGGACAAGCATTTGAATTATTAGATTTTGATTTTATGAGAAATAATAAATCTGAGGATGTAGGAAATACAGAAAAGGCTATAAAATTATCTACTGTTCATAGTGCAAAAGGTCTGGAATTCCCACATGTAATTATATTAGATTTTGATTTAATTAATATCCCAAAAGGTTCTAATAGTAGTGCAAAATTCGACGAAGACTATGGGTATACGATGAAAATACCTACTTCTATCGAAAATTATCATGAGTTTGCAACTAATGAAACTGCAATAGATCTATTGATAAAAGAAAATAATACTATAGCAGCTAAAGCTGAAAACCTCCGCGTTTATTATGTAGCTGCTACACGTGCTGAGAAATCTTTACATCTGATTATAAAAAACGGTAAAACATCTAAACCTATTTTGGAACTACAAAGCATATTTGATGATTTCAAATCTACTCCTAAACTACAAAAGCAATCTTCTATCCTGCTTTACAAGAAGGACGAAACTAATGAATTAATGGATTTGGAATATTCTATTCATACAGACTCTGATTTCTCCGATATAGATGATTATATTTTCAACATAGAGAACAAAGAGAAGAAAATTGACCCTAATGCTGTTCAGTACATAGGAACTGTTGAGACATTAGAAAAAGAAATTAACTTTAGTGCTACAAAACTTGCTATGCTCCAAGATATAGCAAACAAAGAAAAATTCAAAGAAGTTTATATATTTGGTTTACCTATTCTGAAATCTTCAACTTTGAACTATGATAATGACGAAAATATAGAAATCGAAGATAATAAAACTTCAGATGGAACTGATTATGGTATTTTCTTTCACGCAATCATGGAGAGTATAGAAACAATTCTAACTTCAGATAATTCAATATCACATTCTGAAATTGAAAATGTTCTAACTCAAGTGGCTTTACAATATCAAATCAAAGTTAAAAGTGAAGATTTTAATAAACTTACCCATGATATACAAAAACTGTTAGATTCTAATTTTATTAAAGAAAATATAACAACACTTTTAAAATCTAATAAAGAATTTGATTTGAAATTAGCTTTCGGAGATCATACACTTTCAGCAATTTATGATGCAATAAGTTTCGATGGAGACACTGCCGAAATATGGGATTGGAAAACAAATACATTCTTTGCTGGCGATAACCTCGTATCTAAAGCTAATAAATACTCACTTCAGATGAATATGTATGCACTTTTTGCTTTCAAATATAAAGATAATATTAAAAAGGTAAACTCACGTTTGTTTTTTATAAATAAATTAGAAAATGAAAGTATTGACACAGATTGGATATATAGCAAGTGCTACACACGTGATGATATTCCTAAACTACAAATTGAAATTGCAGAATTGATTGGGCTTATCAAAGGAAGATATCCTAACACTTATCCCGTATCACCAGTAGATTTGAGTGAATAGTTACACTATTCTCTTTTGAATTTGAATAAAGTTGATTTGTTACCACTACTTATTCTAGCGATGAGTGAATCGCCCCTTCTTGTGTATTCTATTAACTTTGGAAACTCATTAGTTTCATTATAAAAGCTGACTTTTCTGACAGAATCTAAAATCATTTTGAATGTAGTGGGGTTTTTCTTCCTACTCGGTTTAGCGATATAGAAAAAGTCGTCCTCGAATTTTATAATTCTCAACTCTTCCTTACCTAATGTATCTCCTTTGTCGTTAGTACTAACAGAGAATCCTTCCATAACTTGTTCGCTCTTCCCATCCCAATGCTCATATATAGTATATCCATCGCCACGCATATACCAATCACCACTCATCCAATCGAAATTGATGAAATCTTCGCGCTTTGTACTATCTTTGAGGGCAATGCTAAAGAATATCAATAGGGCACTTACTATTGCTAACATCATTATCATATATTTTCTATTAAACCTCAACTATTGACTCGGCTTCTATTTCTACTAAGTATTCATCTTTTATCAATCGGGACACTTCAACCATAGTTGTAGTTGGTTTTATTTCCTTAAAAAATTCTCCATGAACCATTCCAATTTCTTCCCATTTAGTTATATCAGTTGTAAATATCCTAGTTCTAACAATTGAATCTAATCCGTAACCAAAATAATCCATGATATTCTTAAACCTCTCAAGAATTACTCTAGTTTGAAATTCAGCATTATTTAAACCAACAGGATTACCTTCATTATCATTGGCAACTGTCCCAGATATAAATATATTATTTCCGATCCGTTTAGCCCTGCAATAGCCAACTTTATCAACCCACTCATTCTTGTCTAAAAATATTTTATTCATCTTTGTTACTTTTTCGCTATTTAATTGTTATTTTGTATATGAGTATGTTTAAATATGAGAAAAATATGAAAAAAATTCTAGTTTTAATTGCTATTTCTTTATTTTTTATTGGTTGCGACGAAGATCCAGTAAAACCAGTAGAAGAAGTTCCATTCGCACCAACTGGCTTCACATTTTCATTAAATGATAGTATTTATATATATTGCAATAATGGTCAATTAGATCCTTTGAAAGGAGATACAATCAGAATGGATTGGTATGGTGGTGAAATGAGTTTTGATATCGACTTTTTGGATAAAGATGGTAAAACTCTGAATGATCCAGACCCATTAGTTTATACAACTTATGCGTATGTTTGGGAACACAGTACGAAAGAAGATAAAAGGGCATTTGCTAGTGCTTACAATTTCTTAATTAGTATAACTCCTCATGATGAGGGAATAGCGCACTTTATTTTTGAATTGAAAAAAGATGATGAAATACTTATTGCAGTTGATAGTATTCCAATAATTATATACAGATAATGCACTAATAATTATATTTATACATCTTGACAATTGTTGAAATTTAAAAAAATCATATCGAAATTTAGTTCATGTTTACTGATTATGAGTTTCCTCTCTATTAGTTTTGGAGGATTACTACTTCATTCGCATGAATATAAAAGTTATAATTCTGGAATCACATTAGATGAATTTCACCATATTAGTCAAGAGACTTGTATTAAGTGTGAATTCCTGAAGAATACTCATTATAATATTTTCTTTGAAAGTCACAGCACTCTTGAAACAACATTGACAAATAACTTTACTTTTTTTCAGAGTAAAGACTGTTATCATATAAACCGAATTCAGCTCGTAGGAAGAGCTCCACCTGCTAACCTCATTTAATCCTATTTTTTAAATTTATTTATTATATTATTCATTATTTGAGGCTATTATGAAGTTGATTAATTCAACAATTCTATTTTCCGTTATACTTATCTCTATTCTATTAACAGGTTGCGATGATACTGATTCTGTAACTCCATCAGAAGATCATTTCGAAGCAGCGGGTTATATTATTAAAAATGCAAATGATTCGACAGTTTTTAAAGTATTAAAAGGTCAAGTCGATAATACTATTTCTGAATCATTTGTTCTGATATTGGCTGAGGATAGTCAGAAATATACAATTGAATTCTTAGATGAAGATGGTAAGAATATCGGTATCCCAGAGCATGACGAACATGAAGATTCAGAAGAAGATGAAGAACATGAATTGAATTTCGAAATAGAAGATATTAATTTTGCTCAGTTCGATATTACTGAATGGGAGATAAATATAAGCCCTCTCAAAGTTGGAGAAACTACATTTAGAATCCAAATTTTACATGAAGGACATCCTGATTTTACTTCGCCTTATGTACCAATGGTAATAAAATGACAATAGCTGAAGCACAAAAGCAAGTTGACGATTGGATAAAAGAAAACGGCATCCGCTACTTTAGTGAAATGACTAATTTTGCTATACTCACCGAAGAAGTCGGTGAGCTAGCTAGAGTATTCTCTCGCAAGTATGGCGAACAATCATCGAAAGAGTCTGATGAGAAGTACAATGAAGCAGATGAAATGGCTGATATACTTTGGGTGTTGCTATGTCTAGCTAACCAAACAAATGTTGACTTAACAGAAGCTCTCAAAAAGAACTTTGAGAAAAAGACTGCAAGAGATAAAGACCGTCATAAAAATAATCCTAAACTGAAATAGTGAAAATACTATTATTATTCTTTATTTCTGCTACTATTCTTACGGCAAAACCTATAGTAGGGACTGTATATGACAGCTTTACCAAAGAACCAGTTTCTGATGTTAAGATTATTATTAACATTAAAGAAAGTACATTATACTCAGATGAATCTGGTAACTTTGTAGTAGATGTAACTCAAAAGACGCATACCGATTTTATCAAATCTGGTTATATCGAAAAGCATTTGAATATAACACCAGACTTTGACTCAATCTCAGTTTATTTAACTCCACTGAACTATGAGTATGATGATATTACTATTATGGACTCCAAAAACAAGAAATCTAGCCCGAAAACTATTACCCAATCATCAATTAATGAAAGCTCAAGTAAAAGTCTTGCTGAGATATTAAATAGTAAACTAGGTATATCTAGCTCGGAAATGGGGGAGGCGGTTTCTAGACCTGTTGTTAATGGACTTTCTGGAAATAGGCTATCTGTTATAAATGATGGCTTCAAATCAAAAGACTTATCTAGTAATTCTCCAGATCACGCACAAGCACAGACACTTAACGGATTGGATAGAATTACTCTATTATCTGGTGCAGACTTGATTAGATATGGCTCATCATTAGTAGGCAGTGCAGTTCAAACATCAAGCAATTTCAATATAAAAAGTAATATAACTAGTAATAGTAATTTAGTCTCTGGAGCATTTGCGAACGTTAATAATAAGTTTAGTCTTTCAACTAAAAACGAATTTAGTGATATACTCAACGGTTTCGTTATTGATGGTGTATATACTAAAACAGGTGATGTTAGCTCTCCAGATGGGGTTCTTTATAATACTAACTACAATCTTTATGAAGTCTCTACAGGTTTATACTACGAATTGAGTGAGTTCAGTATAAATCCATACTTATCGACTTTCGCAAAAAGCTATGGTATTCCTGGAGGATTCGTAGGTGCTCACCCTAATGGCGTGGATATAGAAATGCAACGAAATACTATGGGGTTCAACTCAGAATACCACACTCATGGAGCAGTTATTGACAAGCTGAAGCTAGATTACGAAAGGAGTTTCTATGACCACAAAGAATATGAGAATAGCGGTCTGATAGGTGCCCAATTTCGGTTCGTTTCCAATTCTGTCAGATTAGAGCTAGAACAGCATCAAGGTAGCTTATTCAGAAATGGGTATATTGGTTTACAACTAACCCGAAAAGATAATGAGTTGGGTGGATTCGTATTTATTCCTAATAATCAATACACTATATTATCAGGCTATATTAATGAAGATGTTAATTTAATTGAAAATTTAGCATTTCGATATGGAGCGAGATATGAAGTATCACAAATTAATTTGGAAAGTCCATATCTATTCCAATCAAAAATAGTGAATAATAGAGATTTTCTAGCTTTTTCGAATGCACTTTCATTAGATTATAATGCTTCTGATAATTTGGTATTCTCATTTGATTTGGCTCTGTCTAATAGAGCACCTGAACCCGAGGAGCTATTCTCAAATGGGCCTCATCTAGCAGCATATTCATACGAAATCGGTAATCCAAATTTGGAGCTTGAAAAGTCAATTTCATATACATTGAAAGCACATTATAATAATGAAAAATTTAACTTTGGTTCTGAAGTATTCTACTATGATTACTCAAATTATATCACTCCAATTGCAACTAGTGATACTAACTACAGCACTTTACTCCCAATATTTAGACAAACTAATTTAGCTGCTGAACTTTATGGAATCAATATAAATACTGAATATCTATTCAATAATGAACTATCAGTAAACTCTAATATCAGTTATACTATTGGTAAGCAGTCAGTGAGTGAAGATAATCTTCCTCTAATTCCTCCTTTGTCGATGAATATAACGGTTAATTATAAACTAGATGATTGGTACTTCAACATAAACACTAAAATGGCTACGAGCCAAGAAAAAACAGGGCAATTCGAAAATAGAACTGATGGATATGTTGTACTAAATGCTGAAATAAAGAAAAATATAGATTTGGGAGGGAATATGCTTGCTTTAATGCTAAATTTAAACAACATTACTAATCAAGTCTATAGAAACCATTTATCTAGGATTAAATCAGTTTACCCTCAGCCCGGCATAGGAGCCGAGCTGACAATAAACTATTATTTTTAGTCTTTTTTCTTTATTAAGTTTAATCCAAGATCCGATAGTTGAGTAATATCAACTGTTGATGGGGAGCCATCCATTAGTGATAAACCACTAGTAGTTTTAGGGAATGCAATTACATCACGGATATTTTCAGTGCCAGTTAGTATCATAACCAATCTATCTAGTCCGAAAGCTATACCACCGTGGGGAGGAGCTCCGTATTGCAACGCTTCTATCAAGAAACCGAATTTATCATTCGCATCTTCTTTGCTTAGCCCTAAAGCTTCGAACATTCTTGATTGCAACTCTTGATCATGTATTCTTATACTTCCACCACCTACTTCAGCACCATTGATAACCATATCGTAAGCTATCGAACTTACTTTCTCGGGTGATTCGTCCAATTTGTCCAAATCATCGAAATTAGGCGATGTAAAAGGATGATGCATAGCATATACTGCTCCTGTCTCATCATCTTTTTCGAATAATGGGAAATCTGTAACCCAACTAAAATGAAAGTCATCTTTTATACTTTCAAATATACCTGTACGTTTTGCTATTTCTTGTCTCAATGCACCCAAGATAGTATAACATCTAGACCAACCATCAGATGAGATTAACAACAAATCGCCATTTTCTGCATTCGTTTTTGTTTTAATTGCTTCTATTACTTCTTCTGAAAGGAATTTAGCTATTGGCGAGTTTATACCTTCTTCGGTGAACTTCATCCAAGCCAATCCTTTAGCACCGTAATTCTTTGCTACGTCAGTTAGGTCATCTATGTTCTTTCTTGAATAATCAGCACAACCCTTAGCATTAAGTACTGCTACTTCGCCGCCGTTGCTAACAACATCTGTGAAGACTTTGAAATCACAATTACTAACTTCATCTGCTATAGATACTAGCTTCAAATCATAACGTAAATCTGGTTTGTCGCTACCGTAATTCTCCATTGCTTCTTTGTAAGTCAATCTAGTAAATTCTTTGATATCGTATCCAAGTATATCTTTCCATACATTTCTGATATATCCTTCACCAATAGAAATTATATCTTCCATATCAACAAATGACATCTCAACGTCAACTTGCGTGAATTCCGGCTGTCTATCCGCTCTTAAGTCTTCATCACGGAAGCATTTAACTATCTGCATATAGCGGTCGAATCCAGCTACCATGCTTATCTGCTTGAATATCTGAGGAGATTGAGGCAATGCGTAAAACTTGCCTTTGTTCATTCTACTTGGTACTAAGAAATCTCTAGCACCTTCTGGTGTAGATTTCATTAGCACTGGAGTTTCTATTTCTATGAATTTATTCTCATCGAAGTATCTGTGAGTAGTTTGATATACTTTATTACGAACGATGAACTTGTCTTGGAGATATGCTCTACGTAAATCTAAGTATCTGAATTTCAGTCTTAGCTCTTCGCTAACTTCTGTTTTACTAGTTATCTCAAATGGAGGTAGTTTTGATTTACTTATAATTCCAAATTCAGAGATTAGAACTTCGATATTTCCAGTCGGCATATTGCTGTTTTTGCTTTCTCTTTCTCGAACAGTTCCTTTCACCCATAATACATCTTCCGAACGTACTTCGCGTGCTTTTTCTTCTAGCTCGGGGTTTACTTCAGGTAATACTACAACTTGAGTTATGCCATATCTATCTCTTAAATCAAAGAAGATCAGACTTCCCAAATCTCGTCTTACATTCACCCAACCGTTTAATACAACTTCTTGTCCAATTTGTGATTCATTCAAATCACCACATGTAACTGTTCTTTTCTGAAAATTCATTCGAATACCAATTTTTTCTATTTCGTAAATATACTAACTACAAAATTCGTAAATTTTTCACAATTAGGGCATTAAGTTGATTAATTATTTTGGAATAACTGAATTATTATTATTTTTCAACGAGGACTTTGCTAAAGGCTTAACATCTATGATTCTTCCATGTCCTGGTAGTATAAAGTCAGTGGGGGAGACATTCAAATCTCTAAGTCCGACTATTAGTGAGTCAATCGGAGCTCTCATAGCATCACTAGCCTGCTTGAATGTACCAAAGTGAATACCCATACTCTTCTGCGATTCCAACACTTTGTGAGCCATTACAGCTTCCCTTGCATCTTGGTGAACATCTGCCATAAAATATCTTGGTTCAATTGGAGCGATAGGTAAAATTGAAAAACGCATAGGCCCATATTTTTCTTTTAACAACTGATAATGAATACCAAACCCAGTATCACCAGCAAAATAAACAGGGCCTTCAGATGTTTCAAATACATACCCCCCCCATAAAGCATAATTTCTATCAGTGGCACCTCTATTTGAAAAATGTTTAGCCGGAACGAAAGTTATCCGTCTATCTTTGATATTCAGGATATCCCACCAATCCATATCTCGGGAGTTTGGTAGTTCGTTATCCACGAATATCGGCTTATTACCAAGAGGGTAGAGGATAATCGGATTAAACTTCTCTTGGAGTCTTTTTAGAGTCTCAAAGTCCATGTGGTCATAGTGATTATGACTAATAACAACTACGTCAATATGAGGTAATTTATCGAAATCTATCCCAGGAGATCTTCTACGTTGTGGGCCAATTGGCTTAACTGGTGTTGTATATTCCGACCATACGGGATCAGTCAAAACATTGATACCATCAAATTGGATTAATGTACTTGCGTGATTTATAAAAGTGACCTTCAACTCACCATCCTTAGTAGTATTTGGAGGATTGCTAGGAATAGTCTGAGGATAGAAATCTGCCCAATAACCATCTGTTCTTGAAATGAAAAACCACAACAAATACCAATAGTTTAATTTATCTGATTCATTTAGATTATGAAAAGTTTTTCCATCAAAATGGTCAGACTTCTCACCCTTATAAGGAGGCACAGTGAAGAAACATGAACTTAGTATAATTGCAATAAAACTGATTAATAATAAATTTCTAATAGTCATATATAATTTGATTCGTACAAAAAAGAATAGACAACTAAAAGGGATGTAAATTGTAAAGGTGGGAATGAGAAATGTAGAGAGGTATTGGTACGTCTCTAATCACTACAGTCACTCAGAGTATACAAAGTGTCCGCTTGTATTGAACGAAGCCGAAATAAAGAGTCTAGGTTGAACAGTAATTTCATTCATCATATTTAGTTGGAGGTATTTTTATTATACCTTCTTTGATGAAAACTCGTCTCATTTTTGACATGAAAGGATATAATCCATTATAAGGATCAAGATATGTATAGTTGTGTATTGTTTCTCCAAAATAGAAATCCCTAAAAAATATATAAAGATCAATATTATAAGTTTTTATATTCATTTCTTTAAAATTAACTACCCATGGTAAACTAAATGGATTCATCTCGGGATTAGTTTCACTAAATATCTTTAATGTGTCATAATTACTATTTATTATCTCTAGATGGAAATTTGTGCAGGATTTACTTGGTAATTCTGGATACTCTAAAATAAAAGTTATAGCCTCTTTGCTAATCGTGTCTAGCCTTTTAAGTTCATTTCGTACTAAAGTCTTATATTCTGTTTCTGATGGTCTATTATCAACGCAAAAGTTAAACAGGTTTGAATACATTGCTTTTACATATTCTTCTTTTAATTCTTCATTGAAATATGATAGTAAATCCAATGAATCAATACTTATTACTAAGTCATTTGATAATAGATTTCTAAGTTCACTTTTTGTTGTTGTTTCTGAAATTGTAACAGAGTCATCAGATTTATTTTTATATGTATGTTTATAAATTAAGTTATCTTTATCATTAGAAATGAATCTCATTTTATAAAGTTTATGATTATTATTCATAAAAGTATCTTCAATAATACTAAATTCTACTATGTCATACTCAAGGAATTCGTCCATAAAGTCTTGACTATACGAGGAATCTGTACTTATAAAGAATAAAGTGGATATTATTATTAGAATCTTAGTTTTCATGATATTAACTTAATCATTTAGCAGAACAAAAAAAAGCCATTCAGTTTTATAACCGAATGGCTTTCAAAATTCTAACTTATCGTTTTATCAGATTATAACAATGGTGCTATTACCAATGCTACTACTGACATCAACTTGATTAGGATATTGATTGATGGTCCAGAAGTATCTTTGAATGGATCACCAACTGTGTCACCAGTTACAGCAGCTTTGTGAGCTTCAGAACCTTTGACTAGTTTAATACCATCTACATCAAACCCTTCTTCTATCATCTTCTTAGCATTATCCCAAGCACCACCTGCGTTTGATTGGAAGATTGCCATAAGAACACCAGAAACCGTTACACCAGCTAATAGACCACCAAGAGTAGTTGCTCCAAAAATGAAACCAACTAATACTGGAGCTAATACAGCTAATAAACCTGGTAGAACCATTTCCTTGATAGATGCTTTAGTTGAGATTTCAACACATTTAGCATATTCAGCAGCGCCTTCAGCTTTGTCATAAGTTGCTTTTTCTTGCTCTGACCATTTGCTTTGGTCATGACCTTTGGTACGCATAATTTCTAATGCATTTTTCAACGCAGGAATGTCTCTGAATTGTCTTCTAACTTCTTGAATCATGGCCATTGCAGCACGTCCAACAGCATTCATAGCCATAGCCGAGAATACGAATGGAAGCATGGCACCTACGAATAGACCAGCCATTACAGTAGGAGTCATTATGTCAATACTTGTTAGTAATGATTCTGGATGCGATATATTATAAGAAGTTGTGAATGCAGCGAATAGTGCCAATGCTGTCAATGCAGCAGAAGCAATTGCGAATCCTTTACCAATAGCAGCAGTAGTATTACCAACTGCGTCTAGTTTGTCTGTTCTTTCTCTTACTTCTTTCGGTAGTTGTGCCATCTCTGCTATACCACCCGCGTTATCTGAGATAGGTCCGTATGCATCAACTGCTAACTGAATACCAGTTGTAGATAACATACCTACTGCAGCGATTGCGATTCCGTATAGTCCAGCGAATTCGAATGATAATAGAATAGCAGCTGCAATTAATAAAATCGGGATAGCTGTTGACATCATACCAACACCCAAACCAGCGATTATATTTGTAGCAGAACCTGTCATTGATTGTTTTACTATGCTGATTACTGGTTTAGTACCAGTACCAGTGTAATATTCTGTTACTTTACCAACACCTAAACCAGACAATAGACCTACTATTGTAGCCCAGAATACTCCCATAGATGTAAATATGAAATCGTTACCTGGTATAGACCAAGTTGCAGGAAGTAGATTAGTGATTAGGAAATAAGATACAACTAACATACCACCAGCAGCACCAAATTCACCAATGTTAAGAGCCGTTTGTGGATTACCACCTTCTTTTACTTTTACGAAGAATGTACCAATGATAGATACTATAATACCAGCAGCAGCTAAGAATAATGGTAATAATACCGCACTCAATGAACCGAATGCTAGTCCTTCAAATTCCGACAATCCGAAGAATGCAGCTCCCAATACCATCGTACCTATGATACAACCCACATACGATTCGAAAAGATCAGCGCCCATTCCTGCTACGTCACCTACGTTGTCACCAACGTTATCAGCTATAGTTGCTGGGTTCAAAGGATGATCTTCTGGAATACCAGCTTCAACTTTACCTACTAGGTCAGCCCCTACATCAGCAGCTTTCGTATATATACCACCACCAACACGCGCAAAAAGAGCGATAGATGATGCACCAAATGAGAATCCAGTTACAATAGATATAACCATATTCACATCGCCAACTTGCTCTACTCCGTGTATAGAACTGAATAGTATGAATAAACTACCAAGTCCTAATACACCCAAACCAACTACACCCATACCCATAACCGAACCACCAGTAAAGGCAACAGCCAATGCTTTGTTAAGTCCAGATATAGCAGCGTTAGTTGTTCTAACATTAGCAGCAGTTGCCACTCTCATCCCAATAAATCCAGCAAGAGCAGAACATAAAGCTCCAACTATGAAAGATACTGCAACCATCGGAGATGAATTTACAGATGTGCTTCCTTGCCAAGCTAAAAGTATTGCTACAACAATTACGAAAATACTAAGTACTTTGTACTCAGCTTTTAGGAATGCCATTGCACCCTCTTGGATAAACTTCGCGATATTTTGCATTTTATCGCTACCTGGGTCTTGTTTGTTTACCCAAGCTGATTTGACAAATGTAAATAGCAATGCTATCACACCCGCCAATGGTATCAGATATATTAATGAGTTCATAGTGTAAATATGTTATTTAATTGAACAATAGATTATTTATTTGCAATTTTAAAAGCTGAAAAATTAAGCATTTTTCATGATTGATAAAAACTATGTGATAAATTTATAAAAATAAAAAAGTCCAATATTCTATTTAATATTGGACTTTATTTCAATGACTTAGTCTTCAGTATCGCTTGCATACCTTGTCGCTTCTTCGACAGTATCGCAGAATACGAACTGATTGCCGATTTGAGAAATATTCATAATAGTACGAACCATCTCTTGTACACCAACTAATATCACAGGTATCTCTTGCTCATGTAGTTGGCGATAGGCTAGAAGGATACCACCCAAACCTGATGAATCTATAGTTTCAACTGTAGATAGGTCTAATATCAAAGCCTGAATATCTGGCTGACATATAATTAATAACTCTGCTTTAAAATCTGCAGAAATTCTACTATTCAAAGTATCGTTTTTTAAAGTGAATATCACTATATTGTCATTATGTTCGATTGTATATTTCATTACTTTCCTTTTTGAATGTCAACTAAGTACAATTTAAAAAAAATATTGATAATAAGAATATCTTCTATAGGAGATGTCGTCTTATCTACACATTTACCTCGGCTTATTAAAAATAAGTACCCTGATGCTGTTGTGCATCTTGTTACAAACAATAAAGTTGCGCCATTGCTTGGTAATTTAAAGACAATTGATAAAGTTATCAGCATAAACTCAGAAAATAGAGATTTAGTCACAAAAGAAATATTAAATTCAGATTATAATGTAATACTTGATCTGCAGAAAAACAGTATTAGTGCAAATCTAACAGCTCAATATAAGGGTGATTTGAGGGTTGTAAATAAATATCGTAAGCAAAAACTTGAAATGGTTTATCTCAAAAAATTCCCGAAAGAGACAGTACACGTGGGGGAGAGATACTTAGATACTTGCAGAGATTTAATAGAAGATGATGGATTAGGGCTAGATTTAGGATTTACTCCTTATTCTAATAATAACAAAATAATAGGTATAGCCCCAGAGGCCTTCCACAAAACAAAGCGATGGTCTCAAGATAGATATGATGAACTTATTAATCGATTAATAAACGATGGATATGAAGTTCGTATATTCGGTAGTGATAGTGTTACTTTGAGTAATGCAAATAGAAAAGCTGAAAACTATTGTGGGAAATTGACATTGGTAGAAACTGCTGAGAAAATATCTGAATGCGATTATTTTGTATCGAATGATACTGGACTTATGCATATTGCTTCTGCCTGCCAGATACCCATTCTAGCTATTTTCGGATCAAGTGTTAAGGAATTAGGGTTTACTCCTTACAGAGTGAAGCATGAAATAATAGAATTTGATATTTGGTGCCGCCCATGCTCACATATTGGACGTGGTTTTTGCCCACTTGGTCATTTCAAATGTATGAATGAGATAAGTGTAGATGATGTTTATAATAGGTTTAGGACTTTTATTCTCTAATGACTTTTATCAGTGACTTTTTACCGTTTAGCTCAGTTATTTCAAGAAGGTAAACTCCTGTCTCTACATTCAACTCAAATGATAAATTACTTGACTTATAGCTGTTATCAGAAATAAGTTTAGAATCTAAATTATAAACTTTGATATTTGAAATAATAGAATTCATTTTAGAATTTATATTAATTCTATTCGAAAAGGGCAAAGGGTACACCTTGTATAAATCTTCTTTTCCCTGATTCACAATTGTTGTCTTACCGCTTAGATTTTTGCGAATGTCAACTTTACCGTCATACTTAACTATTAAATCAGGCAGACCATCACCATCAAGATCTTTGACTTGAAAATTCGAAACTTTGTTTATATAATATTCTCCTATGAAATTCCGTGTGTAATTGCCATTTCCTTCGTTGACTAGTACGAATAAGTGGGTTCGTCCTGTACTTCTACTCTTAGATAAGCCAATAATATCTGTATAACTATCATTATTTATATCAGCAAAATCAATATTTAAATCCCTGTAAATAGATAATAAATCCATATTTTTAGTTATAAAGTCTCCGTTCCCAATATTCTCAAATATTAGAGTTTCTGTATATGAGTTTTCTTCATTTATAGCAATGATATCGATTAGTTTATCATTATTATAATCTTCTAATAGAAGAGTTGTAAATTTTAGATCTGAAAATAGGTCTGGTCTAACGCTTGTAAAGTTACCAAACCCATCATTGATTTCTACAGAAACAGATGACATATCTTTAGTATTGGCTTCGTATAATACTAAATCACTATATCCATCATTATTCAAATCGGGTAATTCAATTCTTGAATAATTTCTATTTTCAATGTATTCATTCTTCAAGATTTTCAATTGTCTATTATCAATATTCTCTAATAGTAAATAACCGAAACTTGAGAAAAATGCTACTACATCAGCATTATCATCATTATTTATCTTACCTACTTTAACATCAAGTATAATGAAAGAATCATTTTGACTGATGTTAATATTCGTTCTAAATCTGAAAAAGTCATATTCAAAATTAAAATTTCCATCATTAAGTAATACTCGCGGTTTTGCATTAGGAATATCACTATAATCAAAAGTTCCTGCTACCAAATCAATATAGCCGTCACCATTCATATCAGCCCATTCGTAGTCGGTGTAAATACTGGAAGATTGGAGTGGTATGTTCGGATTGAGATTAAATATAGCTTTACCATTATTAGTATAAATTTTTAGAAATTGAGTAGTATCGTATTTAATTTGGTTTGATTTCCAAAAAAATATATCTTCATCTCCGTCTTGATCATAGTCAAATATATCTAGTTCACGTTCTATTTCACTGCTAGGATAATAACTTTCCCAAGCCAATGGGCTCTCAGTTATATTCCTTAACACACCGTTGTTATTAACTAATACTTCAGTTTTATATTTATTATTCTGACCTGCAACGGAAATACCTGATAATAAGATATCTAATTGACTATCACCGTTGAAGTCAAATAGATGACAATTAGAAGGGTTGATTTTTATTGGTAACACCTCAGAGCTGTATATATTTTCAAACACATTGACTATATTTGTGCTAATATAAGATTCAATTAAAGCTTCACCGTAATCGAATACAGTTACATCAAATATACCATCTAGGTTATAATCATCAAGGTAATAGTCATAGTAAGGTCTTTCTCTTGGTATTTCTATAATCTTTTCGGAATCAAAACTTCCAGTGGAATCGTTCATATACATATAAATTTCTCTAGTCTCATATTGAGAATTCATACTTGTTATATCAATATAGCCATCATAATTCAAATCCTGGAACTTCGTGTTATACCCCTTCATTAAAAATGATTTTGATTTTTTATAATAACCATTGCCCTCGTTGAGATATATCAAAACACTATCAGAATAAGTATAGAATACAAAATCCTTGTACCCATCATTATTCAAGTCAATTGATTTGAAGTCAGTATATTTCTCTGGTACATCAAAATAAATGTCTCTGAACTTATTCAATTTCCCAAATTCGTCGTAGACAAAAATAAAGTTGGCAGTCTCATATTTTGACTTCAAACTGGTATATATCTGTATTTTACCTTCCAACTCTATTGCACTTATATTATATAAAGTAAAATCATCATCAACTAATATTACCCCATCTTCATATTTTCCATTACCATCACTCCTATATAATAGAGTATTATCATTGTGCTTAAGTACTAAATCTGGATATTCGCTATTCATATAAATTGGATATATAATGTCATAAATAAAACCACTCAATTTTATATCTAGAAATGGGTTATCGTTAAACTTAATCAGCTTATTCCCAACGAAATTTAAATACATTTCTATGCTTTTGGTGTTATTTCCAATATTAACAGTAATTATATAATCATCTTTGCCATCATTATTAAGGTCAACGATGTTCAGTATTTCAACCGTATTACTGGGTAAACTAATCCCTTCCTGATGATCAAATTCTCCGAATTTAATATTTTGTGACCGTAGATTACCACCTATTATTAAAAGGCAAGCACATACAATAATTATGTTTTTCATTTTATAACTCATTTCAATATTTTTAAATAAATTCTACTTTTTTTTACTTTCCCCACATCTTTGGTTACAAAATAGTTTAAACTCTAGTTATAGTCAACTTTCAGGCTATATTGAAAGATTAAACTCAAACAAAAAATAAAATATGAAATTCGGAATTTTAGTCGCTATCTTTGCAATCACGTTAGTCAGCTGCCAATCAAACAATGAATTAGAAGATAGGGTAGATGAGTTAACTAAGAAAATAGAATCCCTAGAAACAGCCAACGAAAACAAATTTAAACCTGGGTTAGGTACCTTGATGAATGCAATCCAAACTCATCACTTAAAGCTATGGAAAGCAGGTATTAATGAGAATTGGGAACTAGCTAACTTCGAGTTGCACGAGCTAGAAGAAAGGTTCGTAGATGTAGAAATATATCATGTAAATAGTTCGAATATCAAATCAGTTAAGATGATATACCCTCAATTAGAGGAATTGGAAGAAGTAGTTAAGGAGAAAAACAAAATAGCATTCATTAAAGAATATGAGTTATTGACAGCTACTTGCAATTCTTGTCACCAAATCAACGAGCACCCTTTTATCAAAATAGCAGTTCCTATCAAAAATGATGAGAATCAGGTTTTTACCTTTTGATTTTCAATAATTATGATAAATTCTTAAATTGTCAATTCTATCAGGATTGATATAAAAAACTGGATATTATGAAATTTATTTTAGTATTGATAATTCTTTTAATCTCTGAAGTAAGCATGTATAGTAAACCTTATGATGGTAAGGTTGTACTTTTAAATAAAGAAGTAATAGAAGCTAGAAACATAGAAGTGAATGATACGACAGTTACATATACTAGTTACCTTAACAAAACAACTAAGTCTATCCCTAAATCTGATGTTCGATTACTACAACTAAAAAAGGGTACTTATATTACTGAAGGGTTGCTTTTTGGAGCAATCGGTGGTGCAGCTTTATACGTTTCATTACCTGTCTTTCTGAATTATGAAAGAGATTATTTTTCTTACTATTGTGTAGGAGGCCTCGTCTTAGGAACAGTTATTGGCTATTCAACTCATAAAATAGAAACAAAAATTATAAACCGTAAAGTAACAACTTCCTTTCTAGATTATTCAAAATACTTACCATATACTAATTTAACTCACCATAGTTTAGTTAGGTTGCAGGTAAGTTTCTAGTTCAAATCATTACTTCTCATAACCTATTCATTGGGTTTATCCAATTTCACTTTCAAATCTGGTATACCGACTAACTCAAATGTAGCTGAAGCGAAGGAGACTTTTCCGTCGCTATTCATAACAGAATTGTAAATAGAATGAAATAGTTTGTGTTTAGTTGCGCCTCTCTTTTTATAGTCCACAACATAGCGAAGAGTAAACTCTACCCAATTATCATTCAATACAAACATTAGACTTGGTTCTACATTGGCATTTTCTATCAAATATTTCTTTACCATTATTTGCCAATTGTCTTTGGCAAACTGAGCGTAATCAAGAAGATATTCGTCAGTTGCCTTTTTTACTAATTGGTTCATTAATTCCAAATCGGAATTGAATGTAATAGGTAATATTATCTCATCCCATACGAAAGGGAAATCAGTTGAGTAATTACGGACTGCACCTTTGAATATAAAGCTATTACTTATCTGAACAATTCGCCCGTTGTAATTGTCACTTTTTACCCATTCTCCTATTTCCATAAGCGTAGTTTTAGTAACGCCGATGTCAATAACGTCACCTTTGATTCCGTTTATTTCTATCCTATCACCTGGACTATACGAGTTTGTTGTGAATATTACGATCCATCCGAACATCGACAAAATTACCTCTTGCAATGCAAAAGCAAGACCTGCAGTGATTAATCCCAATGATAGCCCAAATTGCTGCATATTCCCAGTGAATGAGAAAATAGCAATTAATCCAATTAGTAAGTAACTAACAAACCGAACAATTTTCTTTGTTCTGTATCTAGCCGAATTGGCCTTTACTCTTTTGTTCACATTACGAATTATCAAGCTACTTACTACAAGAATAAGTATCATCCAAAAGACGAAACCGCCAAGCTGTAATAGTAATTCGCTTGCTTCCATTTGCTTGAATTCGGCTAATACATTATTTAGTTGATCTAACATTGTTTGCTCTTATGATTAGGATTAAGTATTTAATATACGAAATAATTGAGAAGTTTACCTAAACTACTTCTACCCAGCTAATCTCTATTTGAGTGCCTGCCCATGACTCTATAACTGGATGAATATAGATTTTTCTACCAAGTAAATACTTTAGTGATTGGGCTACATCTTCAGCTGAGATTTCATGTTTTTCAGATATAGTTCTAATTATTCCATCATCCAGATCTAAGTATAGAGAACAGACAAATATTTCCTTCTGCAAATCAGTAGTAGAGACTTCCATCTTTATACCTCTGTACTCTATGTATGGCTCGGTTTCGTATTCAAATAACTTAGCTGGTAGAACAGTCTCAGCCCTTGGCTCATCAAAAATCTTACCTTCTCTGCTTGGTATTATTAGACCATGTAGCAATATATTAGCATCAGTTATATCGGATACTATGCTTACTAAAGCAGAAATATCATAGTTGAGAACATATTCATTGGCAGAGTATAATCTATAAGGTGTGAATTTATATTCTTGCTCGTTTTCAAATGCAAAGTACTCAGAGAAGTGATTATGAGCATCCTCTATCCCAGTTAGATTGACGGGGATAATATTATTCGTAGTCTCATAATAAGCCACATCAAAAGTATAACCTGCTAGCACCTTTGCTACTACTTCGAATAACAAATCATAAGCAGAAGCATAAACTATAAACCTACAAGTCAAAAGGGTAGATGCAATCTCATCTGATTTTAACGCATTGTTAACTATATCTTTTAGTTCGCTATACTTGTAGAGGTGGTAGATATTAGAAGAATAATTGTCTGTTTCTATCTCTGCCAAACAATTATCTATGAATTCTTTAGCATCATCTATATCATCATATTTATCCTTTACAGCAAGAAAGAAATCCAAGTTCTCCCAGAGAACTATAAACTTAATTCCATAGTCATGAATATGATTGCTAAGCGATTCGATAAACTTAACATAGCTTTTGTTCTTTTTCCAAAGGTGAGCCTTATACTCATTTTTAAGATCGATTTTTCTAAGAGATTGTCTTTTGTCTAATTTTTGGAGATTCATATTATTCTATACTTATGTTTTGCGATTATACTAACATAAAAAAAATCCCAATTTTATCTTGGGATTATTTCGAATTATTTTTGGATTCGAGTTCTTTTAAATCATTTTCCAATTCAAGAATATAGTCATCGACTTCAACTAAAGATTTTTCAATGTATTTTAATTGTCCTAACCAAAATAATTTTGCATGTATTTTATCAAGCTTATTCGTTTTGCAGTCTTTAAATAATAAACCAATTTCTTTTTTGAATTTTTGTTGAAATTTTTCAATCAAAAGTTCTAGAGTGTAAAATCCCCTATCACAGTATTCTTTAAATATATATTTAAAACAATAATCATATGAAGGTCTATGTGAAGAGGCTGTATAGAAATTCATTTCAATTTTGTCAAAAAAGATTTTATATGATTCAGAAGCACAATTATTATCGCTTATAGACTCCTTTAGAATATCACTATATACCATAATCGTATCTTTTTTAAGTAATGGATAGTTAATTAAATCATTTCTTTTTTCTTCTTTTTCTAATACTATCATTTTTTGCTCCTTATCCCATAAATTAAAATTCTTTACTCCATCTGTAATTTTATTAAGAAAAAGAGTATCTTTTAATAAGTATTGATTTTCAGATAAAAAAATAAATAATTCATTCTGAATTAAGTATGTAGGTGATATTAAATATTTTCCAAAATATTTCAATTTTAAATAATCACTATTTCCATCTCGCCAAATAATTTCAGTAAATGAACTAGTTGGATTAGTAGTTGTATCTCTTTCTCTGCTCCAAAACAAATTTTTATAATCGATTATCATATTATTAACACCACTTCTGCAAAGACTATCTATAAATAGACTATCAGAAATTTCATTATCAACTAGTGGAACATAAACAGTATATTCTTCACTGCTCAACTTATTACTATCGTTCTTTATTCCATTAATAAATTTTACTAACCTTTTCTTATAGTTTAGATATATAGTTAATTCTCTATTTAACTGAATAATTTTAGTATCTTCCTCACTTAAAGCATAGTCATAAATATCGATAGAACTTTGCAGGTCTCTAACGAGAAGTAAGTAAATCGGATAAAAAATTGATTTTGAAAAATCATTATAATAATCAGAATAAAAATCAAAATCACAAGGTATTGAAAACTTAATTATATTATCCCTATTCTTAATAACTACATCTAATAAACAATTTGAATTACCTTTATATACTCTAGGCTTTAATAGCTTCTTACCAAATAATTGTTTTTTATATGTATTTATTAAATAAAATAAGTCAGGTAGTTCATCTCTTTTTATGGATGTACCAGTATCAAGTATATTAGAAATAATCGTCTTTGATATATATATATTATCCAACTCCTTTATCCCATACTTATTTGCTTCCTTCACACTAATATCAGCCCACAAAATAAAGTTAGAGTAAAGTGTCTGATTAGTACTATTATCTATTTTTTTGACGTGGACTATATAGTCCATATCTACTGATTCTAAGCTATCGATAAACTGTTGGACTAGGGCTGTGTTTTCATTTGGAGAAGTGAATAATGTATCATTTTTAATATTAGCATTTGACTCACCTAAGGAGAGAAAAAGTAAGATTAGTATGCTATATATTAATACTGTTTTCATGCTTTCTATTCTGAGTTTAGTTTAATCATCCCTTCACTAATTTCAAGTAATGTACTTGCAAATCATTGATTTTTATAGCTACAAAATAATGCCCACTAGGTAATGTAGCCTCTGGTAACCAAGTTGCTTCATACTTTTCAGATGTCAAATATCGTTCTTCTAATTTGGCAACTTGTCTTCCTTCTATATCATAGACAAACAAACTGACGTTAGAGTTACTAAATACACCATATTTTATAGTGACACTATCTGTAAATGGGTTAGGGCTAGCGCTATATATTATACCTTTGTTTATGTGTAGATCGTTGATGCCAGTAGTTGCACCATCACCATCGACTACTATATCCCATGTTCCTTCTTTTACTCCATCTATCCCATCATTAAGCGGAATTATTCTACGGCTTGCATCATATTGACCACTATTGAGCGAAGCAGCTGCATCTTCGGCTATGCTAGTATCACCTTCGAAATAGAGCTGTGTAGTCAATGTAGGAAACCCTGGAGGAGTTATCTTGAAATGTATATGTGAAGGTCTGTACTTGTTACCATTCAAATATTTACCCGGCAAGATAGTTTCAAACATGTAGAAACCCTGCTCATTAGCTATGACTTTACCTCTGAGGTTATAACCAATATTATCATATTGCCCAGCATTATTAGCATGCCATATATCCACTATAGTTCCTGATAGTATTTCGGTACAATCTAAGTTGGTTACTCTACCGCTTATTCGTATTTTTTGCCCTACTTCATTTTCTTTAGCGATTTGCCCATCTTCTTTTATTGGAGGGTTATCAGTGTAAAATGGACCTTCACCGTAATAGTCAAGAGTAGTGATTTCGCATTCAGCGTTTTGTTTTTCAGGTTCTTCAGCAATAAGTCTTGAGCTATTGGATAAAGTGCCAATGGCAATCCCAGCGAGTGTTGTGTTCTTTAAAAACTGTCTTCTAGAGTTATTTTTCATATTATATTCTCAGTAGTAACTTTGTATTATCTATAAATTAAGTAAATAATATGAATTAACAAGTCGTAATATTTTCTGTTTACTTATCTTAAAAATTACAATTGACTTTTATAAATGTCAGGTATTTGCTATATTGGGTGTTGATTTTTTAAACATAATTGGAGTTTATAAATGAAGAGTATCTTACTTCTTACTGCTGCCACTTTAATAGCAAGTGTGCAATTGTCTTTTTCTCAGGTTGTTATAAATAAAGCTGATTTCCCTTTAGAATCTGACTACGATTTTATGAGCCACGTAGAGTATAGAACTAATTTAGAACCACCTGCCACAGGTGAAGACGTAACTTGGGATTTGTCTGATTTAGTTACAACCCACTTCATTGCTCAGACTTTTGTTGATGCGTCTGGGGATGACTTTTACAAAGATGCTGTAAATTACAGAATATCTTTATACAGACTAAATGATTTTGACATTGATAGTAAAGATTTCTATGTTAATGATGATCAAGGATATGCGAGAATAGGAAGAAGGATAACTGAAGTTGAATATCCAATTACCCAAATTACGGGTGGAGCAAATGATAAATTAAGGATAGATGGTGGGAATTTCCCTTTTGAGGGTAGAATAGATTTCATTAAATACCCGATAGAAATGGAAAAAACTTGGACAGAAAGTCATAATATACCGACATATTATAAATTAACTGTAGAAGGTTTTGGATTAAATGAAACACCTGGAGTGTTTATTACTTATGTTACTCAGACTAAAACAGTTGTTGGGTCAGGTAAATTGACTATTCCTAATCTCGGCGGGGGGGTAATGACTATTGATGCTCTGATGATTAAAACAGAATATAATGATATTGATAGTGTTTTCTTAGGCGGTCAACCCGCACCACCTCCTCTAATGACTGCCTTTGGGTTAACTCAAGGTGATACAGGCAGTTATGTCGCTTATGATTATTATGCTCCTGGCTATGGTGTATCAGTTGCTTCTTATGATATGTTTGAAGGTTATTTGTCTTATACAGATGTATCTCAAGCGAAATCTTCAGTAGCATCAGATGTAATAAATT
The DNA here is from genome assembly GCA_024636855.1 of Ignavibacteriota bacterium. Classification (GTDB taxonomy): domain Bacteria; phylum Bacteroidota; class Ignavibacteria; order Kapaibacteriales; family UBA2268; genus PGYR01. The sequence goes on along the minus strand of JAGXGG010000098.1, from coordinate 1,782 downwards.
TACTAAGTGTTTATCCTAATCCAGTGAAATCTGGTTCTATTTTGAATATTTCTAATTCTAAGTTCAATTTATCTAATATAGTTTTAGTTGATCAAGCTGGAAATGTAGTACTAGAAAATGAGATGAGAGGTAATACTAACTTTAGTATTCCTAATACTGTTTCTGCTGGTGCTTATTTGTTGAATTCTTATGATTCTAATGGCAAGATAATTAGCTCGAATAAGATAATTATTGAATAAGATTATTTGATAAAAATGTTTTTATAATTTGAGTCGCTTTTGGGTGGCTCTTTTTATTTGGATTCATGTTCAGAACTTATTTCATTCTATGGATTGAGTAATTCATTAGAGTTCTGATTATCTAGATTATATATTGAATTATTCATAACTAACTCCATATTATCATCTCTTTGACAAGAGTAACAGAATAAACACAGTAAGGAGTACTAACTAAAGGAAATAAATTACGACTTATTTGAATTTATTTTCTAATTGATTATTTATCATCAAATTATTTAATATTTCGATATTATATTTTACTGTTAGATCAATAACTTTTAATTTTGAATAAATATATTTTTCTTGCCTTTTATTAATCAAGAAAACAGAACTCTCTCCAATCTCAAATTTCTCATACTCTAAATCTAACAATTGCTTATATCTAATTACATTTTCAGAAACTAAATCTAATTGATCTTTTAATATATTGAGTGTCTCAATATTGGAAATTTGTTTGTTTCTCAATATGTTCTCTTTGTCAGCGAGTTCTAATTCAGTTTCTTTTATTTTCAATTCGTTGATTTCAAGTTCACCTCTTTCGCTTCTGAATAAAAGTGGCATTGAGAAATTTAAACCCCATTTATAATTATTCGTGTTGAATGTAGGTATATTATTATTTATGTCACTTGTAAGTGCGTTATACTTTACTTTAAGTTTTGGCTTCAACTTATCAGACTTTAAATAGTTTTCGGCTTCTAATAACTCAATTTTGTTTTTCTTTTCAGCTAATATAGGGTTACCAGTATAAGTAATTGAATCAGTAATTAGATTGTCATTTTCTAAAGGTCTTATCCTACTTGGAATTGTATTTTCTTCAATTGGGTTTACTATGCTTTGGTCCCAATTAAAATTATTCAAATTATTTCTGGCTTTAATTAAATCAACTTTATTCGATTGCAGAAAGATAAGTTGGTCTTGCAAGACAAGGAACGATTCTAAAGTATCAATCGCCGGCTTATCACCATATATAAATGATTGTAAATTATTATCAAAATATGCGCTGGCTAAACCAACGCTTTCTTCTAATATAGATTGATACTCAAAAGCTGCTTGCCACTGAAAATAAGCAAGAGATGCTTTCAATATTAGATCATTAATCTCTATTTGTCTTCTGTTAGCAGCGATATTCTCAAATATTTCTGCTTGGTTTACTGCCGTTCGTCTTTCGTCTATCAATAAACCTTGTAGTAAATTTGCTTCTACTCCTAAGTATCCAAGTCCGTTATTAGGTGTGTCATTCTCTGGATTAAGGAATATTCCTCTTGTATTGTCGTATCCTGCATTGAATGATAAACCTAAATAAGAAGGTAGTTGTAAACTAGATCTAAATATCTGAAAATACTGTTTTTCATCATAATATTTATCATCATAGTCCGCACTTAATATGGGGTCAAAAAGTCCATTAGCAATTTTCCATTTAGCATCTGAAATATCTAAATTCAAATTTGCATTAATTGAAGTCGGATGATTCTTGATTACATTACTAACAAAAAATTCATAAGTT
>JAGXGG010000097.1 GCA_024636855.1 Ignavibacteriota bacterium | reverse complement strand
TTCCTACATAGAGTTTATCGATTTCAACTGCATCGGCTCTTGAAGCACCATTTTGTAAACCATAAAAACAAAAGAATGCAGAATTAGCTCCTAGATCAAGTACAGATTTTCCTTCGAACCATGATGAATTGAATAAGAAATCAACTAGATCTTGCTTTCTTTTAAGTTTTGGGTCTCTCTTCGATACTTCAATCGAGTTTCTATCAACCCTAAATTCCTGATAACCAAAAAAGTTGAGTTTATCTGATATTTCTAACTTACCTTTTGCTGCATATCGATTTGGATCGTCGTAAAGATTAATGTTTTTGTCCATTTTTAACCATATTTTATATTCTTTCTCAATTTGACAAAAATTATGCCATTCACTAAATTACAATCTTTTATTATATAGTCGTATATTAAATATTAAATAAATCAAATTATTCAGATAATATATGTCACGTACAATAGCAGCATTGGCAACGGCTCCGGGTATAGCTGGGCTCAACGTAGTCCGTATTTCTGGTGAGAAAGCTATCTCCATAGCCGACAAGTGCTTTGTGGGTAAAACTAAACTAGCTGAAGCCAAAACCCATACTATACATTATGGTAATTTCAAGAATGGTGATACACTCATAGATACAGTTACTGCAAGTACTTTCCTAGCCCCTAACTCATACACTGGAGAGGATACAATCGAATTTGGTTGCCACGGTGGTAATATAGTTGCTGGGCAGATAGTAGATGCGCTTTTGGCTGCTGGAGCAGTGATGCCCGAACCAGGCGAGTTTACACGTACAGCATTCCTTAATGGGAAGTTAGATCTAACGCAAGTAGAAGCAGTGGCTGATATTATCCATTCTACGTCGGTGGCTGGTGCTTTGACTTCAGCTCGTCAGCTAATAGGTGAATTCACTCAAAGATTGAAAGAACTACGTCATGGATTAATACGCACAGCAGGGCTTTTGGAACTAGAGCTAGATTTTTCTGAAGAAGACATAGAGCTAATTGATAATAGTGAAGTCAGAGCAAGGCTAGTAGAATCACAAAAATACTGTAACAATCTAGCTGAAAAATTCCGTGCCTCGGAAGTGCTGAGATCAGGATTCATAGTCGCAGTTGCGGGGTTCCCTAATTCAGGGAAATCCACTCTTTTCAACAAATTACTACAAAAAAACAGAGCAATAGTCAGCGAAATAGAAGGCACCACACGCGATTATATAGAAGAAGATATATTGTTAGGTGATATTAAAGTTAGATTGATTGACACAGCTGGACTACGTGAGACAGAAGACATTATAGAGATTGCTGGGATTAAACTAGTGGAATCTGTACTCGAGCAATCAAATCTAGTACTAGTGCTGAATGACGCTAGCAAAGGATTCAACCAATCAGATGAGCTATTTATTACACTGAAAGAAAAATATCCAAACTCGGAGTTTATGCTAGTACAAAACAAAAGTGATTTGCTTGATAAAACGGCTGATGGAGTCTTTGTATCGGCGAAAACAGGAGAAGGTACAGAGAAGATCACTGATAAGATAAAGACAGCTTCTAAGAGCAGCATAGACCGTTTGAATGATGTTCTAATTAATAAGCGCCATGCTGATTTGCTACGCCGAACTTCATTGGAAATACAAAGGGGCATAGATGCTATAGATGCAAATATGCAGAACGAAATAATAGCCATAGATATCCGAAACGCAACTAATACTTTGGGTGAGATAACTGGTGACCAATGGAATGAAGAAGTTTTGGCGGAAATATTCTCAGGATTCTGCATAGGCAAATAATTAAATTTAAAAGTAATAAGTAGAGATATACTTCAAATTCTTTATATTTGGGGTTTCGTAAAGTACTTTAGGCAAAAGAGGTTTTAGTGGAAATTAACAGAGACAGTATTAGCAAGTTCGACCAAGGGAATATGTTCGCTATTCTTGCAGATTTTCATTCTCAAGTTGAGATAGGAATAGATGCAGGTCAATCAATAGAAAAGCGTGGTTATGATTTCGACAATATTGTAATATGTGGAATTGGTGGCTCAGCTATTTCTGGCGATATACTCCGAAGCTATTTGGAGCAAGTCGGTTTCGAAAAACAAATATTTGTTAATCGTGAATACACTTTGCCTAACTGGGTAAACGAACGAACTCTTGTCGTTGCTAGTTCGTATTCTGGTAATACTGAAGAAACTCTTGCCGCATACCATGATGCTAACAAGATCACTGATAATATAATATGTTTTACTACAGGTGGTGAACTAGAAGATTTGGCTATTAGTAACGGACACCAAGTAGTAAAAATGCCATCTGGAATGATGCCTCGTTGCGCCCTTGCAATGAGCTTTTTCTCTATACTTACTGCATTTTTGCATTTAGAAATAGTAAGCAAAAATATGACAGAAGATATAGAACTTGCTATAAAAGATACATATTATAATCTGAAAAAATGCTCTAAAAGATACCAAGAACTTACGAATAATGAAGCTATAAAATTAGCACTATTGCTGAATGGTAAGAAGACCGTGCTATATACTGGTAAAGTAATGGCACCAATAGCTATGCGTTGGGCAGGGCAGTTACATGAGAACTCTAAAGCACATGCTTTTTTCAATGTGATACCAGAGATGAATCATAACGAAATAAATTCGTGGGATTACAAAGAAAACAATTCTGATTTCCGAATTATCTTACTAAAAGACCCATCTGAGAATCCAAGAGTACAAAAACGCATCAAAGTATTTAGCGATTTGCTCCAAGATAAAGCAAATGTTTATGGCTTTTCTTCGGATGCGGAATACTTGCTTTCTCGTATGTTTGAGATGATATATTTCGGTGATTGGGTGAGCTACTACCTAGCACTAATGCGAGGAGTGGACCCAACTCCAATCCCTACAATCACTAAGCTGAAAGAATTGATGGCTGGGGAGTAATTTCGTCACTTGAGTTCAGAAAATATAAATTTCTTGTAAGCCCCATCGGGGCTGAATATCTGTAGCTTATAAATTCCAAAAAAACAATACTGCCCCGTAGGGGTAGAATATTAGTTGCATCTGTCACAGCTAGGACCAAAGGGACGAGGTGGTCTCAGAATTACTTATTTAACACAAAGCTCACAGAGGTTTTTATTAAAGTAAAAAGATTTACTCATCAATCTTAGTGTCCTTCGTGTTAAAATAATATCCACAACCTATTTTATCACACTGAGGTCACAAAGTTCACGTCACTTGGGAAGACACGCAGTGTCCAAAGCGTCTAGGAGAAGAAGCGTTACAGTTCAATATTAGTAGCAATAATTAACCACCCCGTCCAGCTTCGCTGCCCACCCCTCGAGAGGGGAATTTTCAGGATTATTTTGTATAAAATGAATTGTAGAGACGTAATTCTTACGTTTTCCAAAACCCCCAAACCTCTGTGAAGAAGTCACTATGAACGGAACGAAGTGATTGAAGAACCCAGGAAAGAACTGCTTAGTACTTCAATAATTTTTCATCTATTTAATCAGGAATAGCTTCTAGGAAATATTTTTTATAGAATATTGAATCCAATTCTCCAGATATAGGAACTTTGTATTTCAATTCTTTATTTTCAAAGTTTTTTAATTCGATGCTTCCTAGAGGCATTTCACTTTCAACTAATACTAATCCATAAAAACTGTGGATACATACAGTACTTATCAAATCCATTTTGGTTCTAACTTCATATAAATCTAATTTAAAACCATTAATATTCATTGTATCAATAAAAGTTGTTTTGAAAATTGAGTCCTTTAATCCATTAATATTTTTATTCTTAAAGTAGTATAAATCAATTTCCCTATAGAAATCAAGTATGTCAGGAATATCAATATATTTTTCGGATATCTTAAAATAATCAGGTGGGTCATTTGATAAATAATTAAAACATCTAGTTTTGAAACCTGAAGAATCTTCAATATTTAGTTTACTCATTGCTTTAAAACCTTTTAGCATCTGAGATTTTAAATAAAAACATACTTCATATTCTTTTTCAGGTAAATCACTTTTTGAACACCCAATTATTAAGAAAGTGACTAGTAAAGCTAATAATATTTTATATGTTTTTTTAATTTGAATCAATTTTTTCAGTTATGATAAAATGAAATTATCACAATTACTCAACTATAAACTTTATAAAAGAGTTATTATTTTTTATAACTAGCTGCTCTTCTTATTATATGGATATTAGTTATTTCCATACCTTTATATTCTATAATAACACTAAAAACACATTAATTCTCGCTCTTTTCTAAAACATGGTATCTTTTGAAAACATAATAATCTGAATATAAAGTTATAACTAGCGAGACTAAATAGAATATTTCAACAATATCTTGACTAATAATAAAAGACAAAACAAACCCTACTATAAAGACAGCAGTCGCTACTATTGTAAGCATCTTATATATTTGCAACTCATCTAAAGTGATTCTAATTGTGCTCTTATCGAACCTGAATATATACCAATACGAGCCAAGTAGTATAAAGAGTATTACAAAGAATGTGAAACTCATTTCCATATTTCCATTTATTGAATATATTCACCAAATATAGTCATTATAATTTATTTTTCCTATTCCATAAAAAAAGGGTTGCTTAAATAAATAAGCAACCCTCTAGTATCTATACTAATGCTGACTTTAGTGTGAGCATCCACAATTGTGTGAGTTAGTAGGATTGTTGAACACAAAACCGCTACCAGATGGTCCATCTACATAATCCAAAGTTACGCCTTGGATATAGAATAAACTATGGTCATCAGTTACTATACTCAAATTACCTGCATCCAACACAACATCATTTTCGTTTACTTCTGAGTCAAAACCCAAAGAGTAATTCATTCCTGAGCAACCACCGCTGCTTGTGCTAATTCTTAATTTGAAATCAGCTGGAATTTCATTTTCCACTTTGATTTGCTCTATTATTCCTAACGCATTGTTCGAAATGATAAATTCGTCTTGCTCTTCTGTTCCCGTGATCATTGTTGGTACTTTTACAAAGTCAACATTCTCTAGTACTTCAGACATATTATCACCTCCTTAAATTTAATTAATAAATATTTTCTGTTTTACATTTAGACTAACATTAGTCCAAATTATTATAATTACACTAACAAACTTAAAAATTATCGTCGTAATCTACAACAACATTATTAGTTAATGCATGAGATGTACAAGTCAAGACAAATCCTTCTTCCATTTCTTCTTCTGAAAGAGCATCATCTGCTTCCATCTCAACTTTACCACCTTTTAGCTTAGCTCTACAAGTAGAGCAAGCACCTATCTGGCAACTGAATGGGGGGTCAATACCTGCCTTTATACCAGCTACTAATATAGTATCACCATCAGCTATGTCTATCTCGTGTTCTTCTCCGTACAGAATCACTGTTACTTTTTCTACTTTCTCATCTGGGGCATGAGTATCGTGGTGTTTTACGACTTCAGTACCCTCATTTTCGGCTACTGTGAAAGATTCCTTGTGTATTTTCTTTTTATCTATGTTCAGTTCTAGTAGTGCCGCTTCTATCTCTTTCATCATACCACCTGGGCCGCACATGAAATACTCTGCATTTGCAATTATAGAAGGATCAAGTAGCTTTACTATTCCCAAGCAGCGTTGCTTGTCTATACGCCCTTCTGTATGCTCTACACCTTTGTTCATCGGCTTACTTAGCTGATGTATAACAGTAAGTCTATCTACAAACTTTTCTTTCAGATCAATCAATGCATCTCTGAAAATAATAGTCTCTTCATTTGAGTTAGCGTAAACAAGTATTACCTTGCTTTGCTTTTCAGTGAACAATACTGATTTCAATATCGATATAATAGGCGTAATACCACTTCCACCAGCGAAAAGAATATAAGTTTTTTTATTATTCTCATCTAAGTCAATTGTAAAATTACCCAAAGGAGGCATAACGTCTATAGTATCACCTACTTTCAATCGGCTATTGATATAAGGTGAAACCTCGCCACCTGTCACTTTCTTAACAGTTACTGCTAGATAATCATCGGCAACTGGGCTTGTACATAATGAGTAAGCACGTCTTTCATCTTTTCCATCAAAATAAAATCGAAGAGTTAGGTATTGACCGTGCTTATATTTGAATTCGTCTTTTAGATTTGAAGGGATCTCGAAAGAAATCGTAGTCGCATCATCTGTTTCCCTTACAATATTGCTTACATTCAGCTTGTGAAATTGTATTGCCATTAAGCTTCTAATATTAATTGATAATTATAAAAATCCTAGTTCTAACTTCGCTTCGTCGCTCATCATAGACATATCCCAAGGAGGATCGAAAGTCAAAATAGCTTTTACATCGACTACTTCCTCTAGCTCCATAACCTTCATTTCTACATCACGTGGGATAGAATCGGCTACAGGGCAATTGGGTGCAGTAAGAGTCATTATAACTACTACTTCACGATTTTCAGCTACAGTAATATCATATATCAAGCCTAGCTCAACTATGTTAACTGGTATCTCTGGGTCGAAGACTTCTTTTAGCTTTTCGTAAGCTTTTTCTTCTATTTCTTCTAAAACATCTTTAGTAACACGTTCCATAATACAAATCTACGAATAAATAATTAGATTAATTCCAATTTGGATAACGAACGAGTTCATCGGCTGTTGTGTAAATAGGACTAAAATTGACTACTTTTTTTTCATTTACCCGCAAAAGCAATGGCGTAGTACTTCATTTGCTTGATCATAGAGAGTAATCCATTGGAACGAGTTGGTGATAAATGCTCTTTCAGACCTATCTTATCTACAAAGTATAACTCTTCTCTAGCAACAGTTTCTGGCTTTTCACCATTGACAACTCTTATTAGTAAAGCAATAATTCCCTTCGTAATAAGAGCATCGCTATCCGATTTGAACTTCATATTTCCATTAGCGTCAGTTTCTGCTACCAACCAAACACGCGATTGACATCCACGTATTAGGTTCTCTTCTCTCTTATCTCGCTCTTCTATTAGCTCTAGCTCTTTTCCGAGGTCAATAATATAAGCGTATTTATCCATCCAATCTTCAAAAAATGAAAATTCGGAGATTATTTCGTCTTGTTTTTCTTTGATATCCATACTACAAAATTATCATTTGTGATTGCAAAGACAAAATAAATCTAGTTTCTTTTTCGTGAAGGGTATTATAAATGTCTAATATCAAATTAGATAATATGTGATTTTGATTTTCAATAATTAAATAAGATGAAAATAATGAGTTTAATACTAAGTACTTTTCTTTTAGTAATGACGATGGGCACACAAATAATTTTTGATTTTAATAGTGATTCTGATATAAAAGGTTGGAGTACTGTAGATGATACCGTCATGGGTGGTAGGTCAGAAAGTGATTTCACACTAAGCCCAGATGGTTATGGCTTATTTGAAGGTCGTGTATCTCTTGAGAATAATGGTGGTTTTTCATCTCTACGCTATAGATTTAAAAAAATACAAATTGATAAGAATGGAAGTGTCGTACTAAAATTAAAAGGTGACGGTAAAAAATATCAGTTTAGAATCAAAAACAAATCTAGTGATTATTACTCTTATATTTACAATTTTGAGACCTCAGGTGAATGGGAAGAAATAAGAATACCACTGAGTGATTTTTATCCTTCATTCAGAGGGATGAAACTAGAAATGCCAAATTTTGCACACAGCGAGATAGAAGAAATAGGTATGCTAATAGGGAATAAAAAAGCTGAAAATTTCAAGCTGTTGATAGATAAAATAGAGATTCAATAGCAGTCTTTGGTGGTTCTAATTCTTTACTCTGAAAGGAATCGAAGTGAGTGAAGAGTCCAATGATATATAAAAACCCTCAAAGCCCCAGCGGAGCAATATAATATGGGACTAAAGTCCTTGGAGTTGTAATAAACTTTACCCGTTGGCTGAAGCCAACGGCAATACAGTTCATCTTAAAATCTAAATTGAGGTAAACGATTATTATCTTTACTAACCAATAGGCTTTGTTATACCAATAAAAATAAGACTACCGTTTTCTGGAAAGAATGTAAATCTAATTAAATCTTCAGATTCTAGACCTTCATCTTTTACATAATAAATATCATAAACTAAATCATCAGTCCCTGCTAATGGGCTTTCATAAATGTTCTCAAAAACATACCCTCTACATTTTATGTATGTAATATCCATCGTAAAATTTATCAGTCTCCATTCTTCATTCTTAAATGACTCAATTATCCTTGAACAGTCAATTGTTTCATTTTTTCCCATTATTTCAATCATTCTTGTTGGAGTTTCAATTATGTCTTCAATAAGATTAATCATATTCTGTTTATCTATAACTTGCTGACATTCTATATAATTAGTGTTAATTAACATTAAACTAATTACGAAAGTCATTATAAATGCTTTTCTCATAACAGTCCTTAATTTCTGTGAATTCTGATTCAGACAAAGTCGTAATTAATAATTAACACCCCGTCAGCTAAAGCTACCACCCCTCTTTCAAAGAGGGGAATTCCTTGCCAAACACCTCCCCTACTCTGCATACCTAAGCTCTTCTGGGTAGAAGATACGGTCCAGTAATCCAAAGCTAAGGCCTACGTAGAATCCATCAAAGCTAGTGGCATCACCTAGGAAATCAAGAGTTTGACTTCCAATACCACCTAGTGTATTACCTGATATATAACCACCGACTATACCCATATTGAATCTATCTGAGA
>JAGXGG010000096.1 GCA_024636855.1 Ignavibacteriota bacterium | reverse complement strand
TGGTAGAGCAGAGCCATTAATTACTTTTGCAGTAGTGGGATTCTTGCTTATATCTGCTACTTTCATTGCATACGAGAGTATTGCGAATATCAGTACTCCCCAAGTAGCACCCGAAAGCTATACATTATACATTCTTGCAGCTATTATAATCTGGAAAGAAGCTTTCTACCGTATTGTTTCGCGCAAGGGAGATGAGACAAATAGCACATCGCTCAAAGCTGATGCATGGCACCACCGAAGTGATGCAATAACATCACTAATAGCATTTATTGGTATTTCTGTTTCTATTTATCTGGGTGAAGGTTACGAAACAGCAGATGATTGGGCCGCGCTAATAGCTTCAGGGTTTATAGTTTATAATTCATATCTAATATTCAGACCAGCCCTCAGTGAGATAATGGACGAACATATATATGATGATTTCATAGAAGATGTACGTCGTATTTCTGCAACTGTCGAAGGTGTGATGGACACAGAAAAATGCTTTGTTCGTAAAATGGGACTTACTTATCACGTTGATTTACACCTAATAGTTGATGGCGAGATAAGTGTAACCAAAGGACACGATATAGCCCATCGCCTAAAAAATGAACTACAACGCCAAATCCCTGAAATCTCAGATGTACTCATACATGTAGAACCCGGGTAGGGATTGCTAGCCAAGTCACCCCCTCATCTCCTAACTTATTAGATTATATTAATTATAAAAATCCGTTATTTCTCCAGAAACGTATATGTATTGTAATGTTTCTAATCAATTAATGGAATTATAATGAAAAAGTTATTTGTCATAATAAGTGTTGCGTTATTATCAATGAGCTACACGGCACAAAGTGAAATAGATTTGGGTGGTATGTTAGGTGCTAATTTTGCCTCAGTAGATCTGGAATCATCTGAGAATATACAATCAGAGAACCGCTCTGCTATAGCAATTGGGCTATTCACAAATTTTCACGCGAACGATTTTTTAAGTTTACAAATTACTCCAATGTACATACAGAAAGGTGGACATGGTGATAACTTGAAATTCTCAGAATTTACTGCTGATTATTTCGAGATACCTGTTCTAGCTAGAGGGAATTTTGATCTTGGATTATTAAATCCTTATGTTTTACTAGGTCCGAGTATTGGTTTCCTATTGAACTCTACAGTAACTTCGGACGGTGTAGAAATCTCAGACCAGTTGAGTAGTATGGACTTTTCACTACAGTTCGGAGCTGGTTTGGAGTTAGAACTTGAGGGGCTTTCTCTTTTTAGTCAGTTTACTTACGCTTATGGTATGACTGATTTGAATGGTGATGGCAATATTGAGTTTATAGACAAGTTATATACTCGTGGAATAGCGATATTCGCAGGTATATCTGTACCTTTGGGCGATAAATAAAGTAAATAGTTTTCCATTAACTAGCAATAACTCCATTAAAGCTAGTTAATAAAAACTAAAGGCTGTCTTTCTAGTAAAGATAGCCTTTTTTTTAGGATTATATTATTCAGAGCTACCAATTCTAATATTCTTAACTATATTCCTATTAATTCGTTAAATTTGTGGTTATATGAATTATAAATTACTAGAAAAAGAATGAATTACGATTTTAGCAAAATAGAGCCGAAATGGCAACAGAAATGGGTAGAAGATAATGTTTACGCTGTTAGTGATGATACTAGCAAACCGAAGTACTATGTATTAGATATGTTCCCTTATCCAAGTGGTGCGGGATTGCACATAGGACATCCCGAAGGTTATACGGCTACGGATATTATCGGCAGATATAAAACAATGAAAGGGTTCAATGTACTTCACCCGATGGGATTCGATGCGTTTGGATTACCTACTGAACGATATAGTATGCAAACAGGAGTGCATCCGGCAGTAGCTACTAAAAAGAATATTATCACATTCAAAAGACAATTAAATTTATTGGGATTTGCTTACGATTGGACGAGAGAGATTAATACTACTGACCCAAGCTATTATAAGTGGACTCAGTGGATGTTCTTGATTATGTACAACTCTTGGTATGACCAAACTGAACAAACTGCCAAAGATATAAGTGAATTAGAAATTCCAGCTAATATAACTGATGAAAAAGCAAAGCAAGAATATGTAGATAGTAAAAGACTAGCTTATATCTCTATGCAGCCAGTAAACTGGTGCGAAGAGTTAGGTACTGTATTAGCTAATGAAGAAGTAGAAGAGTGGAGAGGCAAAGGATACGAAGTAGAACGTAAGCCGATGCGTCAGTGGATGCTAAAGATTACTGAATATGCTGAGAGATTGCTAACTGATTTGGATTTGGTGGAATGGCCTAGCTCAACTATGGAAATGCAAAAACACTGGATAGGCAAAAGCAAAGGTGCAGAAGTAGATTTTTCATTGTCTGGGATTGAAGATAAGATCAGAATTTATACTACTAGACCTGATACATTGTTCGGTGCTACTTATATGGTAATAGCACCAGAACACCCATTAGTTGACAAAATAACGACGGCTGCTCAGAGAGAAAAGGTAGATACATTCATCAAGGACACTTCTCTAAAAACTGATCTAGAAAGAACAGAACTTAACAAAGATAAGAAGGGTGTTTTTACTGGTTCCTATGCTATTAACCCAGTAAATGGTAGAGAAATCCCAGTCCTAATCTCTGATTATGTACTTATGGGATATGGTACAGGTGCTATAATGGCAGTACCAGGTCACGACGAACGTGACAATGAATTTGCCCAAAAATACAACATGGAAATAGTTCAGGTTGTGAAACCAGAAAAAGGTGAACATAATCCTGAAGATGGTGCTTTCACAGATGAGGGAATATCTATTAACTCTGCAAATGACAGTATCTCTCTAGATGGATTGAAAACTATTGAAGCGAAAGCCAAAATTATAGAATGGTTAGAAAGCAAAGGATTAGGAGAAGGTAAAATACAATTCCGATTAAGAGATTGGTTATTCTCACGTCAGAGATATTGGGGCGAACCAATTCCGATTATCCTATTCGAAGACGGCACTAAGCGAGCTATGAATCTGGACGAATTACCTTTGGAGTTACCAAATGTAGAAGAGTATAAACCAGCTGGTACTGGTGAATCACCACTTGCTACAGTAGAGTCATGGGTGAATTATGATGACCCCGTTACTGGGAAAAGAGGAAAAATAGAAACTAATACCATGCCCCAATGGTCGGGCTCATGCTGGTATTACCTTCGATACATAGACCCTAATAATAGTGAAGTTTTTGCGGATAAATCAAAGCAAGAATATTGGATGGGTGAAGAAGGCGTTGATTTGTATGTAGGTGGAGCTGAACATGCTGTTTTACACTTGCTATATGCTAGATTTTGGCATAAAGTATTATATGATTACGGTTATGTAACAAGCAAAGAACCATTCAAAAAGCTATTCCATCAAGGGTTGATTATGGGAACTGATGGACGCAAAATGTCAAAATCATTAGGCAATGTGGTCAATCCAGACGATGTAGTCAAAGATTATGGAGCAGATTCGCTACGTATGTTCGAGATGTTCCTAGGTCCATTGGAGCAAGCTAAGCCTTGGTCTGAGACAGGTATTGACGGTATATTTAGATTTTTGAACAGAGTATGGCGATTAATCGTTTCAGAAGAAGGTGGTTTGAGCGACAAAGTAAAAGATGTAGCTCCGAATGAGGATTTAGACTATGTATTGAATGAAACGATAAAGAAAGTTGGTGAAGATATTGAAAGTCTAAAATTCAATACTGCTGTATCGCAAATGATGATACTAGTCAACGAATTTTACAAAAATGAAATAGTGCCGAAATCTGCAATTACTGATTTCATTAGAATATTATCTCCATTTGCACCACATATAGCAGAAGAGCTTTGGGAGATATTAGGTAATAAAACTACTATAGTTCACGCAGAATGGCCGGAATACGACGAGTCTAAAATGCAGAAATCTTCTATTGAGATGGTAGTACAAGTATTAAGTAAAATCAGAGCTAAAATTAATGTAGCAACTGGATTGAGCCAAGACGAAGTATTAGAAATTGCTAAAAATGAACCTAACGTTCAGAAGTACTTAGAAGGAACACAAATAAGAAAGATAATTTTTATTCAAGACAAATTGATTAATTTAATTGCAAACTAATCGATTTAAGAAATTGCAAATTTTTGCTAATAGTTGGTCTCTTAGTGCCAATAATAATAATGAGAAATAATGGATGTTTTTGTTACAAATAAGTAACTAATCTGTTATTTCCAGATAAAGAGAAACGAATGAATTTAAGAAATTTCGATTACGATGAATTAATCCAATTATTCAACAATAATGATTTGCCTGATTACAGGGCAGAACAGCTGTTCACAGCACTCTACTCTAATAAGGTGGATAGTTTAGACAAAATCACTACTTTCCCAAAAGAGCTGAGAGCCGATTTGATGGCACATCATACTATCAAGTCCTTCAAAGCTATGAAAAAACAAGTATCTGTGGATGGTTCAGTAAAATACCTCTTCACTATGGAAGATGATAAAAGCATAGAAGCTGTATTTATGCCTTGGTACGATGATGCTGAAAAAACTAATATACGTAATACATTATGTATTTCGAGCCAAGTTGGCTGTAGTTTAGACTGTAAGTTTTGTGCTACTGGTACTATGGATTTGGAACGTAATCTAGAGACTCACGAGATAATCTCGCAGATATTAGACATAGAACATGATTTGAATACTAAGATAACTAATGTAGTGTTTATGGGCATGGGTGAACCATTGCTTAACTATAAGAATGTTGCTAGAGCGGTTAATATACTAACACATCCTCTGACAGATCTGATGTCGAGAAGAAAAATAACAGTTTCTACTTCTGGTGTAGTACCAAGCATAAAGAAAATGTCAAATTTGAGTAGACCACCAAAGTTGGCTATCTCTCTTCATGGTACTACTAATGGTTTCCGAGATAAGATAATGCCGATAAACCTAAAAGCCGACATTACAATTCTGATGAATGCTGTAGAGGAATATTACAGAAAAACGAAGCTAAATATAACTTACGAATATATCCCATTCGATGGAATGAACGATACTATAGAAGATGCGAAACGACTAGCAAAGATATGTAAAAGAGTACCATCTAGGATTAATTTAATTCCTTTTAATGATATATCATTCACTGAGCCAAGTGGAATAGCAGAAACTCTAAAGCCATCGAGCAGTGAAAGAATAATCGAATTCGCTAATGAAATACGAAAATTCGGCGGTATAGTAACTATTCGAGATACATTCGGTAGTGATATAGACGCAGCTTGTGGTCAATTGGCTCTTTCTACTCGTAACAATAAGAGCGATGAAGTTTGAGATCTAGTCTTATCATATTATTACTCATTGCTTTTTCACTTTGCTTAACAGCAAAAGAAATTGATTTGAAGTTTGGTAAGACTTATATTTTTAAGCTAAAAAATGGCGATTTGATTACAGGATTAGTGAATAACGAAGTAGAAGTTAAAGACTTCGGTAAAGGAATCTCTGTAGAAACACAACTCGGCGAAGCAGTAATATTCTACGACCAAATAGAAGAATACCGATTACAAGAAGAGCAATATAGGCATGCTCATAGGGTTTACTTTATGCCGACGGCAGTACCTATAGGAGACAATCACTTTATAGGTAATTTCGAATTGCTATTCCTATATGGTGGTTTTGGTATCATGGATAAAATATCAGTAACAGCTGGTAGGAGTATAATCCCGACAATACCAAGCGAAGAACAGATAACTGATTTGAACGTAAAGTTTACAATAATAGAAGAAGATTACGAAGATTTTGAAGGTAAGCTACACGTAGCACTCGGTGGTAATCTCGCTTTTGTAAATAATGATAATAGATTTATACATGCTTATGGAGTAGCAACATTCCAGAAAAAACGTTCTAGATTATCACTTGCATTGTTCTCTAAATTGGGTTCAGAAGATATTTATAGACCTAACTTCAAAGATAATTTCTTCGATATTAATTATGCTAATGGTGCAATGGGTCTGGCTATCGGGCTAGACACTAAGTTTACACATTGGCACGACATACACTTTATCGGAGAGCTGTGGAATGCAAACATAGCAAAGCCACAAGACACAGGCGTATTACTAGGTTTCCGGTTAGCAAATACAAAATTTGGAGCAGACTTTGGATTAGCGTTTTTTACTACTCCAGTAGTTGCACCATTTTTTAGTTTTGTTTGGACACCTTTTTAAATTGATTTCCTTATATTTGTACACACTAAAAAATAGAATTTGAAATGGAAAATACAAAAGAAATAATAGATCACATTTCTAAGTTGGCTCACCTTGAGTTCAGCGAAGATGAACTAAAAGCTATAACTCCTCAGTTCAGCAAAATCTTAGATTATATAGATGAGTTGAGCAAAATAGACCTAGAGGGAGTAGAGCCAATGACTCACGTACTAGAAGTTACAAATGTAATGAGAGAAGACGAAGTAAAAGAATCAATCTCTGTAGAAGATGCACTTAAAAATGCACCCAAACATAATGATATTTTCTTCAAAGTACCTAAGGTATTCGATTGAACCCTTATGAAAGACAAATGACAGCTGTGGGTGTCATACCCGCAAGGTTATCGTCTACCAGATACCCTGGTAAATTATTAGAAAGGATAAATGGCAAATCGCTGATAGCCATGGTCTATGAAAATGCCCAAAAGGCAACCAAACTCGACAAATTAATAATAGCTACTGAAGACGAAGAAATAGCTGCAGAAGCAAAGGCAATAGGCGCGGAGTATATACTGACTCCAAATACTTTTGCTACTGGTACAGATAGAATAGCTTGGACATGCAGAAGATTAGAGTTGGATTATGATATAATATTCAACATACAAGGTGACGAACCACTTCTTTCTCCTAAATTGATAGATGATTTATTCGTTGGTTTTTCTACTTCTTTATGTCAAGTCGGAACATTAGTTAAAAAAATAGAAACCGAAGAAGAACTGAGCAACCCTAATGTTGTCAAAGTTGTGCGAAATATGGACGGAGAAGCATTATACTTCTCTCGTAGCCCTATCCCCTATTATAGGAATAAGCCCCTAGACCATCTAAAACTAAACAATTACTGGAAGCATATTGGCTTATACGCTTATCGTTCAGAAGCGTTAGAACTATTCTCAAGATTGGAACAAACAGACCTAGAGATAGCAGAAAGTTTAGAGCAATTAAGATTGTTACAAAACAATTCGAAGTACTTCTGTATGGAAACTAAGGAAGAAATATTGGGTATCGATACACCAGAGGATTTTGAAAAGCTGAAAAGATTAATCTAGTGTTTTTTCTTATTTAAAGCGTCTTCTCTATTCAATCCACGAGGGATATCATAGTAATCATCTTTCTTTTTAGGTGTTGGAACTTCTGATTTCTCATCTTTAATAGCTTCTTTAATCAGATCCAATGTTTTGTCTTTCTCAACTTTTTTAGAAATACTCTTTCTTACTTTAGGTAATTGTGTCAGCTTTGATTTGTTAACCTCATTGTAGACCTGCTCGTAATAAGCGAGATTATATTTATTTGAGAAATTTGAAATCTTAGGAGCATATTTCAGTATTCTATAATCATCTATTTTAAATAAATTATCACTTGATGATATTACTTTACAAATACCTAGAGAATCAAGAGCAAAGAAATAATCTTTGATAGGAATACAAATCCTATTACTAAGATTAAGTACTGGCATTCCCATTGTCAATGAGATTCGTTGCTTAGCAACAATATAAGTCAATAGATTACTATTCTGAGTAAGTTGTAACTCTTTACCATCGAAAATGATACCACTAGAATCTCTCTTATAATCATCTATTATGCACGATGTAGTATATTCGAAATCCGAGTATTCGTAACCCATATTATTGATTACATTTACACTCTTCAATCGACCGCTTTGGTTAGCCACAGTTATAGTCTTCGAGACCAAACTGAAAGGAAATAATAGTAATAATATAAAAAATGCCGACTTCATATAATAGAAATCGGCATTAAGTTACATAACTTTAGTTTTCCCTTATAATCCCGGAGGACGACGCATTTTTTGTCTATACTCTTCTACTGTAGATACTATCTCTACTAGTTCAAATTTCATAATCAAAACAGAATTAGGTGGGATTTTCTGTCCACTACCGTCTTCCTTGAAAGCAAGACTAGGTGGAATAACAAATTCATAAATATCACCAACACCCATCATCATAATAGCTTCTTGGAAACCGAATACAACACCTTCAATTGGTATTTCTAATGGTTTACCTTTTTCGAATGTATTCTCGAATACATCGCCGTTCAGTAATTCACCACGGATATTCATAGCGACTACCATATTATCACTTGGTTTAGGACCATTACCCACTTTTATTGGTTTGTATTGCAATCCAGTAGATGTTTCTTTCCAACCTTCTTTCTTAATATTTTCAGCAAGATACTTGGGACCTAATTCTTTAAAAGTCTCGCCTATCTCCTTCATTTGTACCATTTTATTATTATATCTGATTCTCTCTGTTTCAGTCTGAATCTTCTGAATTTCAGTAATTAGCTTCATTCTTTCTTCCTCGCTTAGCATCGGTTCTCTTTTCTCGAGTCCATCTATAATGCCAGCAATTAGATAATCAAAATTCACTTTGCTGTTTGCACTATCCATCATATTAACACCAGTAGTAATATCATATCCGAAAGTATAGCTCATCCTATCTACTATGGTTATAGGTTTCTGTAAATCCTCATTTCTCTCATACCCTTCATACTTATCAGAGCTGCCTTCTTCATCGCAGGCAAAAAGTAAGATTGATAAAAATATAATTGATATTATTCTTTTCATATTTGTTCCTTGTTTTCTTTTAATAACAGTCGAAAGTCATTATTGTTTCAAATCTTCGTTATCTAAATTAAATACAATAGTGAATAAATTTATTTTTCTATATTGGTCACAAACCATTTCAGCGTATTTTTTTGAGTAATAAGAACCGATAGAATATGCAACCCCTCCTGAAGTGTTCACCCTTACAGTATTAGGGATTATAGTCTCCACTACTTCATGATGCTCTTGATTCTGAGGTACTATGAGTACACTATATTTGTTCTCTAGTCCTTTACCATCAGTTGTGTATTCTACTATCAACCCTATTAGCTCCGTTTGTATAAGTTCTTCTTCGTCACTAACTACTTCATCTGCAGTTATCAGAGCTTCTATCATGCTTTGCATGTGCAATGCTTGCTCTTTAGGTGGGATAGTAGCTAAGTAATTAGTCATAGAGTCGCGAAGTAAAATAAAATTATAGCTATCGCCATCTTTTCTATTCTTATTCATCTCTTCTACTGAATAGTTGATGTTCCATTCCTTTGCGAAAGCCTCGATTATCTCTCTTTCCTTAGGGTCTAGGTCATCATCTATCATTGCTATCTGATGAAGGATACTTATAATAATTTCAGCATTGGATGGCTTGAACATTTTCTTTAATAGATAAGTAGATTCTTTTTTCTCTAGTTTTAATGCTGATTTAGCTAGTTGCCATAGATTTCTGCTGCTTTTTCCTTTTACCCAAAGTCCTGTGGAGATAAGTAGGAATACGAACGATTCGACTAAGTAGAGCGAAGTATCCACAATGGATAGCATGTCAGTCTCTACCCATATATAATAGAATATCCAAAGCACACAATTACCAATTAGTAATAGTATACCCGTAATAGACTGCGAAGCAGCTACTTCTTCTTCATGCTTTCTTTTCCAAATCTTATTTATACGCAAATATACTTGTACAGTAGTTACGAAAACTGAGACTTGAGTTAGCACCAATATTATAGAAATAAAATCTTTCATTCAATTCTGTTGCAAATTATTTTATAAAGATAAAAAAAGGCAGTGTCAAATAAAACAATGCCAGCAAATTATATATAAATTTCTTATTATGATTCATCTAAATATAACTACCTAGTTACAACAAATTCTATAATCTGGTTCATACCATTGGCAGAAATAGTAACGAAATAGACTCCAGACTTCAAATCAGCAATATCAAAGTTGAATTCCTTCTCGCCTATTATTGCATTTTCGCCTAGTTCTTTTACTGTTCTACCACTGATATCTGTTATCGATAAATTGAATTTATTTATATTCTTTGAAGTAACACTAATCCGAAGGGAATTGTTCCTAGTAGGGTTTTCGCTTAATATTTTTGCTTTAAATATGTCTATTCTATCTTTTATTCTAATCGATGATTGAGGTTCATTAATCTTTTTATAATTTATGGCTACCGGCCAACCGTATGCATTTAAGCCTGCCCCACCATATAAATGAGCTCCAAATTTAGTATCCCCATTTAATGTGTGAGTTCCTAAATTTATTTTAACTTCTGTCCAATATATATTAGTTGTAGGTATTCTATTCTTTTGAAAATCGGGGGCGATGTCAACTATCCTGTTATTATCTAGTAAAATTGAATTAAGTAAAGTTGAATTTCTTTCAGTGTCAGCGCTATCTCCTTCCGCAAATAAAACCAAAGTATTATCTATAAACCAAACATTACTTGGTGTTGCGAATACAGCACTAGTTACAAATTGTTCGATTGAAGGCAAGGTAGTCATGAATGGTTCGTAAACATCATTATTATCGTATCCACTTGAGTATGAATATTGGTTTACTAATATAGGTTTATCAGATTCAAAAACAGCAACTCCTCTTATAGACTCATGGTTATGAGGGAAATTTGCACCCGTTCCATTATACTCATACCAATCGCCTTTATTCTTCAATGTTATAACCTTAGAAGAACCTATTAACTTATTATCTCCACTGCCTTGTTTGGAATACCACATTATACTGAATGTGGTATTATCTTTACTGGCTACAACTCTAAAATAATCACCTTTTTTAGTACCTCTGTCAATTTCTAAAGAGACAAATTTAGTTCCCCAAGTGTTAATTGGTGGTAACATCTCTATTAGATAATCCCTTCCGGTTTCTACTTCTGTAGAAGGTATCATAGCTCTAGTGTGGTAAGAAACAACTCCAATAGGTTTGTCAGAATTAATTAATGATCCGCTTAGGTCAAAAGTTCCTCTCGTTTTTCCATTACCTTGCACAGTATAGACTTCCCCTTCGTTTAGTGTTACTTTTATAACATCACCATGTTTTCGTCCATGAACGGTCTCACCATAACCTTCTTTTCCGTTTGCACCATCTCGTAAGAATATGATTACATCTGTTTTATCTTCTTTTGCAAATACACTAAACCCACTGCCCCATTCTCTAGTCTCATTGAAATCATAAAAGCAGTTATGTATATATTGATCACTCCAATATTCAGTTGGTATCGCTTTATAACCTTCTGTAGAAACAGATTTATCACTAAATGCAATTACAGAGATTGGGTCTTTTGCAGTTATTGTGAGGGATTTGTCCAGTATACTTTCAAATTCTTTAATTTCTATATTTCTTTTTATACTATCATAATTCAATGAAAATACAAAAGTCTCCCCAGCTTTCAGGGAGTAATAAAATTCAACCGAATAATCATTTCGCTTAATCGATATTCCTGTATCTGTCCTACTTGATATAAGCACAGCCAAATCCAAAACACTAAGTTCTGGGTTGTCATTCACAGGGAATACAACAAAGAATTCCTTCCCCTCTGAATTGATATCTTGGGCGAAGGAATAAATAGGCATTAAAAGAATAATAGCAAATATAATTGTAAATAATTTTATCATTTTAAATAAATCTTCTTGTTGAAACAAATTAATCTACAATTAACAAAAAATTGCTATATTTGTTGTACAACTGATTAAAATATTTAAGTTCACATGAAAAAATACATTCTCTTTCTATTTCTAATTATTACATCATCTCTATTGTCGCAGGAGCTAATCTACGACCAGAATTTTGATGGTAAATTAGTTCCAGTACTTCTTACTGTAGGTGAGAAAGATGGCACAGAAGGAGTGATAGAAGATGGTATTTATACTTACCTATATAATACCGGAAGTGATACTAAATATAGTCTTGAAAAGTTGGAAATAAAAGATTTGGCTTACAGTAACTATGTAATAGAATCGAAGATAAAATACGAGAATGGGGAGGATGATGAACCATTCGGTTTGATAATTAATTCGAATAAAGAGAGCAATATATTCTATGAATTCTCAGTTTCAGACAATGGCTTTATTCGTATCCAATCTTATAGCGATGGTGAATATCATATTCAAAAAGGATGGACAAGGACAGATGCTTTTGTTCGTGGTGGATGGAATGTACTGAGGGTAGAGAGAATCAACACTATAGCAAGATACTATATAAATGGAGTAAATGTATATAATGATGAAATTTTCACCCCTCTCAACTATTTCTGTGGTTTCTTTCTTACGGAAGAAGATCAAGAAATAGAAGTTGACTATTTGAAATTTTGGGAATCAGAAAAATCGATTGATTTGATTGATAATCCACTAATAGATATAAAAAAAGTAGTTTTAACAGAATTAAACAGTGATACTGATGAATTATCACCAATTATCTCATCAGATGGTAAAACGATTTACTTTACTAGAGACGGTCACCCTAAACATTTCGGAAATATTATGAATCAAGATATATGGTATTCTGAATTGAAGAACGGCAAATGGGGTGCCCCAAGTTTGATGCCTAAACCAATCAACAATGGTGGTTCGAATTCA